>JAIXOO010000343.1 GCA_027486765.1 Saprospiraceae bacterium
AGTAGGATTTTATAGGAGAAAGCAGTTACTTTAGTCCGTAAACTGCACACAATGTCTACCAAACCCAAACATCCCGAATTATCTGAACGTTTCAACGCGGATGAACCCCGCGTGGACTGGCACGACACCACCCTCTGGTGGATTCGCCAAAAGCGGGACAAAGCCGCCCACACCCTCTACGAAGACTGGGAAGCTCTGCGCAACACCGCTTCCGCCATCAAGGACAATGTGCTGGGCAACCTTGCAGATTATCTGGAGTCGTTTGAACGGCAGGCCATTGCCAACGGCGCCATCGTGCACTGGGCAGCCGATGCAGCAGAGCACAACCAAATCGTACTTTCCCTGCTGCAACAAGCGGGTGCCAACCGAATGGTCAAGTCCAAATCCATGCTGACCGAAGAGTGCCACCTCAACGAATACCTGAGCGAAAATGGCATTGAAGTAGTCGATACCGACCTGGGCGAACGCATTGTGCAATTGGCCGATGAGCCACCTAGCCACATCGTAATGCCTTGCATCCATTGGAAAAAAGAAGAAATTGGTGAGCTATTCCACCAGCATTTAGGCACGCCCAAAGGGAATGCCGATCCCCAATTGTTGACCGAAGCGGCCCGCCAGCACTTGCGGGATAAGTTCCTCAGTCGTCGTGTAGCCTTAACCGGAGTAAACTTTGCAGTTGCCGAAACCGGAGAGTTTGTAGTATGCACCAATGAAGGCAACGCCGATATGGGCGTTCACCTCGCCGATGTGCACATTGCCTGTATGGGCATCGAAAAAATCATTCCTCGCCGCGAGCATCTGGGGGTGTTTTTACGCCTACTGGCCCGCAGCGCCACCGGGCAACCGATCACCACTTATTCCAGTCATTTCAAAAGGCCACGCGCAGGTGCGCAGTTGCACATCGTGCTGGTAGACAATGGCCGGAGCCAGCAGTTGGGTCGCGAAGCCTTTCGCAATTCGCTCAAATGTATTCGCTGCGGGGCATGTATGAATACTTGCCCTGTGTATCGCCGCAGTGGTGGACATTCGTACCACAACGCCGTAGCTGGGCCTATCGGTGCCATTTTGGCCCCCAACTTGGACATGACCAAAAATGCAGACTTGCCTTTTGCCTCCACCCTCTGTGGTTCCTGCTCCAACGTTTGTCCGGTCAAGATCAACATCCACGAACAATTGTACGAATGGCGGCAGGAATTGACTCGGCAGGGGAAAGTTGATTTTGGCAAAAAAATGGGCCTCAAAATGATGTCCACGGTATTGTCCAGTCCAATGGTCTACCGGAGCATGGGCAAAATGGGACGTTGGACGATGCGTGTCATCCCCGGAATGGTTAGCAATTCCTTCAATCCCTGGTTCAAACAACGTGAAATGCCTGAACCACCCAAAGAATCGTTCCGAGATTGGTATCTGAAAAACCGAAGCTAAATTGTAGCAATATGTCAGTTCGAGAGCAAATATTGGCCAAGGTACGGGCCAACCAACCTACAGATGAACGGCCCTTGCCGGATTTGACCTCCTTTCCGGTGCGGACGAGTGAAGTGTTGGATCAATTTATGACGGTATTGAGCACCATTGGTGGAAAACCCGTACGGGTAGCAAATTACGCGGAAATTGAAACTTATCTGCAAGAAAATCCATATCCTGGACGCATCATCAGTTCCATTCCCGCATTGCAACACCTGGCCGAACCCATACCTGAAAAAGCCGATCCACATGAGCTGGAGAATGTAGAACTGGCCATCATCACCGGAACTTTTGGTGTAGCGGAAAACTCGGCCATCTGGGTAACTGAGGCCAATTACCAACAACGGGTAGTGCCCTTTATTTGCCAACACCTCGCCATTGTGCTGCCAGCTGATGCCCTCGTTGCGAATATGCACCAGGCGTACGAACGCTTGCAGGGGCAGGAGTATGGATTCGGTGCGTTTATTGCGGGGCCTTCCAAAACTGCCGATATTGAACAGTCGTTGGTCTTAGGTGCTCATGGTGCACGGACGATGACGGTGTTTTTGTTAGAAACACTATTTTAGCATCTGAAGAGTTCTTTGAAAAAAGAAAAAGCAGCTACCCAATTTTTTGCCACCTAAGAAACCATAGACACTCAAGCTACACCTAAGCATAAACACCTGAAAAATGCTCAAATACACTTTCACCTGGCTATTGCTGGCGCTATTCATTTTACCTGGAATTACTTTATATGGCCAGGTGAGCTCGGAAAAATACAGCTCCGATTACCTTAACTCCATCCGCGACAACCGAGCGCTGCTCACCGCATTTTTCCAACAAATGCCCAAAGGTGGCGATTTGCACAACCACTTTTCCGGCTCCATCTACGCCGAAAGTTACTTTGATTACGCCCTCAAATCCGATTTCTGGGTGAACCTCAAAACCCTGGCCCTCTACGACAAAGCCCCCGCTCCCAACGAGGACATCAAACGATTCAGCGAAGTCAAAGCCACTGGTGGCCTGGATGCCCTTCGTTACCAACTCCTGCGCTTTTGGTCCATCAAAGATTATTTCGAAGGCGACGAAGCCAGTGACAAACACTTCTTTGATGCCTTCGATAAATTTGATTTGCCCAGCAAAGGGCTAGTGCGAGAAGGCCTCCTTGAACTCAAACAACGCGCCAAAGCCGAAAATGTGCAGTACCTCGAAGTAATGTACCGCTCCGCCAAACATGGCCTGGATCTGTCTGATCTGAAAGGCTACACAGCAGTGTTGGATTCCCTGCAACGGCAAAAAAACAGCGTTGCGCTTTCCCGCGTATTGGACACCTTGTATGCTCAGTTTTTGAAAAAAGGCATCGAGGCCAAAGTCCTTGATTACGCGCAAAGTTTTGAAAAAGTACACCGGGAACTTATGCTTGACGACAGTACTTTTACCATGCGTTTTCAAAGTTTTGTTATTCGGGTATTGGAAGATCAGCTTGCTGTGTTTGGCAATTCGGTAGCCGCCTTTATGTCGGCAGAGCGCAGTAACCTGATCGTTGGTGTCAACCTTGTAGCACCCGAAGACAACGCCAATTCCATGCGCAATTACTGGCTACACATGCAATTTTTCAAATGGTGTAAAAAACAATTCCCTACGGTGAAATTTTCAATGCACGCTGGAGAATTGACGCTGGGCCTGGTTAAGCCCGAAGAATTAAACTGGCACATCAATGCGGCAGTACGGGAAGCCGGAGCCCACCGCATCGGGCATGGGGTAGATTTGGCCTACGAAAACAAGGTGTACGACCTGCTTAAACTGATGCAAACGCAGCAAGTGGCGGTGGAAATCAACCTGACCAGCAACGAATACATCCTCAAAGTTAAAGACGATCGCCATCCCATCTCTATGTATCGCTCCGCCAAAGTACCCATCGTCATTTCAACCGACGACGCGGGCATTTTACGCAGCAACCTCACCGAGCAATTCGTACTGTTGGCCAATCGCTACAAGAACATCTCTTACGCGGAAATCAAACAATACATCCTGAATAGCATCAAATTCAGCTTTATTGAAGAGGAAAAAGTAAAACTGAAATTGACCCACAACTTGCAACAACAGCTGGCTAAATTTGAACAACAACTGCAACTGAGCCTGATAAAAAGATGAGAAACTTCCTGCGTATTCAGTTCTGGATCTTGTTGATCCCAATCAGCGTTTCAGCGCAAAATAATACCCTGCAATTGTGGTATGACCAACCCGCTAAACTTTGGTCGGAGGCTCTTCCGCTCGGCAATGGTTACATGGGCGCGATGGTTTTCGGTGGTCCCATCCGTGAGCATGTGCAACTCAACGAAGGCACCCTCTATTCCGGCGACCCTCGTGGCACTTTTACCAACATCAACGTACGCCGGGCTTATCCGCAGGTGATGGAGTTGCTCAAGGCCAAAAAATACCAGGAAGCACAAGCCCTCATTACCAAAGAATGGCTGGGCCGCAACCACCAGATGTACCAACCGATGAGCGATTTGTGGCTGGATTTTGCCCACGATTCAAGCCAAATCAAGGACTACAAACGCAGCCTGGATCTGAACACTGCCACCGCTCACACTGAATACAAAATAGGTGCAACTACCTACCGGCGCAGCTATTTTGCCAGTTATCCTGACCATATGGTAGTGCTAAAAATAAGCGCGACTGGACCCGAAAAAATAAACTGCACCGTTCAACTTTCAACTCCACATCAGGCTACTGCACTGCAGAGAGGTAGTGGGAATGTGTTGCGTTTGTTGGGCCATGCCCCTGGTTTTGCCTTGCGCCGCAATTTTGATTTGGTGGAAAAACTCGGCGATCAACACAAGTACCCCGAGTTGTATGAAAAAAGTGGGCAGCGTAAGCCAGATGCCGCCAACTTTTTGTACCAGGATCAAGTCAATGGCCTGGGGATGGCCTTTGAAACCCGCCTCAAGGTGCTCCATGTGGGTGGCGCCATCAGCCAGCAAGGTGACAAAATCAAGGTGCAAAATGTTAGTGAATTGACCGTAGTTCTCAGTGCTGCAACGAGTTACAATGGTTTTGATAAAAGCCCGGCTACCGAAGGTAAAAACCCCGCTGCGCTGCTTGACGCGTTTTTTAAAGCCATTGAACCAAGGTCTTTTGCCAATTTGTACCAGCGGCATTTATTGGATTACCAAAACTTGTTCAAAAAAGTTGAACTCACCCTCGCTGCGGAAACTGAACAATCGAAATTGCCTTCTGACCGCCGGGTAGAACTGTTCGCAAATGGACAAGACCCTGCTTTCGCGACACTCTATTTCCAATATGGGCGTTACCTGATGATCGCCGGTTCCCGCCCTGGTGGACAACCACTCAACCTGCAAGGCATCTGGAATGACCAAATGACTCCCCCTTGGAATGGGGCCTACACCATCAACATCAATGCCCAAATGAACTACTGGCCCGCCGAGATCACCAACCTCGCTGAATGCCAGGAGCCTTTTTTTCGCGCCATCAAAGAACTGGCTGTCAATGGTCGGGAAACGGCGCGCAACATGTATGGCAATTCCGGCTGGGTGGCTCACCACAACATGGACATCTGGCGGCATGCCGAACCCGTGGACAACTGTGCTTGTTCCTTTTGGCCGATGGGCGGCGGCTGGCTGACCAGTCATTTGTGGGAACATTACCTGTTCAGTGGTGATCAACAATTTTTGAAAAACGAGGTATTTCCGCTACTCAAAGGGGTGGTGGAATTTTATCAAGGCTGGTTGGTCAAAAACGAGCAAGGTTACCTGCTTACCCCAGTTGGTCATTCGCCTGAGCAAAACTTTTTTTACGAAGACAACAAGCAAGCCACCTTCAGCCCAGGCCCGACGATGGACATGGCGATTGTGCGGGAAGCCTTTGCTCGCTACCTCGAAGCAGCGCAATTGTTGCAATTGAAAGACCCCATGGTGGATTCGGTGCGGCAACAGCTGAGCCAATTGTTGCCCTACCAAATCGGCAAATACGGCCAATTGCAAGAATGGTCCGAAGATTTTGAAGATGGAGATGTACAACATCGCCACATTTCTCACCTCTATGCCATTCACCCCAGCAATCAAATTACCCAGCAAAGTTCACCGGAATTGATGGCTGCGGTACAGCGGGTTATGGAGCGCCGGGGCGATTTTGCCACGGGTTGGTCGATGGGATGGAAGGTCAACATTTGGGCCAGGCTCTTCGATGGCGATCATGCCTTGAAGCTGATCACCAACCTCTTCAAACTGGTGCGAACCAATGTCACCACCATGCAGGGCGGCGGCACTTATCCAAACCTATTTGACGCACATCCTCCTTTTCAAATCGACGGGAATTTTGGGGCTACAGCGGGCATTGCAGAAATGTTGCTGCAGAGCCATGGTGGTGAAATTCACTTGTTGCCAGCCTTGCCGAAGGCCTGGCATACCGGGAAAGTAAAGGGTTTGCGGGCCAGGGGTGGTTTTGAGGTGGATATGGAATGGAAGGATGGGGTGCTGGTGCAGGGGACAATCCGCTCGACATTGGGGGGAAATTGCAGGTTGCGGACAAATACCCAGGTAGGGGTGCAAAATGTACAAATCGTACAGGCGAAAGGGGAGAATGGGAATCGGTTGTATGGAGTGGTTGCGCCGGGGAAAGTGTTGATTAAGGAGCCTGGGGAAGCGGGTGAAATGATTGTGAATGAAGGATTTGTGGTGGATTTTGAGACGAAGAGGGGAGGGGTGTATGGGGTGTGGTGATGAAGACATGGTTTGGGCTCAATAAAGGATATTGTGACCATTTTATCCCGTCCGCCAGGATTTTTTAATCAACGAAAAAAATAGCATGCCAAAAAACGGGACATTATCTTGCAGTCCGACACTATACCCAGTGCGTTATACGCCCAAGTCATACCCTGCAAAACATGCTACAATTCAACGGCAATACCATCCAGCAAAACACTCCCGGTTTTGAAAAAAACTGGAGCATTCCAGCGCTTTTCGAAACCTACAACCCCCTACCAGGCGAAGCCCTTTCTACCCGAAACGATGCCATGCGCCGCGGTGTAGAAATGGCGATGGACGTATACAGCGACCTTTCCGAAACCGCCCGTTTGCGCTACGATTTTTGGAAACAAATCCGCCCCGAAAGAATTGAAGCAGAAGAATTTGTATACTCCGTCAAGATCGCTGATACTTACCAATGGACTTTGACCATCAACGCGGAAGGGCTTTTTTACAAAGATTTTTCCGGCCAGTTTAGCCCCAAACCCGGCACCGTTTATGAGCAACTCTTCAGCGATTTCTGGTTTTATGGCCCACTCATGCCCTTGCCCGACTTACATACCCGCAAGTGGATCATCGCCAAAATCCGCAATGCGTTTATTCAGGCAGGTAGTCCGGCCTCTTACCAGTATTTTCAGTTTTTTGAATACCCAAACTTTCTAGTTTCACCTTTACAATGGACCGATGGAGACGATAAGGTGAGTGATTTCGTCAGCGTACGCGACTTCGGCATCGAATGGGGCCGCACGAACTGGCGAGACGGTCTGGTTTACCTGAATTTCCTTTCTTTTGAGCATTTTTTAAACGTGCCCTTGCCAGAATATGTTCCCATCACGCCCGAAATGCGCTCGGAAATCAATGCCTTGATCAATGCCCAATTGGCCTCTGAAAAGGCAGGCTCTAACCGGCCAAATGACTTGGAACAAACTGGAGAGTTACGTTACTCGGTAGGGGAGGATTACACTGAGAAATTAACCATACCCAAGATCGCAGACAATGCCGAATCCAAACAACTTTTTATGGACAGTGGCGGCCAAATCCACTACATTTACCTGGATGGAAATGGCGATCGGTACTCCGCTACCCCGGCTGAAGAGGCCAAATGGCGGGAGGAGTTGTTAAGGAAACAAAACTCATTAAAATCCTAAATTAATAATGAAAGTAGCAATTCTTTTGGCTTTAATCGTCGCTTCAATATTGCTTTACCTGTGGTTTGGCAAGGACCCTAACATAGAAAAGGAATTCACTTATGGCCCCTTTACTATCAAAGCAGTTGTTAATTCTGGTTATGGGTTTAATTTGAACCATGGTTATGTTAAACAAACCGATGTAGCCTACTCCATTTTTTATGAAGGAAAGGCTATCCAGTTCCCAAAAAAGCTGGAAACCAACACTGGTCTGCCTTTTTTATGGAGAGTTTTTGCATTGCCGGGTACACCGAGTCCAAGCCTCATCGCAGGTAGCCAAAGCTTGTACCTCATTTACGTACAAGACAAATCGGTGGTGTTGGAACCACTGGTAGAACAAAGTTCAGAATCCGCCTCTTTGCAATTTTTGGACAGTGAAGATGGGCAACCCGGGCCTTATACCGAAGTTTTTATAGAAGATGATCCAGCCGAAATGGAAACCCTTGATCAATTGGAAGGCGGACGTTTTTTGATGATTACTGAACACGCTGTTTTGGACGTAAAGACGCGGGAAATCAAGCGATTCAATACTCAGAAGAATAGCCTGGATAATTATTCCTTTCCCTGGCCTCATGGTGCCCTGGCATTTTCTCCTGATCGGACCAGCCTGGTTTTTCATGCAGAATTTGAAAATTGGGATATTCAAAAAGCAGACCTTCCCGAAACAGAGCACGGCCTGGTGGTGTACAACTATTTGAATGACGATGGCTACGCAGTGCCCTACAATGACACTGAAACCCGGATGATCAATGTCGAAAACATTGACGCTGATTGGTTAAATACCTATTTTGAATGGAAACAGGACAAAAGTGGCAAACTACAATTGCAATTGCGGCAACTTGAAAAAGCCCCTCCCTGGGTCGGCACCTACGACCCAAGTGATCACTATTACACCCTCTATCCGGTTAAACCTGGCATGTTACCCGTGTTTTTAAACTTTGTATTGAAGCAAATAGGAGGCTCAGAAACCAATATTTTGGAAGATAAAACAGGCGAATACACCGGGAGGGGCCTGATTCTGGCTTCGGGTGAGCTAAAATTGGACATCAACTTCAAAGAAGATGAACAAAAACTGACCTTTAGCAAACATCTTTATGACCAAAGCAGTCCTGAATACATTCAATTGGTTGAAAAAATAGCTGGCGCATTTGACCAGGAACTAAGCGCAGGCAAACACCAGGAGCATTTCGGACGCATCATCAGCCATGTTCGTAAACTTCGCGGAATAAACTAATTGCCATGGAAGAGCGCAGCAAACATACCTACCAAACCCTCCTCTACCAATTTGCCAAAAACATTCTGGTGGTTTGTCCCCAGTGTTCGGAGCAGGCGATTGTTCACACTGGCGATTTTGAAACCTTGAAAAAAGCTCAATACGA
>JAIXOO010000445.1 GCA_027486765.1 Saprospiraceae bacterium
ACCCAAAGAATCCATTCTGCTTTGAATGGCAAAACTCCTTGGGAAGTGTTTTATGAAAAATGTTTTGAGCTCGCTGCTTAAGCTTATCTTTATGTTCACTTTTTTGACGAACTCCAGGTAGTCAGGGAGATGGAGGATGTGCATTTGATTTTTTTGGGGAGAAAACGGATGGGGGGTGGGGTCGTATTGTTTCGGGAGATGGGAATATGGTTGACGGATTGATAGATGATTTTAAAATTCAATAGATTGTTGTTTGTTGGATGCTATCGTTTGCTATATCCTCAGGGCTTGAGGTTATACCCCGCGCGGGCAGGGCTGTTAAGTTCTAATTTTGAACGCTAGCGCTGGGCAGTCCGCAGTTGTCAGCGCCCATTTTTGCTTCTGCCCTCCAAAATCAAATCTTTACCCTTTGATACAGTCAAATACACGGCCTCCCCTGGAGCTACTTTTACAGGTAAGCCTTTGATTAGCTCGACACCATCCACAGTTCTGGGTTTTAAGTTTGCCGTCTTGACTTTATACTTTTGGGAAGCATCAATAGTATACCATTGCTGAAACTGATTGATTCTTGGGTAATCTGTAGGGTAATGCATCAAGTCTTTGTATCGGGGCAAATCAAACTTGAGTAGTCCTTCCCATCCAGTTTTACAGGATATTGCTATTTTCAATTTCCCATTGTCATCAACTGCGCCGATGTTCAACTGCTCGTCCCATGGAGCAGGAACAATTCCCTGCGTTTTCCAAAGGCAATACATCAAAGTAGTTCGGGCAAAATTGCCGTCTCCATGCCAACCTTCAATGATCCCCTCCGGTTTTTGAAAGGCCCAAAGTACCCTTATTTCGCTGTCTAGCCATTCCTTTACGGATGGAATTGGCACTCGATTGTATAAATTCAGCGTACCTTCAATGGCATCGGCATAGCCATCGGCATTTCCTTCCCAGTTGTGATTTCGGTATTTTCCATTTAGCGCACTCAAGGCTTTGATCAACGCTTCTTGGTACGCTGGTTTTGAGTCGATTTGGTGTACAAAATAGTAGGCATTAAAGGTGTATCCAAAATTGTCAGCCAAACGCTCGGAGAGAATTTCACCCGTAATGGGGTTTACCTCATCATAAAAAAGGCCATCAGCATTGCGACCGATTGCTAAAATGCGATCGAGCATCTGATGAATGTGTTTCTGCCATTGATTTCTTTTTTCGGGCATGGAATAATAAGTGGCCAAATACACTTCGCACAAGCCAGAAATAATCTCACAACCATGATCTCGGATGCGGAGACGATCCATAGCCTTGGTGGGCAATCGTTCATCATTTAAATAATAATCGCCAATTTCTACCGCCCAATCCAGGTATTCACGTTTACCCGTAAACCAATACATGCGTGTGAGGACTTGCAGCAAATCACCATTGACTTCAACAACTGCACTTTTCCCAAATCTACCATCTTTCACTTCCTTTACCACTCTGGTAAGGCTTGGCAAGTCGTTTAACATCCCCAACATGCGATCACTCCAAGGGCTTTGTCCGAGCCATTCGGTTAGGGGAATCAATCCGTCTTTCATGTATTCTGCGGCACCAAATATGATCTGACTTGAATCCGGCGTTTCGTTCAGGAAGCCTTTTTTGGTAAATGAATAAGTATCGGGAAGTTTTCCAATTCTTGACGTGAGGCTTTGTTCCGTTTTAAGCATGTTCAAAGCCGTGGTATTGAAATATTCAGGCATTAAAATAGACGAGGTCAATACCATATAAGGATAATTATCAGCAGCAGCATCCCAGGCATTCCAATAATCTTTGGATTCTTTTATGTTCCGAGGAATCAGGCCTGTGCCAGGGTCTGCATATTTTGTCCATGCATTGACGTACTTGATGCTTCGGTTAAAACCTTCGTTTACAAGTACCCCATTTTTTACAGCTTCAGCGAAGGCGAGGTCTTGTTTTTGCTGAGCCAACAAACTTAATGAATGGGAAATCAATAGTATGAAAGTGCTGATGAGTATTTTTGCGTTTCTCATTCGTCCAACTTTGGCTTGGTAATTGCTAAATATACGTCAAAATTTGAATTCCGTTTTAGGGTTTTACGTAGACAGATACCACCAATGACCTAGGCTCGTGGTGGATTTCATCAAAACATTAGGGGATTGCTTGATGGATGGTTTATTGTAAATTTACCCCTGTTTTCAACTGGATAGAATGGGCTTAGCTGCCATATCGAAAAAAAGCAATAAAGCCGACAATAACGCGCACTGCTTTTCGAACATTGCACTTTAATTTTGGACAAACTAAAGTCAGAAGATCTTTGAATAAGGTAATAGTTCGCTACCTCTACAGCGAACATGGTGTCAAAGGTGAAGCCAGTAAGGAAGTGACTACCTAAGCTTAACGTAGTTGTTATTGCTGGTGATCCTGTTGTTTTTGAAATAAAAACAAAAAACTCAAATGAAATCACTGCCCAAAACATTTCGCCAATTACTCCAGTACGCATTTGTAGCCATCATCGCACTGACTGATTTTGCATGTAAAAAAGAGGAGCCTGTACCGTCTACCCCGGTGTGGCAAAACACATTTACGCCAAGGTTGGAAAACAACAACCAACGGGATACAGTATTTGATGATGAGAACATCACCTTTAGTACCAGCAACATTCCATCCGACAGGTACATTTGGTCCTGGGGCGATGGCAGTAAAAGTGACACCACGCATACCATTTATGCCATTCACCAGTTTAAGCGCATTGGGATGAATATTGTCAAGTTGCGGGTAGAACGGGGCAATACCTACGGCGAAAAAACAGATAGCATTTGGGTAAAACACCACAATATACCGCATTGTGGCTTCCGGATAGACAGTGACGACTCCTTGTACGTGCAAAATACCTCACATTTTGTAGCCAATATCAATACTGAAAATTGTCAGAGCAATTGTAGTTTCGGCTATCAATGGGATTTTGGCGATGGTAGCATGGGAACGGGCTACCACACTACCCACAGCTATAGCAGTACTGGCCGTTTTATGGTGAAAGTGCGCATTTCGAGATGTGGAGGTTCTGATACGATGGTCCAAAAACGAATTGTCGTGAGCGGTAGCTCTGTTACAACTGCTTACAAATGCCTCTGTATTTCTCCCCTGGGAGGTAACCCATTCTTAGATACCATACAAGTGCAAAACTTACCCTATAATCCGATAAAAGTAGAAGGAGGGGTTTTGCGTAGAAGTGGAACAACCAACCGTTATATTGGGGAATACAATTGCAATCTGAATGGCTGCGAAACCTATACCCTGGACGTCTTCAATGCCTTGGATAGCATTCAATACAAAGTAGCAAAATCTTGGGTAGAATATACTTGCTCGGGACGGAAGTTGTAAAAATGAATAAATTTGTAGGTTCTAAGCGCAAACCGAATTCAGTTAAACCGACTCATGTTCAAAAGAATCTACCTCGAAATCTCCAATATCTGCAATGTGCAGTGCTCTTTTTGCCCGGTGGTTGAAAAGGACAAAAAACTAATGGACCCTGCGGAGTTTGAGGCCATTCTGAAACAAGTGGCGCCCCTGACTGAAATTGTCTGTTTGCACCTGATGGGGGAGCCCCTGGCCCATCCCAAATTTTTACAAATTCTGGAGATTTGTGAGCAATACAACACCCAAATTGATCTGACCACCAATGGCATTTTGATCAAAAAATACAAGGATCCGCTCATCAACTCAAAGTGTATCCGGCAAGTCAACTTCTCCCTTCAAGCTTTCAAGGACAATTTTCCGACTCGGGACATTGAACCTTACCTTTTACCCATTTTTGAATTTGTACAAGCAGCTCATGAGGTAAAACCTGAATTGTACACCAACCTCAGATTGTGGAATCAGGAAAGCAACGATGCGGACAATGAAGAAATCTACACTAAAATCGAAGCCTACTTCAACATAGAGATCAATAGGAACCTTGAACTAGGTTTGATCAAATCCAAAAGGATCTGGAACCGACTTTACCTGCATTTTGATTCCCGTTTTGAGTGGCCCTCTTTTTTATTGCCCCATCAGGGGACTCGAGGGCGCTGTCATGGCGCGGTGAATCACATTGGTATCCATGCTGACGGTTCGGT
>JAIXOO010000071.1 GCA_027486765.1 Saprospiraceae bacterium
AAAAAACAAGTCTCGCGAAGCGGGACAAAATTCCACCACCTAAGAAACCGGAGGCACTGAAGGGGCACCTAAGGACGGTAATCAATACTTGGCAGGTTGCCCGGGTTTGGGCAAAGACTTTTTGATGAACTCCCGGATATCCTCATTGCTGCTTTCCAAGTCCTCCTTACGCAGGTACATCATGTGCCCGCTGCGGTAACCCTTCCAGCTCATGCGCTCTTTCAGTTTACCGCCGGGGTCCATTTGCCACATGTTGTATTTGGCGTTGAAGTAATCGCAAGCACCGTCGTAGTAGCCCGATTGCACCATCAGATGCAGGTAAGGGTTTTGAGCCATGGCCTGGCGCAGGTTTTCACCGGTGCGATCATTGGTCCGATCCCAGGGGTTCACGGGGCCAAACATGTTGTATTTCAGGTCGGTTTTGTACTTCAATTCCTCGCGCAGGTAAATGTTGATCGGTGGTGTGAAGGAATGCAACCAAGAGGTGAGTTCCGCACTGTAATCGGGCGCCAGGCCAATGTCCTGCCGATCGAGGCCCAGGTAACGCGAATCCAGGCGACCTACCGTGTAACCCTTGTCGCGCAAGAGTTCCTTCCAGAAAAACTGCACCGTAATGTCCAGGTTGGCTTTGAGGATCACATCTTCTTTTAGGCCGGAATATTTTGCAAACTTGGCCACCACTGCTTTTTTCCGGGCCTCGTCTAGTGAGTGCCCATGCGCGATGGCGGGCAGCAACTCATTCATGGTGAAGGCTTCTACCTCGGGCAATAGGGCGGTGAGGTCTTTTTGCTGCAAATCGGCCGATAAGGCTTTGTGGTACCAGGCGGTAGCCGCAAAGAAAGGCAAACGCAGGGCCTGATCAACTGCTCCATCACGGGCAATGCCCAAGTCGGTAGGCGAGACCAAAATCACTCCATTCAGGTACATCCATTGGGCGTTTTGCAATTCCAGCGCCAGACCCGATACCCGGGTGGTCCCGTAACTTTCGCCAATCAGGTACTTCGGCGAAGCCCAACGGTTGTAACGACTGACAAAGGTATTGAGCCATTCGGCCAGGTACTTGATGTCGGCGTTCACTCCAAAAAACTTGGCGGGTGGCACGTCTTTGGCCACAATGCGCGAAAAACCTGTATTCACCGGATCAATGTGTACAATGTCGGCTACATCCAGAATAGAGTAGGGGTTGTCCTTGATGCCGTAGGGCATGGTGGGGTAGCCTTCGTCGTCGATCTGGAGGATGCGCGGCCCGGTGTAGGCGATGTGCATCCAAACGGAGGCAGAACCGGGGCCACCGTTGAAGGAAATCACCAGTGGGCGATTGGTGCGGTCTTTGACGTCGGTGCGCTCGTAATAGGTGTAAAACAATCCCGCCAGAATTTTACCTTCTTCATCCCATACCGGAATCGTACCTGCATGCGTGCGGTAAGGCACCCTTTGGCCTTTAATGGTCACTTCCCGGGTGGTTTCTACCAAATGATCCGGGTTGAGGACGCGGGTAGGGGAGGTCATTTTTTCCTCCTTGGGCGCAGCATTGGCTGGAGGTGGTGGCGGAGGCGGAGTGCTTGGATTGTTGCCAGGTCTGTTTTGGGCGTTAACCAAATGGAGCATCAGCATACTTATGCCGACAATGAGCCATTGTTTTTTCATAGAAAATCGTGTTGGTGTTGAAATTTTTTCTACTAATCCAGTGTGTTTCTACAACCAAGTCACATGTTTGCCTATCTAAGGTGATTTCTTAGGTGTCTTAAGTTTCTTAGGTGGTGAAAAAACAAAGCCTCGCGAAGCGGGGCAAAATTTCACCACCTAAGAAACTAAAGGCACCTAAGGGGCACCTCAGATAGCAGTTGTATTACACTTGCGTTGAAATTATTGGAAAAAAACAAAACAGGGAAGTGTATTCGAAGGAAATAGACGGAAGGAGCGAAAGAGGTAACGAATGACGAATGCCATAAATGACGAATGACGAATAACACCCTATTCCAGGCGATTATTCGTCATTCTAAAAATTGGTCAATCAAAACTATTTCCCGAATCGGTAGCCAATGACCAAAGTCGTTGGTAAGTCCCAATTCAAGAAAGGAACATCATCCAGGTTAACCGGTTCTGCGGTGCCAATGCCTTTGATGTTGTACACAAAAGCGCGACCAAAACCAAGGTTGAAATCGAAGTGCAGGCGTTCGTTGCGGGCGAAGGTTTTAAAACCTACCAGGAAACCACCCGAAAAACGACTGGTGTTGTACTCATCAGCATTCTCGGCAGTGCTGCGCGCTTTGCCAGCAGAATAGCGGGTATACAAGCCCGTATAAAACTTGTTGAGGCCAATCTCACTGGGGTTGAAGTAATAACGACCATTGACGCCAAAACGCAAGGTGGTGTTTTTGAGGTCGTCGCCTTCGTCAAAGTTGATCTTGTTCCAGGAGCCACCAACGATGGCTTCGAGGCCAAAATTATCGGCCAGGCCGAATTCGCCACGTACATTCAGTGTTCCGAACAATGGGCCTAGTGGGCCAACTTTTACATCTACCTGGGCAAAGGAAGAGCTGATTGCAGCCATACAAATGACTGCAGTAAGGGTGAGATACTTCTGCATGATAAACAGTTGATTAGGTGTAAAAAAAAAGTGTTGTGCGAGCTTGAATTATAAATGTTATAACTCTATTGTCGGGTGTAAAGTTCCTCTAATCTGCTTTTATATACAAGCTTCTTAGAGGAACTTTAACTTATTTTAAAACATTTTAACGCAATTTTCCGACTGCTTCGGTGATGCGTTTGATCGCTTCGTTCAATTCAGCCTCAGAAGCTGCGTACGAAATCCGGAAACAGTTGTCGGCGCCAAAGGCAACCCCTGAAACAGTGGCGACATGGGCCTTCATCATCAGGTAATCGCAGAAGTCATTGGCGTCGTTGATGGCCGTTTCACCATCCATTTTACCGAAAATCTCACTGATGTCGGGGAAGATGTAAAAGGCACCTTGTGGTTGGTTGACCTTGAATCCAGGGATTTTGCTCAAGCCCGCAATCACCAGATCGCGGCGTTTGAGGAAGGCTTCCCGCATTTCATAGGTCGGAGTCATGTCCGCCAGAAGGGCATACGCTGCGGCCTTTTGGCTGAAAGAGTTGGCCCCGGAAGTCACCTGCCCCTGAATTTTGATACAAGCATCGGCCAACCAAACGGGGGCACCAATGTAACCCAAGCGCCAGCCGGTCATGGCGTAACCTTTGGCAAAACCATTGACGGTTACGGTTTGATTCTTCACGTTGTCAAAAGCACCAATGCTGACGTGTTTTTCGCCAAAATTGATGTATTCGTAAATTTCGTCTGAAACGATGACGATGTCTTCGTGTTGGGCAATCACATCGGCGATGGCTTGCAACTCCTCGTGTGAGTAAACCATCCCGGTGGGGTTGGAAGGAGAGGAGAAAACGATGGCCTTGGTGCGCTCTGTGATGGCTGCGGCGATTTCCGAAGCTGGCACTTTGTAGTCTTGCTCAAAGCTCGACTTGAGGATCACCGACTTGCCTTCAGCCAATTCTACAATCGCCGAATAAGACACCCAATAAGGCGCCAGGATGATTACTTCATCACCAGGATCCAAAATGGACAGGAAAATATTCGCCAGCGATTGTTTGGCACCATTGGACACCACAATCTGGTTGAGGTTGTAATCCAGGTTGTTGTCGCGTTTGAACTTCACCTTGATGGCTTCCCGAAGTTCCTGCAAACCTGCTACCGGAGTGTATTTGGTAATGCCATCATCCAGCGCTTGTTTGGCCGCTTCCTTGATGTGGCTGGGGGTATCAAAATCCGGCTCCCCCAAGCTCAGGTTGATCACATTGTGGCCCTGGGCTTTGAGTTCCCGAGCCATTGCCGCCATTTTAAGCGTCTCGGATTCTGCCATCTGCAGTACGCGCTGAGACAGACGAGAGGTAGTCGCAACAGACATGTTTTGAGTTTTTTTGAACGTTATTAAAACCTAAGGCTGTCAATAAATGGTTAGGCAGAAAAAAAGTTACCTTAGGAAAAAATGCGATCAGGACAATCGACAGCAAAAGTACGTGCTAAGTCGCAAAGAACCAAAGAAATTTGGGTGCAGGGGCTGGAATTGAAAAAAATCAACAAATGTCAACCCAGAATATTGACAATTGCATCCTTTTTCGCCCATGAAAAGTTCCTATCTTTCCCGCTAGAAGAAATAATTCCTATGAAAGACAAGCTATTTACGCTCGAAGAAAAAATTGCTGAAGCCCGACTTGGCGGTGGGCAGCAACGCATAGACGCCCAACACAAAAAAGGAAAATTGACCGCCCGTGAACGCGTCCATTTTTTACTCGATCCGGGTTCTTTTGAAGAAGTAGGCATGCTGGTACAGCACCGTTGTCGGGATTTTGGGATGGAAAACCAACACTTTCTGGGCGATGGGGTCATCACGGGATATGGCACCATTGACGGGCGTTTGGTGTACGTTTTTTCACAGGATTTTACCGTCTTTGGAGGTTCCCTTTCGGAAGCCCACGCCGAAAAGATCTGCAAAATAATGGACCTCGCCATGCGCAACGGCGCGCCAGTGATTGGTTTGAACGACTCCGGTGGTGCCCGGATTCAGGAAGGGGTGGCCTCATTGGGTGGTTACGCTGATATTTTTTACCGCAACGTGATGGCTTCCGGGGTAGTGCCACAAATTTCGGCCATCATGGGCCCTTGTGCGGGGGGAGCGGTGTATTCACCCGCCATGACCGACTTTATCATTATGGTGCAGGATACTTCTTATATGTTTGTGACGGGGCCTAACGTGGTCAAAACGGTCACCAATGAGGACGTCAGTTCAGAAGACCTCGGTGGGGCCAGCGCGCACTCCACCAAATCGGGGGTAACCCACCTCACCGCCACCAACGACATCGATTGTTTGCAAAAAGTGCGGCAACTGGTCAGCTACATGCCCCAAAACTGTGAGGAAAAACCGGCGCTAAAAGCCTACGACCTGGCCGAAGAATGGCGGGAAGAACTGCGCAACATTGTACCCGACAACCCGAACCAACCTTACGACATGCGCGAAGTCATCCACGGCATTGTGGATGAGGCCTCGTTTATGGAAATCCAAGAGTCCTTTGCGGAAAACATCGTAGTGGGTTTTGCCCGTTTGGCAGGCCGTAGCATCGGGGTCGTAGCCAATCAGCCGATCAGTCTGGCCGGAGTGCTTGACGTGAATAGCTCGCGCAAAGGGGCACGCTTTGTGCGTTTTTGTGATAGTTTCAATATCCCCTTGCTGGTATTGGTAGACGTGCCCGGCTTTTTGCCCGGAACGGATCAAGAATGGAATGGCATCATCGTGAACGGTGCCAAACTGCTGTATGCTTTTAGCGAAGCTACGGTGCCACGCATTACCGTCATTACCCGTAAAGCCTATGGTGGCGCTTACGACGTGATGAACTCCAAACACATCGGTGCCGACTTCAACTTTGCCTGGCCCGGCGCAGAAATTGCCGTAATGGGCGCAAAGGGCGCCTCCGAAATCATCTTCCGCAAAGAAATCCTGGAAGCCGAAGACCCCGCCGCCATGCTCCTCCAAAAAGAAAAAGAATACCAGGAAGCTTTTGCCCACCCTTACCGGGCAGCGGAGCGCGGGTACATCGATGAAGTGATCGACCCCTGCCTCACCCGCCGCAAACTCATCAAAGCTTTTGCTTCAATCGAAAACAAAGTGGCGCACTTGCCGAGGAAGAAACATGGGAATATACCTCTTTGAGTGAAAAATGAAAAGTGAAAAGTGAAAAGTGAAAAGTGGGCTACCGCAGCGGCTTTGACACGCAATGTTGAACAAGCCGCTGCGGTAGCCCATTTTTCACTTTTCACTTTTCATTTTTCACTTTTTCCTATTTTTGCCCTCACAACATAACACTTGGATTAGTGACCAAGCCTAATCTCAAAAGTCTAATTAAAAAAAGAACTTATGAAAAAGTTTTCCAACGTAAGCATCTGGTTGATGTTTCTGCTTCCTACGACCAATTTGATGGCCCAAAACATTCAGGAAAACGAACGCACCATGAGCCAGGGTTCTAAACCTGGTTTTGCCATGAACGTCAGTGATTTGGACGCCAAAGAAACCGAACGTTTGTGGATTGATTATTTGAAGGATTCCAAAGCTAAAACCAAAAAAGACCGCAAAACCAACGAGGTATTTGCCGACGACGCTTCTGTACCCGCCATCAGCAGCAACCTGATGGACATTTATGCTACTTTTACCGAGCGCAACAAACAAACGGAAATCATAGTTTGGGTTGATTTGGGTGGTGCCTTTTTGGCCCGTCGCCAACACCCCGACAAAATCGACGCTTTTGAGCAGTGGTTGAGTGAGTTTGGTCGCCGCGCCCGTGTACGCAAGATCGAACTGGAGCAGGAAGCGGAAGAGCTGATTTTCAAAGATCAGAAGAAAGAATTTGACAAACTGATCAAAGAAGAAGAACGCCTGAAAAAAGAAATCGCCGATGCGGAACAACGCATCAATCAGGCTAAAAAAGAGCTGGAAGTCAACAACGCGAATCAAAACAACCGCCGCCAGGAAATGGAGCGGCAGCAGATGAAGATTCAGGAGATTGAGGCGAAGAAGAAGCGCGTAGAGTAGGGGAAGTGAAAAGTGAAAAGTGAAAAGTGAAAAGCAGTTACGCCACTTGTTCTCAACTGTTCTCAGTGATTTATCAAGCTTAGATTTTGGTCTAGAGCGTTAAGCGCATTTTTTTCACTTTTCACTTTTCACTTTCACTTCGCCACCTTCACATTATCCAATCGAAACGTCGTCGTGTTCGTCGTTTTATCCCCTTTGTGCTGGAATCCAATGTAAATTGTGCCACTGTACCCACTCACGTCGATATTCCCCGATTGTACCCAATCGTAATTGGCATCTTTTGATGTAGGCATTTTGTAAGTCAGTTTTTTCCAGGTCGCCTTATCGATGTTGGTGCCATCGAAGTCGTTAGAAATATAAACCGTCAAACCATCGTGCTTGTAGAAGGCCTGGGCACTTTCAAAAGTCAAAGTTTTGGCCTCTTCGGCTTTGATGCCGGGGCTGATCAGCCACATCTCATTTTCGGTATCGGTGCTTTGGAAGGCGGTTGCTTCCGCAAAGAAATTGCCTGAGAAAGACTTGGTCAGCCAGGTGCGGGTACCTGTAACGGACTTGTTCACCCAACCTGTGACTTTCACCACCTGATTGGCAGTACCACCGCTGAAGGATTCGTCCAGCAAGTTACTGGTGCTCGGGCCGCCGCCACCACCGCCGGTAGTTACCACGATGTCATTCAGGTTGCGAGGAGTAATTTGAGCTGTGTTGAACTGCGAAACGATGCCCACCAAATCCAGGTTTTTGCCCACTGGCAGAGCCGAGCCAGAAAAAGTCGCCTGGCTACGCGTGAACACCACCACTTGCCCGGTAGAGTCCGTCAAGGTTTTTGAACCGCTGTAAGTGCCGCTGGCGCTGAAAGTCCCTTTGATTATTTTCACCAGGGTAGATTCCCAGGCATTCAAGTTGGCTGCAATTTGAGCGGCGCTGGCTACCCGTGGCGTTGGCAATTGACCTGCGCCATTGATTTTAGCGAGGCCATTGTCGATGTTGTTCACTTGCAGCAAACCATTGAACTCGGACAGTTCTTGCCCGGATACGGTTACTTCCACTTCTTGGCCGAGACTGAGGTCGTGGTTGTTTTTAAAACGCACCACTACACCCGCAGCGCCATCCTGAATCACAGCATTTCGAGGGTCGGTATTGCCTGCGGCTTTATCGGAAATAACCACCCCTTTGATTTTTTTATCAGCAGGAATGGTCAAGGTTGTTCCTTTGTGCAGTGCGCGCAAATCGGCAATGCTCATCAACTGGCCACCGCCTCCGGTACCCGCACCACCACAACGTACGCCAGTCATCGCTGCATCGCTAGGGTCGCGAATGACCAATTGTTTGGTGCTACCGAATACGGTATAAATGGCGGTGAGTGAGCCTTTTTTACCCGGCGTTTTGTCCTTGGCAAAATCGGCATACCCGCTGCTGCGTACGATGACTGTTCCGCCGCTACAGTCCTGTAAATTGCGGTTGACCGAAAACAGCTTCACCGCGTCTGCCCAGGTCTGGTTGGTATCCGCTGGCGCAAATTCTACGTTTTCCAGTTTGATCAAAGTATTGATGTGGGTTTGATTCAGGTCTTTGATACCCAGTACTTTTGGGGTTACGGGCTGATCTTTGGCCGTGGCAAAAACGTGTTGTGAGATCAACAATTCTTCGATAGCGTCGGTCACACTTCCGTTCAACTGATGTACACCGTTGTAATCGCCAATGTAGAGGTTTTTACAACGCACGGCTACTTTGGTGCCAATCGGGAAGGTATTGTACAATCCGCTGGCGTTCATGCGCACGGAAATACCGCCAGTAGCATCCTGGATGACGATGTTTTCAAAAAAGTTGCCCGAGCGGTCGTCAGCTACCACGATGCCTTCGATGATCAGGTCTTCCGTGATTTTGGAAGCTGTAGCCCCAATGATGTGTTTCTTTTTGAGTACATCGATGGTGGTATTGCCCGTCAACTGGGGGAGATCCGTAACCGGTGGCTCGTCAAACATTTGATCCACACAACTTACCATACCAAAGGCCAGCAGGGCGGTCAGGGCTATCAGGAATGAAAACTTTTTCATGTTCAAAAATATAAAGGTTGAGAGATGTTGAATTTGGGTTGAGGAGTTGAGGGGTTGAGAAGTTGAGGCTACCGCAGCGGCTTAGACGCAGGCGATCCTCAACTTCTCAACCCCTCAACTCCTCAACTTTTACAGGCGCAAGGCTAAACTCACAAAGTAGTTCCGACCGAAACTATAAAAATAGTTGCTGGGAAAACGGTTGACATCCTTGCCTTCATAATCGAAGCGGTATTGTTCAAAACCACCCGTGATGAAGTCCTTTTTGTCCAGGATATTGTTTACCCCTACATTCAAATACAGGAAAACGTTGTGTATCTTCCATGATTTTCCACCAAACACGTCCAAGGTGTACGCAGCTGGTGCTTTCTCTTGTTCGATGATGGTTTTCCACAGTGGCGAACCGGGTTCAACCACCTGATTCGAAAACTCTGGAGTGGCCACATACGATACCGCCGTTACCGTGCGGCGATCGGGGTTGAAATCCAGGTAAATGTCGTCGAAGTAGTTGAAGTTGATGTTGGCAAACCAAAACTTCGGCGAGTTGTAGCTGATGCCAATGGTACCCGCCGTTTGGGGCATATTGGGCACGTAGAAATTTTTGATGTAAGCTACGTCTTCGCGCAGTTTGGAGGCCAGGTTGTCCAGATAGACCCCAATGGTGGGGCGGGATGTGTAGATGTATTGGCCCGCTGCCAGGGCAGTACTGGCTTTCCAACCCGGAGAAAAAGCCCATTCCAAGCCAAATTCGATGCCAGCATGCTGGGTATTGATGCCCGACATGGTGTAATTGACAAAACCACCCGAGGCGGTACCGTCGTCTTCGATCAAGGCATTGTCGAGGTAGAAGTTGTTGATGCGGTTCTGGTTTTTGATTTGGGTGTAATACCCGATCAAACGCCCCTTGAGATAAGGGGAACGCAGCAAATAACCACCTTCGATGCTGGTAATGTTTTCGGTGCTCAAACCCGGCAAAACCTGATCACGCGTCCGTGGGGACACATACGCGTTGCGCACCTGCGGGGCCTGTACCATGTAGGCGGCGTTGAGCATGAAGTAGTTGCGGCCATCGGCTTTGAAGGTCAGTCCAGCTTTGGCAGCGTATTCCAGGAAACTCTGTTTTGGCGCTTCGCCACCAGAATTCTCGGGGAACTTGCCATTGGTCACATTGCCTTTGCGCCAGAACGTGGTATTGCCTACCGAACCGCTTAGAAACAAATCAAACTTGGGCAAATAAATTTCCATTTGTGCCCAGGAGTTGTAGCGGCGGTGTTCGTTGGTGTAGTCCCAACCAAATCGATCACCTTCTTTCAGGATGCGGTTGGGGGTATTGATGTCGTTTTGGATAAAAGAACCACCACCCGTGGTATCAATGAACTCTGCGAATTTGTCGATGTCGAGGTAAAAGTCGCCACCGAGTAAATCATTGACTGTTTTGAAGTTGTGGTTGCTTTGCTGTTGGTAACTGACCCCGCCGGAAACCTTGGCCAGATCGCTGATGGAACTTTCAATATTGGAGTTGAAAGACAAGAGGCTGCGGTCGAAGCGGCGCTCTTCAAT
>JAIXOO010000232.1 GCA_027486765.1 Saprospiraceae bacterium
CAAACCCAAAATCGCTCTCACTTTTGATGATGGCTCCATCAATGACTTCGGCCCATACAAATTGGAAACCTGGAACCAACGCCTGCTGGACAACCTGAGCAAGCATAACCTCAAGGCCATCTTATTTTCGGCAGGAGCCAATAAGTCAACCGAAAAAGGAAAATACGTATTGAGTTCCTGGAACAATGCCGGGCATTTTATTGCCAACCATACCATGACGCATGTCAACTTCAATAGCAAAAATACCAGCTTGGAAGCCTTTAAATTGGAACTGAGCAGAAACGACCAGGTCATCAAACAATACTCCAACTACCTCCCTTATTTCAGATTCCCCTACCTTAAAGAAGGCGACACCAAAGAAAAAGTAGATGGCTTCAGAACCTTTATGAGCCAAAAAGGCTACAAAAACGGACACGTTTCTATTGATGCCTCAGATTGGTACATTCATGGCCGCCTGGTAAAACGCCTTCAGGAAAACCCGAAAGCGGATATTTCGGGCTTTCGTGAATATTACAAAGACCATTTGTTGAATCGAGCCCAGTATTATGACTCTCTGGCGTACCAATTGACCAATCGGCGGATCAATCACGTCCTGTTGTTGCACCACAACCTGGCAGCCTCCCTATTCCTGGATGACCTGATTCAACATTTTAAAGCAAACGGCTGGGAAGTAATCGATGCGGACAAGGCTTATGAAGATAAAATTTATCAGGAAGTACCAAATGCCATCCCTGCAGGCGAAAGCTTGATTTGGGCTTTGGCCAAACAATCTGGTAGGTTTGAAAAGGTTTTGAGGTATCCGGCAGAGGATGGGGAGTATGAAAAGGTACGGATGGATAAGTTGGGGCTTTGAGGTCAACGCCACACTACTGGACATTTTACTCGGAGGACATGAATTGCCACGTGCTTTAGCGCGTGATTAGCAGGATTTTTTGAAAATGGGCTTTAGCCCTCGCTTAAAAATTGATGCTAGGACTAAAGTCCATCAAAAAGGCAATCTCCATCCACGCGCTAAAGCACGTGGCAATTGAAGCGCCCTTCACTCGAATAGACGGTCAGCCTTTCAGAACTGCCATAAGTACAAAAAAAGCCTTCTGCTCACTTGGAACAGAAGGCCCTTTCGATCTATGTTGTCAGTTCCGACTTCGCAGAAGTCGCACATTTGTAGCATTAATCCCGATCCCGGTTATTGCCCCAATTGCCACGGTCACCACCTCGGTCGCCACCGCCACCACGACGATCACCGCCCCGGTCGCCACCGCCACCTCTGCGGTCGCCACCACGGTCGCCGCCGCCGCCACGGTACTCACCGCCGCCGCGTCTTTCGCCACCGCCACCGTTGTCGCCGCCGCCATTGTCTTCCATTCCTGGAGGTCTAGGCAACAAGGATTTGCGAGACAAGCGCATTTTGCCAGTCTTTTTGTCTACTTCAACCAGTTGGACTTTGATTTCGTCGCCTTCTTTCAGCACATCTTCCACATTGTCGATGCGGGTATGGCTGATTTCGGATACGTGCAAAAGTCCACTCTTGCCGTTGAAATCGACAAATACGCCGTAAGGCATCACCGACTTCACCACACCGCGGAACACGTCACCTACGGTTGGGCTGAAGGTAATTCGGTTTACCCATTCGATGGCTTTATCGATGGCATCTTTATTGGCCGAAGCAATGGTCACGTGACCTTTGTCGCCTTTTTCTTCGATGTTGATTTGAGTACCAGTAGTAGCCTGGATTTCCTGGATGACTTTACCACCCGGCCCGATCACTGCACCAATGTAGCTCTTATCGATGATGATTTCCACGATGCGTGGTGCGTGTGGTTTGTAATCTTCGCGCGGTGCTTCGATGGTTTTTTTCATCTCATTGAGGATGTGCAAACGACCTTCACGAGCCTGATTGAGGGCGCGAATCAACAAATCGTAAGGCAGACCATCAATTTTGATGTCCATTTGGCAACCAGTGATGCCGTTTTCGGTACCAGTTACTTTGAAGTCCATATCGCCAAGGGCATCTTCATCGCCCAGGATGTCGCTCAGGATGGCCACGCGGTCACCTTCTTTGATCATCCCCATGGCGATACCAGATACAGGTGCCTTAATTTGGACACCAGCGTCCATCAGCGCAAGGGTACCCGCACAAACAGTAGCCATCGAAGAAGAACCATTGGATTCCAGGATATCGGATACAATCCGCACAGTATAGGGAAGATCAGCCGGCATCACTTTGCGCAGTGAGCGCGCCGCCAGATTGGCGTGGCCCACTTCACGGCGGCCGGGGCCACGTGATGGTTTCACTTCACCCACGGAATAGCCAGGGAAGTTATAGTGCAGGATGAATTTCTCGTGGTACATCTCTTGCGAGTTGTCGATCATCTGCTCGTCCGTCTTGGTGCCCAAGGTCAACGAGGTCAAGGCCTGGGTTTCGCCACGGGTAAAGATGGCCGAACCATGGGTAGAAGGCAGATAATCTACTTCCGACCAGATGTGGCGAATTTCGCTGGGGCCACGACCGTCCAAACGCACGCCATCCAGGATGACTTCACGTACGGTTTTTTTCTTCAGTACGTCAAAATAACGCTTGAAGAAAGGTTTTTTCTCCGGCCAGGCTTCTTCGCCATAAGCTGCTGACAACGCAACTTCTGCTTCTTTTTTAACTTCTTCGAACTTTTTCTTGCGGACATTCTTGTCCGAAGCACTGCTGGCTACGGCGCGAATTTTGTCTACAACCAGTTCTTTCAGCTTCGCCAACACTTCTTCGTCTTCGGGAAGTGGTGGTACTTCACGTTTGATCAGTGCTTTGTCGCCTACCAGTTCGGCCAGGGCGATTTGGGCATGGCATTGTACTTTGATCGCTTCGTGGGCAATGCGCAGGGCATCAATCATGGATTCTTCATCCATTTCTTTGGCTTCACCTTCAACCATGGTGATGTCTTGCAAAGTAGCCGCAACGATCAAATCGATGTCGGCTCCTTTTAGTGCTTCTTTGCCAGGATTGATGACAAATTCACCGTTGATGCGCGCAACCCGAACCTCAGAGATGGGACCCTGGAAGGGAATATCTGATACACTCAGCGCAGCCGAAGCAGCCAGTGCTACAAATGCGTCGGGCATTTCGTTTTTCTCCACCGAGATCAAGTTGATCATGATCTGGGTGTCATTCATGTAGTGGTTGGGGAAGAGCGGGCGAATGGCACGGTCAACCAAACGAGAACACAAGATCTCGTAGTCGGAAAGTTTGGTTTCCCGACGGAAGAAGTTGCCTGGAATACGACCTGATGAGGCAAATTTTTCTTGATAGTCCACGGATAGTGGAAAAAAATCTTGTCCAGCGCGGGCTTCTTTGTCTGAGGTAGCAACGGCGAAGATCATGGTATTGCCGCAACGCACTACTACCGAGCCGTCGGCTTGGGTAGCTAACTTACCAGTTTCGATGATCACTTCACGACCATCGGGTAAGTTGAAAGACTTTGTGATTGGAATCTGTTGTCCCATAAATTGAAATCGCTTTTGAATATGTCTTAACCTTCTTGTATCCTATAAGGTTGAAAAGCTGAAGTGTTAAATGCAGGACGGACAAAAAAGTTGAACCTGAGGAGAGAGGATTGATTAACCTGAAAAATTGCTCTTTGACCTCAAAATCAGTCTGCACAGCACAAATACATACAGCTCAAAACAAAGGAAGCGCTCTCGGAAAGAGAACGCTTCCTTGTTCATTTGGGGATTACTTACGAATACCCAGTTGTTCGATCAGTTCGCGGTATTTTACAATATCCCTTTTAGCAAGGTATTGCAACAAACGCTTTCTTTTACCAACGAGCATCAACAAGGTGCGTCGGCAAGCGTGATCTTTTCTGTTTTGATTCAAGTGCTTAGAAAGCTCCTGAATGCGATAAGTAAAAAGTGCCACTTGGCCCTCGGTAGAGCCTGTGTTTCCAGCTGCTCCGCCATACTGAGTAAATAGCTCAGCCTTCTTCTCTTGAGTTAAATAAACTGCCATTGTGTTGAGATTAATACCGTTAGTGATCACAAGAATCAGTTACAGCGCCGCAAAGGTAAGGTTTTTGAAGAAAAGAACAAAAATAAAATGCAGGAAGATTCCTTCTATTTGGCACTGTACCAAAAGGGGATAAAACTTTGGCGTTTTTTGCCTTTGTAGCGATACTCTGACTGAATGTAGATTAGGTTTTCACCAGATAAGAGCAATGAATCGGGAATGTAGGCCAAAAATCCATACTCATTGGCATTGTAGTGATTGTAAGAGCGCAGTCGCTCAGGTACAAATTTCTGGCCATTCAACTCAATGTGAAAGTATTTTTTGGCCTGTTCTTTGAACCAGGCACGACTCTTGATGAGATTTTGGCTGTCGTTGAGGGTACTATCCATTTTGTATTCGCCATATTTTTTGTTCAAAACGATTTCTTCACGGGTTGGCAATGGTAAAAACAATTTCACGCCAACTCCCATCATTTCTGAACTGGGGATGATGGGGTTTTGAATGAGCTGATCAGTTTTGAGGTTGTCTTCATAATGAACGGAATAAAAGCGATCTTCTCGGTCAGCATTGCTAAAGTAGTAGCGCTGGTTTGAATACATTACATTGCTTTGTAGAAAAACGACCATAAAAATAGGTAAGATCAATAAGATGTATCCCAACATGCCTAATGTGTATGCTCTCTTTTTTAGGTTGGTGATAAACGTACTGTTGATGTAAAAAATGGGTTGATATAAAAAATGGAACATGATTCGGCTACTGCTTTTGACCACCAAAGGATAATGAATTTTTTGCACCCATGCTTTGTCTCGCAATTTTTTCGCATTCAATATTCCTCCAATCACGCCTGGTATCATTAGTATAGATAGCATAGCTATAAAAATGGTGTTGATGGTGAACTGCGGTAGCAACTGGTGAATGCCGTAAGCGATCCCGGCCAAAGCCAATACAATTGAGGCAATACTGGTGAAAATCATGGCAACACTGAAAGAAAAAGCAAACATGATGCTACACGTTTGGTCTACTCTTGCCGCATAGCTGCGCAGGTCCCCAAAATCGACTTTTAATTGTTGCAAATAATGCTTGCTGTAGTTTTCACTTTCTTCATTGACCCCCTGTGGGTAAACCGATGATAGGCCAAGTAACCCTACCCAAATCGAGCGCAGAATAAAGTGCAAAATAAAATTGATCATTAAGATCGTGATGGCAAAAGTGAGGTAGGTGAAAAAGAGGTATAGAATCTCCAGGATATCATCACTGAAGTTCAATAAACTGTAATTGACCATTTTAGTAAGCAACCAGGGCAGTTGTAAAGAGCCATAAATTGCGGCGCCGGAGATGATCAACTCAGCAGACCAGCTTTCTTTTTCGAGTTGTTCAAACCAGCTTTGTTGATTTGAATCGGGCGATAGGTTATCCATTTTCTTGAGTGCTTTTTCTGAATCGGTACAAAAGTTGAGTCCGATTTTTTTTGTCGTCTTTTACAATAGTGACTTGGGTTTCGAAAACAAACCCACAGCGTTGAACCAGTTTTTTTAACGCTTCTGGGCTGTACATGATGTGTTGGCAGCCAGGGTGCAGGTCGTTGGCATGCCGGGGTACCAGTTCACTGATGTACAAACGCCCACCTGCATTGAGACTGCGGTAAATATCGCGCAGCATCTCATCTGGATGGCTAAATTCATGAAAAGTTTGGAATAAAATCACTTTATCCATTTGTCCATCGGGCAGGCCAGTTTTTTTGATACTCCCCAAAGAGGTACTAATGCTGTTGCTGAGCCGCTGGCCTTTGACAATGGAGTAGTAGCGCTGTACATAATTGGCCTGCTGGGCATTGCAACAGGATGAGTCGATGTCTACGGCATAAAACTGGATGCCTTCAGTGAACAAGGACAGTGCACCTTCCCAGCGGAGTGCTCCGGCACCAATGTCGGCGACTTTTTCACCCTTTTTTAAATTCAGGCCTTCGACGTGTTTCATCAAATGCACATCAGCTTTGGCATCCGCCAAAGAGGTATGCTGATAAAAGTAGCAGGCATCGAAATCCTTACCCCCACTTTGGCCTTTTTGGGCGCACAACAGCGTTGGGAGTAATAAGACTACGGTAAGTTGGTAAATCCGGTATGCTGGCATTGATTCGTCGACGGTGTTTGATACCTAAACAAAATAGGTAAATAATGGATTAAAAAACTGCTACCTTCATTTAAATTTCATTTGTCTGGGCAAAAATAATGAATTGAGGATATGATCACTCAAAAGCTGCTAAATATGAAGAAGATTACAAGTAAGCTGCTGCTTATCATGGTTTTATTAGGAGTTGTTCAAATAGTCAGGGGGCAAGATTACATCGACCCCAAACTCCTGACCAACCTGGAGTACCGCAGTGTCGGCCCCACCCGTGGAGGCCGGGTTACCAGCGTGGCTGGTCACCCCAACACCCCTGGCGTGTTTTTCATGGGATCAACAGGTGGAGGCCTGTGGAAAACCATCGATTACGGTAACAACTGGAACAACGTTTCGGATGGCTTTTTTAACACGCCTTCAATTGGAGCCATCGGCATAGCCCCCTCCAAACCAGACGTGATGTACGTTGGCACTGGCTCGGATGGCCTGCGCAGCAATGTGATCGCCGGTAAAGGGGTGTACAAATCCAGCAATGCGGGTCGTACCTGGGAAAAAGTAGGTTTGGAAAAAACCGGGCACATCGGCGCGGTTGAAGTCCACCCGACCAATCCCGACATCGCTTTTGTAGCCGCCATCGGCAACGCCTTTGTACCCAATGTAGATCGAGGCGTTTACCGCACCAAAGACGGCGGAAAGAGTTGGGAAAAAGTCCTTTTCCTGAGTGATACCATTGGTTTTTCCGACCTGGAATTTCACCCCACCAATCCCCAGATCATCTACGCTGGTGCCTGGCGGGCCCAACGCACCCCTTGGACCATTATCAGTGGGGGCAAAGTAGGTGGTGTGTTCAAATCAGAAGACGGAGGCAACACCTGGCGTAAAGTTGCCAAAGGTCTACCCGCCGATTTGATTGGCAAAATTGATTTTGCCGTTTCTCCAGCCGATCCTCAGCGGGTGTATGCTCTGATTGAAGCCCTGCCCGGCGGTGGTTTGTACCGTTCCAACGACGCGGGTGAATCCTGGTCGCTCATCAGCTCCAGCCGCTTCTTGCTCGATCGACCTTTTTATTATTGCAACGTTACGGCCAATCCTTTGAATGCGGATAATGTTTTTGTGAGCGCAACGGGTTTTTGGCGTTCCAACAATGGGGGGCGTACTTGGGCCTCGGTCAATACTCCCCATGGCGACGAGCACGACTTGTGGATCAACCCCCGAGATACCCTGGAATGGATTGAATCCAACGACGGTGGAGCCAATATAACCCGCGATGGAGGCCGCAATTGGTCTACCCAACTCAACCAACCCACCGCAGAGCTGTATCAGGTGGAAATAGACGATCAATTCCCTTATTGGTTGTATGCAGGCCAACAAGACAATGGCACGGCGATCACTGTGCCCAGTTTGCCACCTTATGATTCACCTGTAGGTCCGATGGGTTATTATCTGCCCGCTGGAGGATGTGAAACTGGACCTGCCGTGCCCAAACCTGGCAACCACAACATCGTTTATGCCAACTGTAAAGGTTGTTTCAGCGTATACGACAAACGCAGTGGTCAAGAACGGAACTATTTCATCGGAGCCACCAACATTTACGGGCACAAACCCAATGACCTCAAGTTCCGCTTTCAACGGGTAACGCCCATCCACGTTTCACCCAACAACCCCAAAGCGGTTTATTACGGCTCGCAATACCTGCACCGTACGCTGGATGAAGGGGTGACCTGGGAAACCATTTCTCCTGACCTTACTGCCTTTGAACCCGATAAACAGGTGATTTCCGGTAGCCCGATTACCCGCGATGTGACAGGCGAAGAATATTACAGCACCATTTACGAAATTCGGGAATCGAATAAACTGCCCGGCCTGATTTGGGTAGGTGCCAACGATGGCCCCATTCACGTTACCCGCAACAATGGCAAAACCTGGCAAAATGTGACCCCAGCTGGCATGCCTAAAGGGGGTAGAGTAGACTGTATCGATCCTTCCCCGCACCGCCCGAATAAAGCCTATGCCGCAATCCTGTTGTATCAATTGGGAGATTGGCGGCCCTATTTGTACAAAACCGATAACTATGGCCAATCCTGGACTCTGATCACCAAAGGTATCCCCGAAGACTACCCGGTGCGTACCGTGCGTGAAGACCCCAACCGAGAAGGATTGTTGTATGCGGGTACTGAATATGGTATGTTCATTTCTTTTGACGATGGCCAAAACTGGCAACCTTTCCAGCAAAATTTACCGATTACCCCGATTACGGACATCAAAGTGCATAAGGGAGATTTGGTCATCTCCACCATGGGGCGTGGGTTTTGGATTTTGGACAACTTGTCGGCCTTGCATCAATTGGCCAAACCCACTTTGGCTCAATCGGCTATGCTCTTCAAACCTCGCGACCAATACCGCCTGCGCTATTGGCCCAACCGCAAAGGCAGTGAACCGCATTACCCTAGCCCCGGTATCCAAATCGATTATTGGTTAAAGGAGGCACCCCAAAGTCCCATCACTTTGGAAATCCTCAATGCCCAAATGCAAACCATCCGGGCATTTACTTCCCAGAACAATCCACGAGATACTGTAAAAATCCCTAGTCGCGCGGGTATGGCCATGGGCTTTGTGATTGCCGGATTTAGCGATGCCCTGCGCACTACACCTGGAATACAGCGCTTTGTGTGGGATCTACGGCATTTAGGTGCATGGGATCGCAACGGCACTCGCTCTAGTCGGGGGGCTCCACTAGCAGCGCCAGGGCAGTATTTTGTCCGTTTGACGGTGAATGGAGTGGCCTCTTTGCAAGGATTTAAGGTGTTACCTGATCCACGTTTGATCAATGCTGGTGTGACCACCAAGGATCTTCAGCTACAGGAAGCTTTGGCTTTACAGATCATCGAACTGGATAGCCGCAGCCGCATCCTGGGCGCAACCATTACGCAGGAGCGGGCCAGTGCACAGCAAAAAAATGACGCAGTACTTTCGACCTTTTACAATGACTTGTATTCGGAAGTGTTTACTGCCGAGGGGAGGTACATGGTGCCACGCCTGGTTGACCAGATCAGCTATCTGCGCAGCATGCTGGACCAAGGTGATCAACGCCCGGGTAAAGATGCCTATGCCCGATATGAGGAATTGAAAAGTTGGTACAACCGCCTGGCCAAACAAGCAGTGGATAAGGTAGGCAACCGCAAAGAATTTGATTTGATCGATTGATGATACCCGTAGGGGCACCCCTGGCGGGTGCCCTTCTACCTGGGCACCCGCCAGGGGTGCCCCTACGGGTGCCCCAAAAACAAAAAAAGGCGATCAAAAGATCGCCTTCGTTGCAGCCCGTACGGGAATCGAACCCGTGTTACAGGAATGAAAATCCTGCGTCCTGACCCCTAGACGAACGGGCCATCTAGGTAATTTTCTTATGAAACTCAAACAAGTGAAAAAAAGTTCCAACTTGTGAAGAAGTAGCCCGTACGGGAATCGAACCCGTGTTACAGGAATGAAAATCCTGCGTCCTAACCCCTAGACGAACGGGCCATTGGATGCATCAAACCCTGAAAAAGTGACTTCAATGTTTGTATGCTTCCCAATTGGGACTGCAAAGATAAATTCGACTTGCGGAATTACACAAGAACTTGACCAAATTTTTTTTCATTTTTTTTGTTTTGACCACTCGCCATTCATTTTTTTGTCTTGATAAAGGTGAAAATGAGGGCTTTGACACACGAAAAAAAAACTTAAACAAGCGCTGGAAAAACGAATAAAGAATATTTTCTTACCTTTGCGCTGCATTTTTAGCCCTTACCAACCGAATCAAATTTGTGAACAGCAGCTCACTGGGCCAAAATAGAGTCTTTCTGAGCTAATTCTGTTCATAAAGTCTAATACCTAGCTGAACAAGCGCAAATGAGTGTTCACTATACATCAACTTTTACTCATCAAATAAACACATCCACTCATGGCAAAAAGAATTGCTATCAACGGATTTGGACGCATTGGCAGAATTACCTTGCGCAACCTATTGAAAATGAGCGACGTTGAAGTCGTTGCCATCAATGACTTGACTGACAACCTAACGCTGGCTCACTTGTTCAAGTACGACTCTGCCCAGGGGAAGTTCGATGGCACTGTAAGTGCTGATGATAAATACCTTCACATCAATGGAAAGTCAATTTTGGCTTTGGCAGAAAAAGATCCTACCAAATTACCTTGGGGTGATCTGAATGTGGATGTAGTCATTGAATCAACTGGTCGTTTTACCACCAAAGATGAAGCTGGACTACACCTGACTGCTGGTGCCAAAAAAGTCGTTATCTCGGCTCCAGCCAAAGGTGACCTGCCAACCATCGTGTTGGGCGTAAACCAGGACAAAATCAGTGCAGACCACCACATCTATTCCAATGCCTCTTGTACCACCAACTGCCTCGCGCCGATGGTGAAAGTACTGGATGACCTGCTGGGCATTGAGACTGGCTTCATGACCACGATCCACGCATACACTGCTGACCAGCGTTTGCAGGATGCGCCTCACTCTGACCTGCGTCGTGCGCGCGCTGCTGCGGTTTCCATCGTGCCAACCAGCACTGGTGCTGCTTCGGCGGTAGGTCTGGTATTGCCACACTTGAAAGGCAAACTGAATGGCAACGCAATGCGTGTACCAACCATCACTGGTTCGGTAACCGACTTTTCTGCAGTGGTAAAAAAGACCGCTACTGTAGATGAAATCAATGCTGCTTACAAAGCTGCTGCGGAAGGCCCTCTGAAAGGCATTATGGAATACTGTGTAGATCCAATCGTTTCTGCGGACATCATTGGCAATCCACACTCTTGTATTTTCGACATGGACATGACCATGGTCAGCGGCAATTTGGTTAAAGTTGTAGGCTGGTATGACAACGAAGCGGGTTACTCTGCTCGTTTGGCTGATCTGGCGACACGCATCTAAGTTTTGTAAAAGTTGAGAAGGTTGAGGGAGGTTGAGAAGGTTGAGGCTGCCGCGATCGATTTTGACAAAGTTTATGTCTAAGTCTCTTCGGTAGCCTCAACCTCTCTCAACCTTCTCAACCTTCTCAACCTCCCTCAACCTTTAACCATGCAGAATATAAACTTCTCCAATAAAAAGGCATTGGTGCGGGTGGACTTCAACGTACCACTCGACAAAAAAACTTTTGCCATCACGGACGATACCCGAATTCGGGCGGCCATTCCTACCATCAAATACATTCTGGACCAAGGCGGATCTGCGATTTTGATGTCGCATTTGGGACGCCCCGATGAAAAGTTGCTCCCCGATGGCTCTATCGATGTGGCGCGTTTCACCATGAAGCATACGGTAGCCCATACTGCTGAATTGTTGGGGGTGCCCGTATTGTTTTGTGAAGAGTTTGTTGGCCCCAAGGCTGCGGCCATGGCTGCGGCCTTGCAACCCGGGCAGGTGTTGATTTTAGAAAATACCCGTTTCCTCAAAGGAGAAGGCAAAGGTGATGTGGAACTGGCCAAAACCTTGGCTTCTTACGGCGACGTGTACATCAACGACGCCTTCGGTTCTGCCCACCGGGCGCATGCCTCTACAACAACGGTTGCTCAGTTTTTTAGTGCGGAAAACAAAGGATTTGGCTTTTTGATGAAAGCTGAATTGGACAACGCTGACCGGGTGTTGAACAATCCAGATCGCCCACTTACGGCGATCGTCGGTGGCGCCAAAGTATCTGACAAAATCCTGTTGCTGGATCGGATGCTCGACTACGTAGACAACCTCATCGTGGGAGGGGGTATGGCTTATACTTTTGTCAAAGCGCAAGGTGGTCAAATTGGCAATTCCCTTTGTGAAGACGACCGTCTTGAATTGGCAAACCAGCTGATCGCCAAAGCGCAAGCCAAGGGGGTGAAGCTACTTTTGCCAGAAGATTCACTAGTCGCGGATGCTTTTAGCAATGATGCCAATCGCAAGGTGACCGCCAGTAATGCCATTGAACCCGGTTGGATGGGTTTGGATATAGGTGAAAAAGCTTGTGCTGAGTTTAGTGCCACCATTTTGAATTCCAAAACCCTGCTCTGGAATGGTCCGATGGGGGTTTTTGAGTTTGAAAACTTTGCCAAGGGCACCAAAACCATCGCTGAGTCTGTGGCTCAGGCTACGGCCAATGGCGCTTTCTCCCTGGTTGGAGGTGGAGACTCAGTAGCAGCGGTGAATCAAATGGGTTTGGCCGATGAGGTCAGCTATGTATCTACTGGTGGCGGTGCCATGCTGGAGTTACTCGAAGGCAAGGTTTTGCCGGGTGTGAAAGCGATAAAGGAATAAAGTTTAGAAGTTGAGGCTACCGCGAGTAATTTTGACAAAGTCCTTGTCTAGGTTGCTTGCGGTAGCCTCAACTCCTCAACCCCTCAACTTTTTTATCCCAATAAAATACGCAAAGCATAGACCGAGAACCCTGCGCACACGACCATCGGAATGCCGAACAACAATAGATTGAGTTGGCTTGGACGGATACTTACGATTCGCAGCATGACGCACATACAGGGCAGAGCGATGATGAACGCTCTGAATTTATTCCATTCATCAATAGAGGTTCCTTGTAAAAGATATTGCTGTGCTTGAGGCGGTAAGAAGACAAAAAGCAATACCACCGCAACGATCACTGTCAAAACCCCCAGAGCAGTTTGTAAGTCAGGAGAAGAGGATGGGATTAGCCAGACAATGAAGAGGGCAACAAGTGGCACCAAAATATAGCAGTTGAGACCCTCAACCTTTTGAGCCATGAGCAAGGCGCCCAAGGCTGAACTGAGCAATACAATAGAATAAGCCAGGTTAGCTGGGCTCAACTGGACGCCGCGAACCAAGGTGGTGTTTACAGATAGGAAGTACATGTGCGTTCTTTTAGGGTGCAACAAAGCTAAGATTTTATGCTTACCTTAGCTAGGGTAAATTAATTCTATATATGATGCTCGAATATTTTTTTTGGCTCAATGTTTTGGTCGTTGTGTACACTTATTTAGGGTATGGACTTATTTTGTTGATACTCAATTTACTGTTTTCTAGAAAAAATCGAATCTCCACAAAGACAGAACATGCCGAAGTAAGCATTCTCATCGCTGCTTACAATGAAGAGGACTGGATTGTTGAAAAAATCAACAATACGTTGTCTCTGGATTATCCCGCCAAACTGTTGAAAGTGATTGTAATTACGGATGGATCTACAGATGAAACGTACCAAAAAGCGAAAAGTTGCTCCAATTCAACGGGAATAAGCGTTGAGGTATACCATCAACCAGAACGCAAAGGAAAATTGGCGGCGATTGAACGCATCATGCCGCTTGTAAAGTCGCCCATCACCGTTTTTACTGATGCGAATACCCACTTGAACAGTCAGGCCATTCAGCATTTGGTTCACCATTACCACAATCCGAAAATTGGAGCCGTTGCGGGCGAGAAACGCATCAGCAGTGCCAATAAGGACGAAGCAAGTAGTGCTGGGGAAGGTTTGTATTGGAAGTATGAGAGCTTGCTCAAAGCTTGGGATGCCAAGTTGTACTCGGCAGTGGGTGCCGCCGGAGAATTGTTTTCCATTCGCACCAATCTCTATGAAAACATCCCGCCAGATACGCTGATCGAAGATTTTTACCTCACGATGACTGTTTTGCGCAAAGGTTACCGGATTGCTTATGCTGCCGATGCCTATGCTGTAGAAGGTTCTTCGGCTTCGGTAGGGGAGGAGCTCAAGCGGAAAATTCGGATTGCTGCTGGTGGGTTACAAGCCTCTTGGCGTTTGCGCGACTTGTTGAATCCTTTTCGTTACGGGGTGTTTAGCTGGCAGTTTCTTTCACACAAAGTACTGCGTTGGACTTTGGCACCTCTGGCCTTACCCCTCGTGTTTGTATCGAACTTACTGCTGGCTTTTTCAGCGGGGAAATTGTATCTCGGTATCTTCATTTTGCAAATCCTGTTCTACCTATTGGCTTTATTAGGCTGGTTTTTTGAAAAAAAACAACTCAAAATCAAGGCTTTTTTTATCCCTTATTATTTCTGTATAATGAATTATTCAGTATTTCTGGGTTTTGCACGTTTGTTGAAGAAGCAACAAACGGTGTTGTGGGAAAAAGCGGAACGCAAGCGGAACCAATAAGGTGCCCAACCAGTTGTAAGGGCACACAATCCAACGAGCCATGATTCATGCGACCTTAAAAAACCTGCCGACTGAAGACATTTGTATCCACTTGAGTATCGATAATCACGCCAAACAGTACTTATGTGAGTGTGGCAGTGCCAGCCTCTTGAGCAAAAAGGATTGTTTGAACCTGGCGGCTATTTTTATCAGCCATACCCACATCGATCATTTTGTCAATTTTGATACCGTTTTGCGCCACCAACTTGGCAGTGGTATGCGGGTAGTGGTTTGCGGCCCGAAAGGAATCGCCAAACAACTTCAGGCCAAACTCCGGGCCTACAATTGGAATTTGATTGCTGAAAACGAATTGCAATACGAAATCCGCGAAATCCAGAACGAGCGCCGCATCAAAATATATCAAGTAAGCCCGCCCAAATGGAACTTGCAACTGATTGGCGAGTTAGACGGGCCGATTCTTTACCAAAATGAGGCAGTGGAGGTTCGGTTTACCATCCTGGATCACGGTACTCCTTCTATTGCTTATTCCTTTCAAGAACCCAACGCTGTAAATTTTCAACAAGACGAAGCCCCCTTTGCTCCAGGCCCCTGGGTCAAAATGGCTAAGGCGGCCTTTTTGGCCAATAGCCCAGAAACACCCATCAATATTCAGGGGCAAGATTATCCAGCGGGGGAATTGTTTCCCTACTTTCGACTCAAAACCGGGTATCGTCTGGGGGTAGTAATGGATCATTTGGCCTCAGAGGCCAACCATGAGAAAATCATGGAAACCTTTCAAAATGCCGATCAAGTCTTTATTGAAACCTATTACCTCAACGAAGACCGAGAGTTGGCTTTGCAAAATCGGCACAGTTACGCCAAGGCTTCGGCTGAGGTCATGCGTAGGGCGGGGGTGAAAAATGCTACGCCAGTGCATTTTTCGCGTCGTTATATGGAAGAAGATATCCAGATGATTCAACATCAATTCCAAGCGGCTTTCGGATGAAAAAAATCGCGCTGGTTGAATTGCAGGAACACCAAGAAGTCTTATTTGGGCTGATTGACCTACTTCTGTTGCAAGCAGTCGAAATTTATGTTTTTGCTCCTGCCTATATGCAAGAACAGCTGAAACCTGAATGGCTGGAAAATGGACGGCTGCATTGGACCAGTAAACTGCCGGAAGAATCTATTCCCCAATTTATCCTGCGAGTAAAAACTCAATTGGATGCCGTCGACCTGATTGTATTCACAACCTTGGTCAAGCATTTTGCTTTTTTCACCCAACAGACGGTTATCCCGCCTACAGTTTTGCTCGTCCACAAAGGCAACGCTTTTTTTACGCCTAAATCTAACTTGAGCATTCGAAGCCTTAAAGATGGCTTGCGTTTTTTGCGTAGCCTTTGGCAAAGAGAGGATTTTTTTCGAAAAAAACTACTGAAAAAAATCAGTTGCATCAGTTTTACTGATCCATTGATTGAGGCATCTATGCAGCCATTGATCCTGGCCTTCTGCCAACTATTACCCGCCTTACCTTTTACCCATTACACCCAAACTTTACCCCAATCCAACACGCCCATCCAAATCGTAGTGCCTGGAACTGTATCCACATTGACCCGCGATTTTGAGCTGCTTTTTTCCGCCTTACAAAAAGCCGATGCCCAATTGACTAGCTTTGTAGAGCTAATTTTTTTGGGAAAAGCCAGTGGTTCACGCGCTAGTTCATTCTTTAAATCTGTACAGAGCAACCACTTCCAAAACATCAAAATTCAGACCTTTAGCGAAATACTGCCCGAGCAGGAATACCAAAAACAAGTGCAAACTGCCGATTTTTTACTTCTACCCTTGAGAGAACAAATCCAATTCGGTACGACCCGTGAAAGCTACGGAAAAACCAGCATCAGCGGTGGGGTCAACGACATGCTACGTTTTGGGAAACCAGCCTTGGTGCCTGATTTTTACCCACTCGATCCAGCCTTACAATGCCTCAGCCAAAGCTTTCGTGACGCCCAAGACCTAGCCGATCTATTGGTACTATGGGTGAACGAGCGCACTTATCTCGCCCTGGCTGAACAGGTACCTACACTACTCGCCTCTTTTTCAAAAGCAGAGCGCAGCCACGCTTTGATGGAAATACTTAAACCCGTGTTCAATTTTATTAAAAAATGATATTATCTTTTCCACCGAAAAGACCAAATCCAATTTGGTTAACACCTTAGTTCGGTATAAACACCTTAAACAAGCTTTAGTCCTAACCGTTGACTCATGGAGAACCACAACTACGATCAAATCAGGCCGTATATTCCGGCTGAAGTGACCAATGTCAAAGAATTTACGCTGCGCGCCATCCTCTTGGGGGCAGTTTTTGGAATCATTTTTGGCGCTGCCACCGTTTACCTGGCCCTTAAAGCGGGTTTGACGGTTTCCGCCTCGATCCCCATTGCCGTGTTGGCCATCTCCTTAGGTCGACGTTTTTTGGGGACTACCATTTTAGAAAACAACATCATTCAAACCACCGGATCAGCGGGGGAATCCATTGCAGCTGGGGTTGTGTTTACCGTTCCCGCCTTTCTATTTTTGTCTGATCCAGCGATGGGTGATCAATATTTCAAGTACACTACTATCTTCACGCTGGCAGTATTTGGAGGTGTTTTGGGCACCTTGATGATGATCCCACTGCGCCGATCGCTCATTGTAAAAGAACACCACAACCTGCCCTATCCGGAAGGAACCGCATGCGCTTCGGTGCTCATTGCCGGAGAGAAGGGGGGCGATTTTGCCAAAACGGCCTATCAGGGCTTGGGCGTAGCATTTTTGTACGCACTGCTGCAAAAAGTCTTCCATGTCATTGCCGAGGCACCGGCCTGGGTAACCAAAGCAACCCACAAATACTTCCCCGCTGCCACAGTCAATGGCGAAATCACTCCAGAATACATGGGGGTTGGTTACATCATTGGGCCTAAAATTGCGGGGGTGTTGGTTGCGGGTGGTGTATTGGCCTGGTTGGGCTTGATCCCGCTGCTGGCTACTTTGGTACCCACTGAAATCATTGCTGCGCAATTGGTCAAGCTGGGTTATCTTTCTGATCTTGCTTCGGCGGGTGGTCCAGGCGCCTGGGACCCAGCAACTAAAACTTTTGGCAATATTGCTGCCGCCCTTTACCGAGCCTACGTACGTCAGATCGGGGCGGGTGCAGTAGCAGCAGGTGGTTTTATTACTTTGCTCAAAACCATTCCTACAATCGCCGCTTCGTTCAGCGAGAGCATCGAGTCTTTCAAAAACCGTACGGCTACGGAAAGCCGCGCTCGCACCGAGCAGGATTTGTCGATTGCGGTAGTGGGTATAGGTAGTCTGGCTCTGGTGATCCTGATGCTGATTTTGCCACAAATCCCAGGTAATTCCTTTGGTGGAAAATTGCTGATTGGCCTATTGGTCATCGTTTTTGGTTTTTTCTTTGTGACAGTGTCCAGTCGGATTGTTGGCTTGATTGGCACCAGTTCTAACCCTGTTTCGGGCATGACCATTGCTACCTTGATGGGCACCGCGCTCATTTTTATCGGCTTCGGCATGACGGGCAAAACATTTGAACCGATGGTATTGGTCGTGGGCAGTATGATCTGTATTGCTGCTGCCAATGCCGGAGCGACTTCCCAAGATTTAAAAACGGGGTACATCATTGGGGCAACGCCAAAATACCAGCAAATTGCTTTGTTTGTGGGTGCGATCGTTTCTTCAATTGCCATTGGCGCAACCCTGCAAATTCTGGATACACCTACTCCCGAACAAGTTTCCCAAGGCATTCAACATGCCATCGGCAGTGACAAATACCCAGCACCACAAGGTACCTTAATGGCCACTTTGATCAAAGGTTTGTTGAGTTTCAACCTTGATTGGCAGTTCGTATTGGTTGGCGCATTTTTAGCAATTACCATCGAATTGTGTGGCGTAAAATCGCTTTCTTTTGCCGTAGGAGCCTACTTGCCACTTTCTACTACCTTGCCCATTTGGGTCGGTGGAGTCATCCGGGGTATCGCCGACAATGCAGCCAAGAAAAAAGGTAAAGCGGTAGAAGAAGAAGACTTGAGCAAAGGAAACTTGTTTGCCACTGGCTTGGTAGCTGGCGGGGCTTTGATGGGGGTAATCGTAGCAATCTTGTCGGTCAATGAGGGCATTGCCGCAGGTATTGCCAAACTCAATCTGGAGCCCATGCTGAACGGCGCATTAGGTGAAGGTGGTTACCAAATCCTGGGGGTATTGTTCTTCGCGGCAATGGGGTTGATCTTGTATGGAATTTCTAGGAAAGATTAATCCAAAATTGGGATAATCAAAAATAATAGATGATACCGGATTGTAGAGACGCACGGTTGTGCGTCTCTCTGAGGTATTGCCATCGCAACCAGGAGACGCACGGCCGTGCGTCTCTACAGCGCGTTGCATACAAGCTGATCTATAGTTACAATTTTATTATTCGACGATAAAAAAGCCAGGTGCCCAATAGCGTAATGCTTGGAATAGCGAATGGAATATGGAGGCTCTGCAAACCAAAATATAGCAATGCAACAATGAACAATACCGTTGCCAAATGCCCAAAATAGTCGGTTCGGGCCCTAAAGGTTTGAATCAAACAGCCTCTTATGACAGCGATTGCTGCCAAAACAAACAAAATAGACAGGGACGCATCAAAGTTGGGCACCGCTGATGTGAACAATAAACCCGCAAACAGTCCCATTATCCCAATGTACAACCACCTGTAAAATCCATTGAAGTCCGGCGCGCAGTCAAACCCATTGGCTGGAGGGCGACTGTTGGCGATGATGCGGCGATTGTACGTGATGATTTGATACAAACCAAAGATGAAGACCCGAAACGAGCCCATGCGAAACAGTGGCTTAAATACGGGAATAGCCTCGCCAAGGATGAAAAATAGCGCTTCTTTGCCGTAAATTGTTTCGCCAGTCGCACGGTCATACAAGGGGATTTCATGGCGAGCCCGGTCAATATCAATCCGTCCGATTAATTCCGCAGGGGCTTCAGCGAAACCAATGCGGTTTTCAGGACGCAACCAACCTGCACGCACAAATCCGCTGGTGTAGGCTTTACAAAGTGGGCAGACATCATCATAAATAATGACCTTTGAATCCAGGTTTTTTGAATTTTCCATGTCCTTTGGTTTAAAGAAGCTTTAGAGCTGCTGCAACAGCAGCTCTAAAAGCCTCTTGGATGGCAACCCAAAGTTACGGCATTGTTCCTGAAAATTCAATAGTTTCAATAATTATTGAAAATTAAAATCACCATAGCAATACTTTACTTCCTTTTGCGGTTAAGCGCACATCTTGGCTTTTTCCACCATAGGTCACTTTCGTCTGCCCGCCTCGTGGAGAACTGATTTCCGTTTTGCTCAATTTGCCATTCACCCAGGTCAAATTCAATACAAACCCGCCGCGCGCACATACCCCGCGTACAGATCCATTGGCCCAGGCGTCGGGTAAGGCTGGCAAGAGCGTGATTTCGGTGCTGCGTGACTGCACGAGCATCTCCAATACTGCGGCTGTACCCCCAAAATTGCCGTCAATCTGGAAAGGAGGGTGAGCGTCCATCAGGTTGGGGTAAGCGCCACCACCGCCATTGTAGCGCGTATCAGGGGTAGGGCTAACGTAGCGCATCAACTCGCGGTACATTTTATAGGTGCGGTTGCCATCGCGCAGGCGAGCCCAGAGGTTGGTGCGCCAGCCTTTGGACCAACCGGTGGTTTCGTCTCCTTTTACCTCCAGGGTTTGTTTGCAGGCTGCGGCCAGTTCCGGGGTTTGATCCACGCTGATGTGGTTGCCGGGATACAAACCGAAAAGGTGGGATTGGTGGCGGTGTTTGGGGTCTTCATCGGCCCAATCGTGGTACCACTCTTGCAAGTGCCCTTTTTTGCTGATTTGATAAGGGTACAATTTGCCCAGTGTGGTAGTTAGTTTTTGCTGAAAATCGGCGTCTAGATTGAGCGTTTTGGCCGCAGCAATGGTCTGGGCAAAAAGTTCGCGGATCATCCCTAAGTCAGCGGTAGCGCCGTAAAGGGTGGCTCCCTTGTACCCTGTGGTGGTGATAAAAATGTTTTCGGGGGAAGTGGAAGGGGAGGTGACCAGATTGCCTTTGCCATCATCTACCAAAACATCCAAACAAAACTGGGATGCGCCTTTGAGCAGGTTATAACCATAGTTTTTCAACCAAATAGTGTCCCGCGAATAGTCAAAATGCTCCCACAAGTGGGTGGCCAGCCAGGCACCGCCCATGTTCCAGTTGGCCCAACTGGGTGAACCTTCTCCAAAATGCCCCACGGGGTTACTCATGGCCCAGATGTCCGTATTGTGGGCAGCACACCAGCCGCCGGCATTGTAAAAGGTTTTGGCGGTGACGGCCCCTGTTTTAGCCAGGTTGCCCAAAAAGCCCAGCAGTGGTTGGTGCAATTCCGAGAGATTGCAGGACTCAGCTGGCCAATAATTCATCTCAGTGTTGATGTTGATGGTATAATTGCTGCTCCAGGGCGGGCGAATCTGATGGTTCCAGATGCCTTGCAAATTGGCGGGCACATTGGGGGTACGCGAACTGGCAATCAGGAGATAACGGCCAAAATTGAAGTACAAAATTTCCAAATCGGGATCTTTGGCCCCTTCAGCAAAACGTTTCAGCCGTTCGTCAGTAGGCAAACTGGCATTGCTGACGCGTCCCGCCAATTGCAGTTCCACCCGATTGAAAAAACTTTGGTGGTCTTTGATGTGCGCAGCCCGGATGCTGGCGTAGCTGATTTTTTCTGCTTTTTTGAGCCAATCATTGGCCAGGGCAACCTCGTTTTTGCCATTGGTAGCCGGATTTTGGTCAAAACCATTAAAGCTGGTGGCAATCGAAACCATGATGATGGCTTCGCGGCCGCCCTGGAGTCCAATGGTGCTATCCGTCCGGACTACTTTGCCATCGGCTTTGATGATTTTGGCCAAAGTCAAAAAGCGCATGCTTTTTTGCGGGTCGTATTGGATCGGATTGGCAGATCGCCGATAGTTGGGCTCGGCGTGGGAAGGCGCTTTTCCACTTGCACTGAGCATATTAGCCTCGGTTTTGACCTGATTGGGCAGCAGGCTGTTGAAACGGAGTTTGAAACTCAACTTGCCAGCCTGACTGGCACTCAATTTGATCAGCATCACTTGCTGTGGGTAGGAAATGAAATACTCGCGGGTATAAGTGACTCCCCCTTGCTGGTATGTCGTGCTCGAAATGGCAGTACTCAGATCCAATTGCCGACGGTAATTTTTGGCTTCAGCGGCTTGAGCCATGTCGATGTACAAAGTGCCCAAAGGAGCGTAAGATTCGGAATACTTGCCTTGTAAGTGGCGCTGGTTGAGGCTGTCTGCCGCACGGTAGTTCTCCTTGCGCAAGGCCTCCCGCACTGCGGGAAGGTGTTTGTACGCCTCGGCATTCATATAGGGATCTACCGGACTTCCAGCCCAAAGTGTGGCTTCGTTGAGGAAAATTTTATCAGATTGAACGCCGCCGTGAATGGTAGCACCTATGCGGCCATTACCCAGTACCAGTGCTTCTTCAAAATGGTTGGCGGCTTGGGAATAGTACATTGTGCGATCGGGAGCTTGGGCCCAGGTCAACCCTGGAACGATAACCCACAGCAAGAGCAAGCAATTTTTCATAAAAAGAGTATTTGCGAAGTGAAATTGGTCGATGCCAAATGTAGTAATTTGTCAAAAAATAATAAAATTGGCATTGATTGTGGTATTTAAAGTGGTATGGCTACCTCGTTGCCAAAAGATAAAGTATTTTCAAGCTTTTAAATGGCACTTATTTTTTATCGCCCCTTAGAAACGGTAATCTATAGGAGGTAAGCTTACTCAAGGCTCAAACCAATACAGATTGGTGAGCCAATGAATAACCTTCATCATCATTGATCTTTGTTTGTTATGGCTGAAGTAGAAGACCTCAAGGCGTCGATTATTGACATCAAAAAAAGTCGCCTTAAACGCAGTATCCTCAGTGAATTGTATTTTTCTGGATCGAGCACAATGGCCGAATTAAGCCGTTTGTTGAATACAAGTGTGCCTTCCACAACAACACTGGTGGACGAGTTGACTAATCTGGAAAATTGGATTGTAGAACGAGGAATTGGCGCGGCCAAATTTGGTCGCAAACCCATTATCTATGCCTTGAATCCCGACTACCACTGGGTGTTGATCCTCGATATTTCAACCCATGCTACCAAGTTGATGGCTTTCAACCTGCAAAATGAAGTATTGCAGGAAAAAGACATCAATTTGCCTATCGAGCGCAACCCAGATTTTTCAAATCGCCTGCGCGAGGAAATTTCCCGATTTTTGGAAGACCTGCACCTGCCTCACCCTTCCTTGAAGGCGATTGGCGTGTCGATGCCAGGCTTGATTAATCCCGAAACTGGTCACAATTACACTTATCCCATTGTACTAGGTGAGGGCTCAATCAAGTCGGTATTGGAAGAGGAATTTGGAGTGCCCACTCATGTCATCAACGACTCCAAAGCAACCGTGCTGGGAGAATACCGTTTTGGCTTGGGACGCGGCAAAAAACACGTTTTAGCCATCAACATTGACTGGGGAGTTGGTCTGGGGATCATGGTCAATGGAGAATTGCTGAATGGAGCTTCCGGTTTTGCCGGAGAGTTGGGACACATTCAGCTGGACCCAGATGGAGAATTGTGCCAGTGCGGCAAAGTTGGGTGTTTGGACGTCACTACTTCGGCTTCAACCTTGCTTAGAAAAGTAAAAGAAGGCATCAAACAAGGCAAAGCGTCTAAACTAGCCGTTTTGGGCGACGCAGAGGTCAATATTGAAAGCGTAGTGAACGCCGCGAACGAGGGAGATGGCTTTGCCATCGATTTGTTGCACCAAATTGGTATTCAGTTGGGGCGTGGTTTGTCCATCGCAGTTCACCTGTTCAATCCCGAGATTTTGATAGTGGATGGGATATTGGCTAAGGCGGGCCGGTTTTTCATCAACCCTATTGAACAAGCCATTAACAAATATTGCCTGGCAGATTTTAAAAATGACTTGTCTATTGAGGTTTCAGAACTAGGCGATCGCTCCAAATTATTGGGCACTTTGTCTTTTGTGGTGGAACGCATTTTGGAAGAAGTGGTCTGAATATGATTCAGATTTTGGTAAATTTTTCTATTGCTCTTTTTCTATTGTCAAAAAATAACTATCATTGGAAGGGAGTAACAGCCTTTGCACACAACAAATTTACCAAGGATGAAAGTACAACAGATTTTGGATCGAAAATTGAGAAATGAAATTTTGGCCGTTTCACCGGATGCTTCGGTATATACAGCACTTGAAGAACTTGAACGACACAACATCGGCGCACTATTGGTGATGGAAGGGCCAAAATTAGTGGGTATTTTTTCTGAGCGGGATTACGCTCGTAAAGGAATTTTGAAAGGAAAACCTTCCCGCGAATCCTTGGTCAAGGATTTGATGACTGCTCCAGTTATCACAGTTGCACCTCACGCCAAAATTGAAGAATGCCTGACCATCATGACCGAAAAACATTTTCGGCATTTGCCTGTAGTGGTCGACGATCAGGTTTTGGGCATGATTTCTTCTTCCGACATCTTCCAGGCTATTCTTTCCCAATATCAGAATTTGGTTTCCTCTTTGGAGGGATATATTTCGGGGAGACCGATGTGAGCGAAAAATGAAAAACGAAAAATGAAAAATGAAAAGTAGGCTACCGCTGTGGCTTGTACAATGTTGTGTGTCGAAGTCGCTGCGGTAGCCTATTTTTCATTTTTCATTTTTCATTTTTCATTTTTCACTTTTCACTTAATTCTTCGTCATCTGCGCATCCAATTCCAGCTTCACTTCATCACTTACTACGATGCCACCAGCTTCGGTGACTGCGTTCCAGCTTAAGCCGTATTCCAGGCGATTGATGCTGCCTTTGATGTCAAAACCAGCTTTGGTATTGCCATAAAAGTCTACCATCGAGCCAGTATATTCTACATCCAATACAACTGGTTTGGTAGTGGCACGAATGGTGAGGTCTCCATGCAGTTTGTATTTTTTGTCTCCAACTTTTTCAAGTCCGGTCGATACAAAAGACAGTTTGGGGAATTCTTCAGCAGCAAAAAAATCGGGGGATTTTAAGTGCCCATCACGTTGTTCGTTACCGGTGCTGATGCTAGCTACATCAGCGCTGAAAGTAACTTTTGCATCGGCGAAATCATTGCTTTCATCACCTTCCAGGGTGGCATCAAATTGGCTGAAACTACCCTTAACGGTAGAAATCATCAGGTGACGTACTTTGAAAGTGATTTCAGAGTGGGATGGATCGATGCTCCAGGTTGCCATATTTTTTTGTTTTAATGGTTGTAAAATTGATTGATGCAAAGATAACGTTGTAAGGACAATTAATGTTTATACATTGAATTATTTTTTTGTAATTTTTTTTTCTCATGTACCTTTGGATTTTTCTAAGCATCACCAAAACGCGGTAAAAACCATGCTAACAGTTTACGGAATTTCCAATTGTGATACAGTCAGAAAGGCACTCAAGTGGTTGGACAAAAAGGGATTAAGCTATTCCTTTTTCGATTACAAAGTGCAAGGCCCCTCCAATGCGCAATTGGAAACCTGGATGCAACAAAAAGATTGGACGGAAATTTTGAATACCCGCAGTACCAGCTGGAGGGAACTGCCTCAAGACCTAAAAGACAGTGTAGTGGATGCTGCCAGTGCCATCCAAGTGATCCCCGAGAACTTTTCCATGATCAAAAGGCCCCTGGTAGAGCAGGATGGAAAAATCATTTTGCTGGGGTTCGATCAGGCACAATGGGAAGCGGCTCTAAAGTGATTTTAGCGTTCGAAAAAATACATGATCAGTACGATCAACAGCGGCAGCGCGGCCAGCAACACGCTCAACTGTGGCCATTGTAAGACGTAGCGCACCACAATGCTGCCTACTAAGAGCAGCATCAGTACGATGGCATAAGTGTAGTTTTCATTGTTGAAAGCTCCCACGTTTTCCCGGTAGACCGCGGCTAAAATGACGATGAAAGTCAACACTAGGTTGATGCTCCACAATACCCAAAATACGATATTCATGGTCAACGATTAAGTTATCCTGGAACCAGTAATTTTAGTTCTTTACACTATTGGCCGCCTCGGCATGGGTTGGATAACGGATCAGAGCGGCGCGATCGTCCCAAAAGAAACCACGTACTACCGCGCCCGGACTCTCAGGGGTATTGGTAAAACTACGGCCTAAATCGCCAGGCAAAGCAGGCTGGCCTGGGTCGAGGATTTGAGCAATCGACCAAATTCCTTTGCGGGTTTGGCCCTGGTGAACGATCTCACTCTGACGGCCTTGGATTGATACGTCAAAAATGAACAACAAGAGGTAACCTTTGGGGCCTTTGGTCGGCATACTTAGCCCATTCGCTGAAAATTGACTGATGTTGATGTAGCCAACTGGCAATAAGGGCAATTCACCATCCCGGCCGGGTTTGCGCAGCGGGATATTTACATTGGCATGGTTTTGCGGGTTTACGCTCCATTCGATGCCACCTTGGGCAAAAATCGTAGTAGTCGCAACGAGGACACTGAGGATAAGGATAAAGGTTTTCTTCATGTGATTACAATTAATGACAGTGATCTAGTAAAGATGAATAAAGGATAAAGACATTGAGAGAAATTATACTTTATTCGTTTCAAAACGCAACTTCTTGCGTTAAAGTGTAAATAAAGATACAGTATAACATTGAATTTTACAAAACTGGTGTTGAAAGTTCCCATCTGGCCAGGGGTGAAACCTCGTGCCCCACAAATTTTCCCTGCAAAAATTTGTAATACCCGGTAATGCCAATCATGGCGGCATTGTCGGTACAATACTCGATCTTGGGGATATGGGTATTCCAGCCTTTTTGCTGACCTTCCTCGACAAGCGCTTGTCGCAAACCCGAATTGGCTGAAACACCTCCCGCCAGGGCAACTTCTTTTATCCCGGTTTCTTCGGCGGCCAGGCGCAATTTGTTCATCAAAATGCTGACGATGCGCGCTTGTACGGAGGCGCAGATGTCTGCCAGATTTTCCTGCACAAAAGCTGGATTTTCGGCAACCTGTTTTTTCAAAAAATACAAAATGGACGTTTTTAGCCCACTAAAACTGAAGTTCAGCCCAGGGATTTTGGGCTCAGGAAAAGTAAAACGTGGCGTTCCTTCTTTGGCCAATTTGTCGATGATGGGGCCAGCGGGGTAGTCCAGGCCCAGCATTTTTCCGGTTTTATCAAAAGCTTCACCTGCGGCATCGTCGATGGTTTGACCAATGAGCTCCATGTCGAGGTAGTCCCGGACAATCAGGATTTGGGTATGCCCGCCCGATACCGTAAGGCATAAAAAGGGGAATTGGGGTTTGGGGTCTTCGGCAAAATGCGCCAATACGTGTGCCATCATGTGATTGACCTCAATCAAGGGCAAATTGCGGCTGAGGGCAAAACCTTTGGCAAAAGAAACCCCCACGATCAAAGAACCGATCAGCCCGGGGCCACGGGTAAAAGCTACCGCATCAATTTCGGTTTTATCGATGCCCGCCGCCCGGATCGCCGTTTCAACTACAGGTAAAATATTGATTTGATGGGCCCGCGAAGCCGCTTCGGGCACCACACCACCGTAGATTTGGTGGATCTCCTGATTGGCCGTTTTGTTGCTCAGCACCTGCCCGTCGCGCACAATTGCGGCAGAAGTATCATCACAAGAAGACTCAATGGCTAAAATTGTAAGCGACATAGGTACAGATTATTAAAAATTGGCCTTAATTTGCCAACGATATTTGAAATCATTCCCAAGAACATCGGATTTGACTGAAAAGATGTCATTTTCAAAAAAATCCTAAAACACTGATTTATGTCTACGGCAGCAAGCAAAGTCAGAAAAGACAGCCCGAGCATTTCCTATTCCAACATTACACCAAGTGATGGTTTTAGTAGCTGCGTGATTGCACAAGGCACAAAAATAGAAGGAAATTTTCAATCTGGAGAAAACGTTCGCCTCGACGGAGTAGTAGTAGGCGACTTTTCTTGCGAGAAAAAACTGGTGGTTGGAAAAGAGGGTAGGGTTGAAGGCCACATTCGGGCCCGCGACGCCATGATCATGGGCTTCGTGAGTGGCGATGTGGAAGTATCTGGCCTGCTCCAATTGGACAAAACAGCAGTCGTTACCGGCAATGTAACCGCAGCTAATTTGGCCATTGAAGATGGAGCTCGGTTTGATGGGGTATGTAAAATGGGAAAATAAATCTTTTATCGTTGAGGAAGGTTGAGAAGGTTGAGAAGGTTGAGGCTACCGCGAGCGATTTTGACAATGTCCTTGTCTAAGTCTCTGCGGTAGCCTAAACCTTCCTAAACCTTCTCAACTTCCCTCAACCTCATACAACAACAGGCATTTGGCTAGTATCAAGTACGACATCGTTGAGGACAACTACTCGCCGCACATCTCGGCACTGTGCAAGTTATCCATTGTTTTTGGGACGGACAGCTTCAGCTATGCGGTAGTGGACAACCAGCTCAAGATTCAGGCCTATCAGCACCAGGTTTTGGATCGAAACGCACAAGGGCAACCGGATTGGGCCGCTTTTATGAGCAACCTAGGTACCTCTCCTGAAATGTTGACGCGCAATTACCGATCAGTTCGCGCGGTAGTGGTTGCACCTACCTTTACGCTGGTGCCCTCACAATGGTACCGGGCGGAAGAGCGCAGCACTTACCTGCAGCACCTGACCACGCCGGACAGCAATGCGTTGGTGCACACAGATGTCATTCCAGGTTATCCGGTCAATGCTGTATATGAGGTACCTAAAGTGTGCCAGGAATGGCTCAATGGCATCCAACCCGAAGCAGAATACGCACATTGTGTGAGCGCACTGGCACCCCTGTTGCGCAGCAGGCTCGAAACCCCACATAACATTGCAGCCTATTTTATGCCCAATCGGGTGTTCATCTTTTATTTTCACGAAGGGCAATTGATTTTTTGCAATTCGTTTTCTTATCAAACCCCTCGGGACGCGCTCTATTTTTTATTGCTGGTGTTTGATCAATTTCGTTTGGGGACTGAATACACCCCGCTTTGGATCTGTGGGCATTACAGCGAACAGTCGGAGTTGCACCGCCAGATCAAACGTTATGTCAAGTCGCTGCACTATGTAAAATTGCCTACCGGATTTCGGACCGGAACCAAATTGAGCGCCATTCCCGAACATCTATATGTGGATTTGGTAGCTGGAATATAATCAATCACCATGCGCATTATTGGAGGAAAATTCAAAGGGCGGCGGTTTGATCCACCTGCCGACAACTGGCCTACCCGCCCAACTACTGACTACGCCAAAGAGGGCCTGTTCAACATCCTCAACAACAACATTGATTTTGAGGAAACCAAGATGCTGGACTTATTTGGGGGCACGGGCAGCCATTGCTACGAGTTCATTTCGCGGGGTTGTACCAATGCGACTTATGTGGACAAGTTTCAGGCGGCTATTAATTTTGTTAAAAAGACAGCCGAAGCCTTAAAAATCACCGAAAATATCCGCATCATTCGTTCGGATGTATTCCGCTTTATGGAGAGCTCTGGTGAGGATTACGACTACATCTTTGCCGGACCACCTTATGCCCTGGATACGATGGATACCATTCCAGATTTTGTGTTCAAATACAAACTGCTGCGGCCGGAAGGTTGGTTCGTGATGGAGCACAATCCACACCATACTTATAAGCATCATCCCAATTATTTGCAGGAAAGACACTATGGCAAGACCATTTTCAGTTTTTTTCATCATCCAGATCATGCACATCAAGCAAGTGAGGAAGAATAAATTTAAATTGAATCCCAAACCGAGGACATGAAAAATTTAGTGTTACTGGCCCTTTTAAGTTTTAGCCTGGCCTTATCCGCTCAAAACAACGAATTGAATGGCAAATGGGTTGGGGTATTGACCCAACAAGAGGGTGGGTTCCGCCAAAAATATTATTGCGAAATAAGCATCCAGCAAAAAGGCAATAAAATCACCGGCACCACTTACGTCAGCGTGGAAAAGGTGCACGCCGAAATGGCTTTTACGGGCGAAGTGAAAGGCAACACCGTTGTATTTAAAGAAAACCGTATCGTCCAGTACACCAAACTCGAAGAAATGGCTTGGTGCCTCAAATGGGGGACCCTCACCCTGAAGAAAAAAGACACCACCTGGTATCTTGAAGGCATGTGGGACGGGCAGTCGGTGTTTGGGCCTTGTATCCCGGGGAAGGTCTTTTTGCAAAAAGAAGTGCCACGGGCGTAGTTGTTCAATATTGTTTCACCAAGCTATGAACTACCAAAGGGACAGATTAGCACAAAGGACACAAAGGAGGGCACAAAGGACACAAAGAGTTGTCAACGTCTAACATTGTGTCCTTTGTGCCCCCCATTGTGTCCTTTGTGCTAAAAAATGTCGCTTTGGTGAAATTAAAGACCCGCGACAACTCGTTTCCACAAACATAAAAACGATCATTCTGAATCTAGTACTCTTATGAAAAACCTATTTTTCCTTCTGCTCCTTTGCTCCACTTTCCACCTGCTTGCCCAAAACAAAGCAGCTACTCCCAAACCCGTCGAAGTATGCGACATCAGTCTGCAGTTCTCCAACAAAGAAGAACAAGAGCTGTTTTACGGCTTCGCGGCAGGCGATAAAATTGTCTTTAGCTTCAGTGAAAATGTGGGCGCCATGCTAGCGGAGGTTGAAATCACCGAGTTTCCCAGCAATGTCAAGTACAAAGAAGTGAATACAGCGGCGGTCAAGGAAAAAACCATCGAAGTGCCCAAAGCGGCGGTGTACCGCTTCCGCTTCCGCAGCGACACCAAAAAAGACCGCACCATCAAAGTCCAAATCAAACGCATTCCCCAAACGGAAAAGACCCGCACCTTCGCAACGGCAGTGAAATGGGTGGAAAAATTCGATACCGTTTACCAAAACAACGAAACCCGTTTTGAAAAACAAATGGTGAAACAAACCCGCCGGGTTTTGGCGCGGACGGATACCGCCATCGTGAGTTTGGCCGACAAAACCGAACGGATCGCGGCCAAAGCCAGTTGGTCGGGCTCTACCTCCAGCAAAGTGCCCGTCACCTTGCCCAGCAACAAATACGAAACCGACCGCTCCTACGAAGTCATCGCCTGGGCCTACTGGATCGGTTCGGGAGATCAGGCAGAAAAGCAATACAGCGAAGCCAATCGCCTGGCTACCCTGGGCAAAAATGCCGTAAGTGCAGCTGGCAAACTGGGCTACCTCGCTGGGCCCTATGGCGCGCTGGCCTCCCTGGCGCTGGATGGCGTGAGCTACTTCACCGTCCCCCGTGGCGGCAACAACATCAAGTACCGCGTGATGAACAAAGACGCCAAAGTCCTCGATCAGGGCGACGGCCCCGCTGCCTACGCCCGCCACAACACCTACACCCAGGGCACCCTGACCTTTGAAATGGCCAACGACAATTACATTGAAGCCATTGATGCCCGGGTGCGGATCATCGCGGTGGCCTTGGTGAAAACGTATCGGCAGGAGGAGTATTTGGAGGAAAAGGAAGTGCCGGTGGCACGGAAGTTTGAGGTGAAGGTGAGTAAGGTGCCGGTGTTGGGGAAGTGATCAATTTAGTTCGGAGGACGTGAATTGCCTAAGGGAAAACCCTTGTTTTGGGCTGAGGCCCCAAGATCAACTTTACCAGCAATCGCAAGTGCATTGCTGGAATAATTCATGAGCGTTGTATCAGCGGGGCACAACTGGATTAAGATTATTCATCTAATTTCCCAGCATCTAAGTTCTCCAAAAATGTGCTACGATGTACTCTCCCTCTAGATAAGTCATAAGGGCTTACCTCAATTATTACTGAATCGCCAATTTTAAACGCTTTGCCATCATAAGCTTTCATGAATTTTTTTGATACAGTTACGTAAATCTCACTTTCGTTTTCTGAGGCTACTACAAAACTATAGCGATCAATTATTTTAACAATCCTGACTATTTTTTTTAGAATTTTTTCCATGAATTAAATTTTATGCCAAGTTCACAGAACCTTTCCGGGCGGCCAATGGCTTTTTGAATTTGAGCCGTTGCAAGCTAAGGTCGAAAACCTACAACCACTGATCTGTACCATTACTGAAGAACCAGATGAAGAGTCGGAGGCAGAGTTTTCTTCAGGGAGTAAAATATATGTTTTGAAAGACGAGAGGCTTGGTTTTATTGGGGCTTTTCAGCTCAATTGATTTCAATCGCTTCGCGATTAGATTAAGGCTCTTTTGAGTTCCGAGTTCCGAGTACATGACTTACGATTTTTGAAGTGAGCTACCGCAGCGACTTAGGCCAAGGTTATGTCAAACTCGCTGCGGTAGCTCACTTCAAAAATCGTAAGTCATGTATTCGGAACTCTTATCTCAAAAAAAAATAATTGCTTGATAATCAACATGCCTCAAGTCCATCAATTCTTCACCCCCTGATACAACTCATTGAACAAAAACTTAAACGTCTTCTGCGTTTGTGCCCGGAACGTAATTTCAGGCCCAAAGGCATACAATTTCCCGGTACCCACCTTCGCCACGAAAGCGGCCACCCCATTGCGCAAATAGCCCTGGCCCCAGGCCCAACCACTGCGCAGTGTCTTAGCAGAATCAAACCAGGCAATCGGCGTCACCATTCCTTTGGAAAGCGCTTCTGGTGCAATGTGGAATACCGGACTGCTTTGAAAGAACACATCAGCCTCCGTACCCACACCCCAGGCGGCTGGTTGCGCTGCATCTATTTTTACCCGCATCACACTGCCGGGGATATAGAATTTTTCGCCAGGCAAGGTCCGTTCTTTGCCATCCGCCATTTCAACCAGGGCATTGCGCACTGGCAATTTCAAATGGTACGCCAGGCTGGTACTGCTGCCAATGGTGACAATATTGCCACCTGCCTCTAAAAATGCTTTGAGCGATGGGATGGATTTATCTGCCGTGATTCTGCCGTAGTGATCCCGGAACTCTGCCGGAATGTTGGCTGGAATGGTGTCTCGTGGGGTGCTTTTGGAAACGTTAGCAGGAATTGCTCCACCCACAAACACAATCACATCGTATTTCTGCTTCAGGTTGCCCGCATCGATTTCCTGGGCAAAAATGCGCTTAAAGGGGAAATGGTATTGCTCCATCAGCCAGCGCACCCAGCCCGAAGGCATCGAACCACCGTACACATCCCACAAGGCAATGCGCAGCGGGGCAACTTTTTCCAAACCAGTCGGCTGTTTGGCCACCGCGTTGATCTGCAAATTGAAATCAGCAGCTGCCTTTTCTAACCTTGCTTCAGGCTTGCTTGTGGCCGGAACAAAAAATGAACCTTGGGCGATGTTGTCATTGCTGGCATTCGTAACGCGATGTACGACCACGCCCGCTTGCAAAAGGTCATTTACGGCAATAAAAGAGTTATTGGAACGTGCATCCAGGATGTACCCGGCGACAGTGCTGGCTTTTTGTAAACTCCCTTTTGGCGCTTGGATCGCCCCATACGGAACCGCTTCGAAAGGCCCGCTAAACCCATTCAGGATGCGGTCGAATTTAAAACCCATGGTGAAAGCGGGTGTCCATCCTGCTGCATCATAAGGGCGAACGGGCGGGCCGCCTGGGTACAAAAAGTCATTGGGGTGGTCTTGCGGTTCAAACATATCCAGCACATGCGGGCGAAAAGCCTGGTTGGTCAAAACCACGTAAGAACCGGCAGGGTATTTTTTGCCTTGCACCGTAAAATCAGCGGTGGCCCGGTGTACTTTTATACCGGACTCGATCAAGGCATTTAGGAATTTTACGGCTACGGCAAAATCGGGTTGATCCGAAGGAAGGATATAGCCTCGGGCATCCCGCAGCGTGGAGTCTTTGAACACCAAATCATAGTATTTGACAGGGGTAGTTGGCCTACCGCCAAACGGGTTTTCCTCATTTGCTGCGCTGGCATTTGGGGTGTTGCTACGCGTAGGTTCTTTTTTGGCCGCGCTACTCACCGAATCGATGAGGCTGGGCGAAAGCGTCCAGTTGTCCCGACTTCCGCGCTCAATGGAGTTTTTCCCCATGAGGTAAATGTTGTACAACAAATGCTCGCTGTTGCGCGCAGCATGATCCAATACGGCATAATTCAGGGATACGGAATAGTCGATGGACTGCTGGTACAACCATTTTTGGGGCACAACCGGAAATGGGGTGGCGGCGTTCGGTAAAAGCCGATCGGGAACCAACGGCACACTGGCCGGAGTGGGGCTACCGATGATTTCGGTCAAGATGCCCACAACATTGTGAAAATAAGCGGTGGTGCGCAAGCCCCCGTTCCACCAGGTGGAAAAAACCGAGCCGTTGCGTTGGGTGTAACCGGGTTTCCCTTCGGCATTCAGGCGATTGATCATCGCCGCACCCACGGCGTCAAGGCTGGTCACTACAATTGGATCGTATACGTAATTAAACGGATCGCGATAAGGTGGGCCTGCTACCACTGATCCGGGAGGGCCAGTTTGGTGGTGATTGTACAAAATCTGCGGGAGCCATTCGACATACAACTGGCGACTGATGTTTTTGGACTCGCTCATGTTGTTCATAAAAAAATCGCGGTTGTTGTCGTGGCCGATGTATTTTTCATACAACCTCGGCAGTTGAGACAAGGATCTTTTCAGCGTATCCGGCTCGCGCATGTACCAGTTGGATACCAGTTCCTGCCCATCGGGATTGGCGTGTACAAAAAGGATGATCACCTTGTCCAGCAGGCGCAGGGTTTCGGGATCTTTTCTGCTTACGGTTTGCCAGATGGATTCGATCAATTGGTGGGTACCGACCGTTTCGGTGGCATGTAAACCGCCGTCAATCCACACCACCGCCTTGCCTTCATCCGCCAAACGCCTTGCCTCCGCAGGGCTAAGGTTTTCGGCTCGGGCCAGCTTTTGGGCGATGCCTTTGTACTTCTCCAGGTTTTTGATGTTCTCTGGCGAAGAGACAATCATCATGTATTGGGTACGGCCTTCTTCGGTTTTGCCGATGTCCACCAGTTTTGTCCGGTCGGAGGCGGCAGCAATTTTTTTAAAATAGGCTTCGGTTTGGGTGTAATTGGCGAGCCGGTAATTGTCGCCGATGTTGAATCCGAAATGCTCTTTTGGCGAGGGTATACTTTGCCCAAAAGATCGGATTGCGAATAGTGCAAGGATCAAAAATAGAGTAGTGGTACGCATGAATTTGAAGGGTAAATGAACGGAATAGGGGGTAATATAATTCAAATCTTGAAAATGAGGTTAGTTAAAGGGAGCCGTTTACCAGCCTGCTGCCATTTTTAGATCTGGTAAAACTTCTTTTAAATGCGTCCTGCCACCTCTTGCAATAAGGTTTATCGCATTTTCATAATAATCGCCAGTTAGATCAAAATTTAATACTCCCTTTGAAATTAGATGTTTAACCATTTCCAACGAACACATCGTCATCGCGGCATCCAAAGGTTTTTTAGCTCCATACAAATAATCCGTGTCATTGATTACGGATGCAATTTCTGCCCCGCCGTCTAGGAGTAAATCAACCATTTCAAAATTATTCAAGTACATGGCTAATCCTAAAGGGGTACCGTAGGGATGTAAGGGGTGATTGGGATTCCAGTTTTTTTGCAATAGGGTGGAGATATAGGTTACATCGTTATTCAAAATCGCTTTTGCCTCGAAAACAAAAAGCTGCTCCTCGTGATAAAAAGAATCGAATAGCCCTTCAATCAAATCTCCTTTTTTGGATACTACACGAGTAGAAAGAAAGTTTATTATTTCATATTGATTGTCAATTCCCAAGTATGGATTTCCATTTTTTTCTTCAAGATAAATTGTTTCGTAAGAGACTGTTTTTGCAATCGGCAGACAACTGTTCGCTTTACCAAATCCGTTGGCTTTGTTTCTCGATTTGTGCAAGCTAATGAAACTAGGGATTTCGTCTAAACTTAATATCCGCTCCATTTTTAGGTAACAGCCGCTGTTGATGTCTATTTTAAGCCAAAGGCCTTTGAGCTCAACCCCCGCATGGTTCAAAATGAAGGTCTTCACTTCGGACGGGATCTTGTTTCCATAAAAGCGCTCAATTTTTTTGAGCTTTAAATGATCTAAAAAATGCCTTTTGCGGAGGGGGATGTTTATAGCATGGCGGTAATTGACGGGTTGTACATCACTAAATACATCTCGGTATGGCCACCGGTTGAAGAGGGACTCAAACCGTTCTCCCCTGGAATTCACCCAAACGGAAGGATCATAACCATATCTTTTAAGCAAATGCATACTTTCTTCAATACCTTCGGCGAAAGGCATCCTAAGTTTATTGGGATTTGCTCCCTGCTCAAGTAAAAATTCAACCAACTGAGGATGTTCAAGGGCCAAATTCAATAAGGTTTTTTCAAATCCAAATTTATTGTCGACGTAGTTGTTTTTAAGGTAGTTTCTAAAAAAATCTACATCCCCGTTTTCAGCACGATCTACCTCTTCTTCTTCGATGAAATCATATTCAAAAATTGAATGAATAAAATCACTGAAGTCCTCAAAGAGGAAAAGCACCTCATTGTCTCTTTGTGCTAAATAGATTTTGCCCAAATGATCTGATACGACCATTAGGGAATCACTGGTTTGGGCGATTTTTAAATATTCAACCCCATTTAGCTTGGCGATTGGACCAACTTGATCAGGATAGAGGAAGTTATTCAGCTTTTTATACGCATTGTCGCTGATTGGAAAGGCATATTTCTTTTTGACTAAAGCTACTTTGTAAAAGCGTTTTAGGAAACTTCGGTACGATGGTGACACTAAATGATTGCAATAGCCTATTATCGCGTCAACTTCTGGGTCAGTTATCAAAGTGCAAGACTTAAATTCCAGGATATCAAAATCCAAGGCGTTTTTATCAAAAGCTATTTCACGATCTGCTTCTATTTCTTCGTAGCCTTCCAATAATTGCTGTGTACTGAATTGGTGAATTGCTTGGAGCGTTTCTGGCCAGTTCTCATACTGACCTTGATCGATAAGATTTAACATTTCCCCATCTTCATTGAGGGTGAAAACTTTGTACGCCGTGTAATAAGAACAAAGTACAAGGATGGGCGAATTTGACTTTTTGAATAGCCTGGCGTAGGATTTAAAGGGTGGAGCGTGCTTTAAACGTATTCTTTGTGCGATCTCAAACTGGGACAAAGGTCTGGTGTAGGGATGCGAGTACACAGGTGCCTCATTGAATGATTCTGCTTCAGGCAAGTGCTCAAGCCATGCAATCCTGTTCAAATCAAACATCTCTACACTATTGTTTTGAATAGTATAGGCGTTGATGGGGTATTTGTACAATTCTTTTTGCTGCCACAATGTAGCTAACCACACAAAGAAAATTTCTTCCTGTTTGGTCCAAATCATGGACTCTCTTACCCAGGAATATAACCTGGATTTTTCAGCATTTGATTGCAGGTCAAAACCCGTTTTTAGCAGATCCTCATGCCAGCCATCGAGTAGCTGCAAAAAGCTCCAATTGTCTTCTCTGTAATCCTGATGAAGACGCAACATTTCGCAGATAAGATCATAACTATCTATGCCGTGTAATAATTCAATGGATGAGAAATCGCTTACGGTGACCAGATCATCGGGGGTAATCCCTTTGGACAGAATTTCTTCCAATTGATCTAACTTTTTGAGCACATCAGCGCTTCTTGAATTAAGGTTTTTTTTAACTTTATACAGGTGGTTTATTTGATGAATGGTGAGTTCTTTATCCATTTCAATGGGCGTTTAATTGTTATAGGTAAACTATTGCTAATTCATCAAAATAAAAAAGCTTTACAAATCGACGACTTGTAAAGCTTTTGTGAAATTTCTTGCAGAGAGGAAGAGATTCGAACTCTCGATACCTTGCGGTATATACGCTTTCCAGGCGTACCTCTTAAACCACTCGAGCACCTCTCTGTGTAGTGCTTTTACTTAAAGTGCGGCAAATTTACAGCCTACAAACGGTTTTATCAACAAAAACGCTAAATTTTTTATAAAGTTCCAAAAACCTGCAAGGCGTTTTGGGTGGTGATGGACGCTACTTCGCTTGTGCTCATGCCTTTGACCTCCGCCAGTTTTTCCGCTACCTTCAATACGTAACTGCTTTCGTTGCGTTTGCCTCGGAAGGGAGTGGGAGCGAGGTAGGGCGCGTCGGTTTCCAAAACCAGGTGTTGGAGTTCAATTTCACTCAATACTGCATCCAGTCCTGACTTTTTAAAAGTCAAAACCCCGCCGATACCCAGCAGAAAACCCATATCGATGGCCGCTTCCGCTTGTTGTACTGTACCTGAAAAACAGTGGAAAATGCCCCGCAGGCGTTCGTGGCGCAGGGGTTGCAAGAGTTCCAAAATCAAATCCATCGACTCCCGGGAGTGGATCACGATGGGTAGGTCGTATTGTTTGGCCCATTCCACCTGGGTCAAAAAAGCCTCTTCTTGTTCTTTGACGTGGGTTTTGTCCCAGTACAAGTCGATGCCAATTTCGCCGATGGCCGGGAAGCTGCGTTTTTCCAACCAGGATTTGACCAGTGCCAATTCTTCCTGGTAATTTTCCTTTACGTAACAAGGGTGCAGGCCCATCATGGCCAGGCATTGTTCAGGGTATTGCGCTTCCAGGGCCAGCATACCCTCAATCGATGTGCTGTCGATATTGGGCAAATACATCCGCGTGACGCCTGCCTCCAATGCACGCTGAATCATTTCCGCACGATCGTCATTGAATTCTTCGGCGTAGAGGTGGGCGTGGGTATCGATGAGTTGCATGTGTTTTTTTGTTTCGGGCGCAAAGGTAAAAGAAATCAGACAACACTATTAATGAACTGCTCTAAGCGCTTTTGAGTGTGATTTCCGACTATTTTTTGTTCGTAAACAGTAGCCCATCCAAACTCCATTTTCCTGGCCCGGTAAACAAAAACAAGACCCCAAACAACACAAACATAAACGGATGTTGATCCTCATACCAGAACTTTCCATGTCCAACAAAGAAGGTGATGTAGGCCAAGGTTCCGATACAAATCAGTGCGCCTACCCGGGTTAGCAATCCTAGTGCAAGCAAAATACCCGCCACAAACTCTGACCCCTTGCCCAGGTAAACCAGCCATGCGCCCGACGGGCCTTTAAAATTTTCCCATTCCAGATACCCTTTCATCAAGTTGGCATCAAAAACCTCATAGCCGTGGTAAATCAGTAGCAAGCCGAGGGTGATGCGTAAAATGGCCAGGATAGTTTCTTGATAAAATGGTGTTGTTGAAAAAAAGGACTGCATGGTGTGGAAGGTTTATTCGCAATAAGTTAATGCGCAGTTAAAGGTACAAGATTGCCGCATACCTTGGATTGGACTTTAGTTGAAATTCCTGTACATTTCAATAAAATTCGCCAAATGATCTACACCAAATCAAACCCGTTCCGCTTCATTTTATTTCTGTTTTTTAGTGCCTGTATCCTGAGCAGTGCGGAAAAGTGCAGTCCACCCAGCTCAGCAACCAGCAGTACAGATCTCGCCAAACCCGTGGATGAACTCCTCTTCAGCCACATCAAGGGACTGGGCGACATCTACGCCAAAGACGAAATCTGGAAAGGATATGCCTACAACAGTTACCGACAATACCTTGTGCATTTTACCGAAGAAGGGCCCGACCGCGCCTTTGTGATCAATCCGCCCACACCGCCCCAAGGAGCGATCCGACTGGATGCCATAGAAGGCAAAGGGCTGGCGATTTACCGCTACGACCTGCGCATGAAAGAAGCGTACGATCTCGTTTTTGGCCCCGAAGGCAATGGCACCTTTGAATTCACCTTCGACATTGCGGGTACCAACTACTACCTTCAGGCCTATTCCGACGACCTCGCTGAAGGCTCTGGCGATACCTCCCGGGCAGTGTCTTTTTCTACCCATGAATTGTTTCACCGCTATCAGGACAAGTGGGAGAACGTCCCCGAATCCAAGCAGGATTTTGACAATTTCCCCCTGACCGTGGAGTTACTGGAACTCCAAATCCTTTGTCAGGAAATCATGAAAGAATTGCCCAGCTACCCCAGCGAAATTTCCGCCTTGAAGCAAATTTTGCGCCAATACGTGGCCATCCGCAGCAAAGAAATGGAGCTGGATCCCACGCCCGACCAGCTGATTCGCAACCATGAATTGTACCAGGAACAAATGGAGGGCTCACCCAAATACATCGAAACCATGGGCAACCTGCAGTTTTTTACCCAATCTACCGTGCCTGTCCATTTCAGCTATTCCATTTTTGAGTTTTCCATCGAAACCAAAGCCGAGGTAAGGGGCATGATGGGGCAGTCGGTGTATTATGGCACGGGGCCTGGCGCCATTTACATCCTCGATCGCCTCGGTGTAAACATTGAAGCGATGGAACAGGGTAAAACGCCTTACGACCTCGCCAAAGCTTACCTGAACATGAGCAAATGGGAGCAAGATCAAGCCTTGCAAGAAGCAAAAATGATCAAAAACTGGCCGGAGATTCAGGCGAAGGCACGCGAATGGATGGCATTGAAGTAGGTTCCAGTACTCAAAATTTCTCTAGAATTCCATCTTTTTGTACCTTCCGGCGAAGAGCTGGTTTAAAGTACTTTCAAAAATCAACACCATGAAAAGACGTGCTGCAATGAAAAGCCTGGGGGTTGCCCTCGGTGGCCTGGTTGCACTTCCTGCCTGGGCCAACAGTTGGACGCCCGAATCTGTTGGTCCTGCCCATTTTTCGGCTGCAGCCGATGAAGCCTTGTTGGCCGAAATTGTGGAAACCTTCATTCCTGAAACCAGTACACCTGGCGCCAAATCGCTCAAAGTACATCAGTTTGTACAACGGATGATTCAGGATTGCTACGACGACAAATCCAAGGCTACTTTTCAGCAAGGTTTGACCCAAACCAATACCCTGGCGCAACAAAGCTACAGCAAAAATTTTGTGCAATGTGATGGCAAACAACGCATTGAGTTGTTGAAAAAAATGAGCGACGATGCGAGCAGCAAAGCTTTCATTGGCTTGGTCAAAAACCTGACCATTCGTGGCTATACCAATTCGGAGTACTATCTGGTGAACATTGCCAAATTCACCTTGGTACCTGGTTTTTATCACGGATGTGTGCCTGTTGGTTGAGAGGGTTTAGGAGGTTGAGAAGGTTTAGGCTACCGCAACAATTTTGACAATCCCTTTGTCTAAGTCGCTCGCGGTAGCCTAAACCTTCTAAACCTTCTCAACTTCCCTCAACATTTTTTCACCCAAATCAGACGCAAACAATGTCTAACCTCACCATAGATTCCATTAAAAAACGCAGCTTCGATGCCATTGTCGTTGGTTCGGGCATCAGCGGCGGCTGGTCGGCCAAAGAGCTGACTGGAAAGGGCCTGAAAACCCTGCTCCTGGAGCGTGGCCCCAATGTGGAGCACATCAAAGATTATCCCACCACCAATATGAATCCCTGGGAATTTGAGCACGGCGGCCAGATTACCAAGGAGATGCGCGATGCCAATCCCATCGCTAGTCGTTGTTATGCGTTCACTGAAAGCGCGGCTCACTTTTTTGTCAAAGATGCTGAGCATCCCTACATCCAGGAAAAGCCCTTCGACTGGATTCGGGGTTATCAGGTGGGCGGAAAATCGCTCATGTGGGCTAGAGGTACGCAGCGCTGGTCGCAATACGATTTTGATGGCCCAGCCCGTGATGGATTTGCGGTGGAATGGCCGATTACCTACGCGGAATTGGCTCCTTGGTACAGCTATGTGGAGCTTTTTGCGGGCATTTCCGGCAACAAAGATGGCTTAGCCCAATTGCCCGACGGAGAGTTTTTGCCCCCACACGAGCAATCCTGCGTGGAAAAACACTTCACCCAAACGATGGCCAAAAAATACAACGGCTCTCGACCCGTCATCATTGGCCGCTGTGCGCACCTGACTCAGCCACAACCCATCCATTTGCAGCAGGGGCGGGGCAAATGCCAGCACCGCAACATTTGTGAGCGTGGCTGTCCCTTTGGTGGCTACTTCAGCAGCAACTCCTCGACCATTCCTTGGGCGAAACAAACTGGAAAATTGACCTTGCAGCCCAACTCGGTGGTGCATTCGATCATTTTTGATGAAAAGAAAAACAAGGCCACGGGTGTGCGGGTAGTAGATGCCAACACCAAACAGATGACGGAGTACTACGCCAAAATCATCTTCGTCAACGCTGCCACGATCAATACCAATCTCATTCTGTTGAACTCCAAATCCAATCGTTTCCCCAATGGTTTGGGCAATGACAATGGGCTTTTGGGCAAATACATCGCTTTTCACAACTTCCGCACCACCATGTCTGCAGAATACGAAGGCATGCTGGACAGCACCACTGCGGGCAGTCGCCCCAATGGCAGCTACATCCCGCGCTTCCGCAACGTGTTCAAGCAGGAAACCGACTTTTTGCGCGGGTACGCCTCCGGGTTCAGCGCTAGCCGCATGACCTACAACGATACTTCTGGGATAGGGGAGGACTTGAAAAACAGTTTGTCGGTCAAAAAATACGGCAACTGGCGGGTAGGCTCGCACATGATGGGCGAAACCATTCCGAAGGAAAGCAACTACGTGGCGCTCGACGACAAACAGACCGATGCCTGGGGCGTTCCCTTGCTCAAAGTATCCGTAGCCTACGACGACAACGATGAAAAAATGATCAAGGACTTCCACGAGCAACTCACGGAGATGTACTCGGCAGCGGGTTTCACCAACATCCGCACCCACGACAATCCGAATAAGGCTCCAGGCTTGGACATCCACGAGATGGGTGGGGTACGCATGGGCAAAGACCCCAAAACTTCTCTGCTCAACAAGTGGAACCAACTGCATGAATGCAAAAATGTGTTCGTGACCGATGGCGCTTGTATGACCAGTAATTCCACGCAGAACCCTTCGTTGACCTTTATGGCGATTACGGCAAGGGCGGCGAACAATGCGGTGGAGGAGTTGAAGAAGCGGAATTTGTAATAGCTAAAGCGACATTTTTATTACCACAAAGTGAAAATTGAGGACGCAGAGGACACAAAGTTAGACGTTGACAAAGGTAAAATGTAAACGAAAGCGCCGTCAACGTCTAACTTTGTGCCCTCTGTGCCGCTCTGTGCTTTCTTTGTGATAAAAAAATGTCGCTTTGGTGAGTTTTAAAAAAATGTGCGACAACCTCATCTCAATGACCCATCAATCCTCATTTCTGACATGAAACATTTTACTCTGCTCTTTTTCCTGCTCTTTACTTTGGGCGCTACCGCCCAAACCGCCACCCGCCAAAAAGTCATTTTCGACTGTGACCTCGGCGACGACATCGACGACGCCTTTGCCCTGGCCATGCTCCTGACCCAGCAAGACAAAGTGGACATCCTGGGCATCACTACCTGCTATGGCCGTACCAATGACCGAGCCACTTTGGCCCTCAAATTTTTGTACGAAATGGGGCAGGAAAAAATCCCCGTCTACCTGGGCCGCAATACCTCCGCCACGAGCGAACGCGCCAATTGGTATGCCGAGCAATTTTACTGGGCGCAAGGTTTTACCAAACTTCAACCGAACAAACAAGGTGCAGCAGATTTCATCCTCGAAAGCCTCAAAAAATACCCCAATGAAGTGGTGATCATCTCGGTGGGCCCGGTAACCAACCTGGGCGATGTATTGCAAAAGGACCCCAATGCCTTGAAGATGGCCAAAAAAATCTACGCCATGTTTGGCTCATTTTATGTGAGTTACGGTGGATATCCCACTCCAGAGGCAGAATGGAATGTCAAATGCGACATTGAAGCAGCTAAAAAATTTGTCAACTCCGGGGCCAACATCGCCTACGCCGGTCTGGACATTACCGCCTTTGTCAAACTCGACAAAACCAAACGGGACATCCTCCTGATGCGCCAATCCCCACTGACCAATGCGCTGTCGGGCTTGTATGTCTTGTGGGGCAATGAAACGCCTACTTTATTTGATCCAGTAGCCATCGGCATGTTGTTGTATCCTGATTTGTTCAAAACCAAAATGGTCAACGTCAGTGTGGATGACAAGGGGTTCACTAGGGTAGATGAAAACAAAACGCCTAATGCCGAGGTAGGAGTGTACATCAATGCGAATGAGTTCATTAGCAGGATTATGAAAGGGTATTTGTTGCAGAATATGGGGAGGAATTAAGTTGATTCCAAGTCGATATTCCTTAGGTGATCACTTGAGTGCCTTAGGTTTCTTAGGTGGTGAAATAATACCTGCTGCGCAGGTTTTTTCTTTTTTACCACCTAAGACACCTAAGACACCTTAGACTCACTTCAGCTCAAACTCCCAAATCGGCTCCACCCCCAACAAATGCTCTACAAAATAATTCCAACGCTTCTTGGTGAAATAATCGTTGTAAATGCCTTGATAGCCATGTTTTTGGCTGGGCAAAATGAGCATGTCAAACTCCTTATTGGCACGAATGAGCGCTTCCGCCAGTTTGAAAGTTGCCGAGGGGTTTACGTTTTCGTCGATACCTCCGTGGGTGATCAGCAATTTTCCTTTCAGGTTTTTGGCCATGGTGATGTTGGATACCTGGTGGTAGGTTGAATCCACTGGCCAGCCCATGTACATCTCAGGCCACCAATCCTTTTCCATCCTGAAATCGTGGTCGGCAGAACTGGCTACGGCGACTTTGTAAAAATCAGGGTACTCCAGTACCGCATGCCCCGCATCATACCCGCCCGCCGAGTGCCCAAAAATGCCTACCCGGGTCGTATCCATCCAGGGATTTTTGCGACCCAATTGCAGGATGGCCAGGCGGTGATCCTCCAGGTTTTTGCCCATGTTTTTGTAGGACACATTGTGGAAAGCCTTCGAGCGGCCCGCCGTGCCCAAACCATCCACTGTAATGACAATGAAACCCAGTTCCGCCAAAGGCTGGTTGTTGCGCGATAAAGCCGTGGCGTAACTGCGTGGGTACATATTTGTATGCGGCCCGGTATAAGTTTGATCAATGACCGGGTATTTTTTCTGAGGATCAAAATTGCTCGGCTTCCAGATGGCGCCGTAATTGGTGGTTTTTCCATCCTTTCCAATGGCGGTAAAAGGCTCGGGCAAACGATATTGCATCGAATCCAGGCCCGAGGCATCCGTTTTGAGCAATTCCAAATTCAGCGGCGGCGTGGTATGGCTTTTCAACACCGTGCGGGTAGGCTGAGTGGGGGTGGAAATGTTGTCCATAAAATACAACCCATCCGGCGAGACAAACACATCGTGGTTGGCATTTTCAGGCGTTAACAATTCCACTTTGCCCGTAGCCAGAGTCAGTTTGTACAGGTGTTGGTAATAGGGATTGCGCCCCGACTCCTTGCCTTGCGCGTTGAACAGGATGAACCCTTTGGCCTTGTCAACATGCAAGACCTGATTGATGTAATAAGCCCCATTGGTTAAGGGTTTCAGCGACTTGTCTTTCAGGTCAAGCAGGTACAACTGTTTCCAACCATCGCGCTCCGAGGTGATCAGCACTTTGCCCCAATCTTCAAAGATTTCGGAACTGTAATTATCGATGTTGGTAGGGCTCGTTTCACGGTAGAGCAACTCTTCGGATTGTTTGCTCAGGTCGCAGCGGTGCAATTCCACGGCTTGATAGCCCCGAATGGCGTTTTCCTGATACACCACCCCACTGGTTTTGGACCATTCATATTGGATGGGATTGGTATGGGTCGCTTGCAGGTGGTTTTTTACATATTCCTCTCCTGTAGCTATATTGTAAAAGACAGGAATCATGCGCACCATATCGGTATCTCCGGGTGAGCCACGGTAGTAGCCCAGCAGTTTGGGTTTGAACAAATCGTCCTGACCCCAATCCAGTAGGTACATTTTTTTTGCAATGCGCATGTCAACTATAGAGGTCTGTATCCATTTGGAGTCGGGGGACCAACGCACCGAAAAACGCCGGGGGCGCTCGCCATTTTCACCCTCAATGATGTCGGACCAGCCATAAAAACTACCGTACTCATAAAGCCTTTCCCCCTTGGTACTCAACTGACGGATGCTGCCATCCGCAGTAGATTTGAGGTAGAGGTTGTATTTGTCGGTATAGGCGATCCACTTGCCATCGGGGGATTTGGACTCGAAAGGATTCCAATTCGGGTTGATGATCCGCTTCAGGGTATATTGCTCCAAATCGAGCTCGTAAGTTTTGCCACTGCTGCTGAATTCCAGGTGTTTGGCATCCTTGTATTGCAAAGCTTGCAGGGGTAAGTCGCTGGCTTTTATCGCCGTTTTGAGACTGTCGCCCAGTACTTTGGCCAATCGGTTCTGATCGAGTAGGGGGGCGATTTTTTTGCTTTTCCAATCGACTTTGAGGTAGGTACGGCCCAATCTATTTTGAGAAACAAAAAGCATCCCCGAACTATCCTGCGCCCAAATGGGCTGTGGGTTGTGGTTGAACACTTTCTTGTTGTTGAAATTGCTCCACATCGAGGCAACTGCACGTTGGTAGTCGGCTTTGCTGATTGATTGGGCCTGAATGTTTTGAAGGCTGAACAAGGTGATCAGTAAGGGTAAATAAATTCGAAACATGGTCGCTTTGGTTTGAGCTGTAAAAAAGGAAATTTAGCTGATAAACCAGCTGTTATACAGCTGATTTCATAAAAATGTGCAAAAGCTTAAAAATGCTCAACAAATCAGGTGTTTTTATTTTTAATTCAACAATAAATTTTTATTTTTAAGCCAAACAAGTCTACTATGAAAAGAGTAACAGGCATCGGCGGGGTCTTTTTTAAATGCAAAGACCCCAATCAAATCAAAACATGGTACAAAACCCATCTGGGGATGGATACCAACGAATGGGGCGCCAGCTTCGAGTGGCGCAGCAGTGATGACCCGGCACAGAAAGGGTATACACAGTGGAGCCCTTTTGCGGAGACTACAACTTATTTCGCTCCTTCCACCAAAGATTTTATGTTCAATTATCGTGTCGAAAACCTGGTGGCACTGGTAGAGCTCCTGAAACAGGAAGGAGTGACGGTATTGGATGAAATTGAGGAGTTTGAATACGGCAAGTTTGTACACATCCTGGATTTGGAAGGCAATAAAATTGAGTTGTGGGAGCCAATGGGTGAGTAATATTAAAAATTGGCAGTGGGGCAGCTCAAATGGTAAAGCTTGTGCTACATCAAGACCCCACTGCACATAAACTAAAAATATTCTTCAATTAATCACTATATTTACCAAGTCCAGCAACCGAGCATAAGTTGCCGCTCTAAAATGTACTTCTTGGCCTGTCTTAGCAGCCGATACTCGATCAAGGAGGGATTCATTCAGAGGCTTAATTGTAAGCCAAATTTCGAACAATGAAATCTAATCCTGTTCCGAATAAAAAAAAGGTAGTTTCCAAAAAAGGAAGCAACCTGAAGAATGCGAGCGCAACTAAACAGCCCTACCCAACTAAAGCAGCCTCGAACACGCCCAGCGAAGCAAAAACGGAAAGCCCAAATCCATTCCCCATTGTAGCCATTGGTGCTTCGGCGGGCGGACTGGAAGCCATCACCTCGCTGCTGCAAAATCTGTCGCCCTCCACGGGTATGGCCTTCATTTATGTGCAGCACCTGAGTCCTGACCACAAAAGTTTGCTGACGCCCATTTTGTCCAAAGCAACTAGCATGGCCGTACAGGACATTGAAGACATGGACAAAATGCTGCCTGATCATGTGTACGTGATGCCCTATAACCGGGACATAGAAGTAACCGACGGGCACATCAAGCTCATTCCACGCCCGCAAAACAAAACCAACAACCGGTCTATCGACGTACTCTTCTCTTCCTTGGCCGAAACCCACAAAGAGAACGTGGTCGGTATTGTGTTATCTGGTAGTGCCACCGATGGGACCAGGGGTTTGAAGGAAATAAAACTGGCCGGGGGCCTCACTTTTGCGCAAGATGATTCGGCCAAATTTGGCAGCATGCCCCAATCTGCTATTGCCGAAGGAATCGTTGATTTCATTCTGTCGCCTCAAGAGATGGCTCGGGAATTGAATTGGATGAGCAAACACCCTCTGGTGAAACGAAACTCCGTAAAATTAACCCCGGAAGATGCCATTGAGAACAGCAACCCCGACTTAAAAACGATCCTGCAACTCATTCACAAAACCCAAAGCGTCGACTTTAGCCACTACAAAATGAACACCATCAAGCGCCGGATGCTGCGCCGGATGTTGATCCATAAGGTAGATTCCTTGTCAAAATACGCCGAATTATTGGCGCAAAAACCGGAAGAACTAGATCTGTTGTATCAGGATCTACTCATCAATGTTACCGAATTTTTTAGAGACACCGAGGCCTTCCAATTTTTAGAAAGCACCATTCTTCCTCGCTTGCTCAGCAGCAAAGCACCAGGTGAAACCTTGCGCATTTGGGTGGTTGCTTGCGCCACTGGTGAGGAGGTGTATTCACTGGCCATGTTGCTGTTTGAATTGCACAATCGACAAAACCACCACACTGCTTTTCAAATTTTCGCTTCCGACCTCAGCGCCCAGGCCATCAATATCGCTCGAGCTGGGGAGTATTCCCTGCGCCAGCTTACCCACGTTTCGCCCCAGCGTCTGCAGCAATTTTTCACCAAATCCAAAGACAAGTACCGCATCACCAAAACCCTGCGCGATGTTTGTGTTTTTGCGGAGCACAACATTTTGAGTGATCCCCCTTTTTCCCGCATGGACTTTATCAGTTGCCGCAACCTGCTGATCTACCTGGACGCCTACGCGCAAAAAAAGGCTATTTCTACTTTTCACTATGCGCTAAATGAGGATGGTTGCCTGATGTTGGGCAAATCAGAAACCATCGGAACCTCTACCCAACTGTTTACCCCACTGAATAAAAAATACAAAATCTATTCGCGCAAAAAAAACAAGGGCAGTTACCGCATTCCGGAACTCAATCCTCGTACTTTACAGCCAAGCTCTTTGGATCAAAACAGAACGACTACCGCTATGCCTAAAAAGACCACCACCACCAAAGGAGACTTGAGCAGCGCCTTTGATGCAGTGCTGCTTGGCCAATATGTGCCTGCCAGTGTAATCATCAATCACGATCTGGACATTCTGCAATTCCGGGGTGCTACTTTCATGTATCTCCAACATGGCGCGGGTAAAGCGAGTTTCAATATTTTAAAGATGTCGCTTCCCGAAATTACTTTCGAGCTGCGCAACGCCATACATGAGTCCATCAAAACCGAACAACTGGTGCGCAAGATTGGCATTGAAATGAATCGCGATGTGCCAGGCAATAGTGTACACATCGTCAACATCGAAGTAGCGCCGTTCAAAGTTGAAGGCGAAGAACCCTTGTTGGTGGTTGTGTTTACGGGACAGCAGCTCGAATTGAGCGACTCCTCCATGGAAGGTGGGGAAAAAAACACCATTGCCAAAGACCGCAGGATCAAAAAATTGGAAGAAGAACTTGCTGCTACCCGGATCTACGTAAATGCCATTACCCAGGATCACGAGGCCGCCAACGAGGAATTGCAAAGTGCCAATGAAGAAATCATTTCCAGCAATGAAGAACTCCAGAGCTTAAACGAAGAACTGGAAACCTCCAAAGAAGAAATTGAATCCACCAACGAAGAGCTGACCACCAGCAACCATGAGCTGTACACACGCATTCAACAAGTTGAAGAACTGTACACGTATTACGAAACGATCCTGGCTGCCGTGCATGAGCCCATGCTTGTATTAGACAAAAACATCCGCATTAAATCCGCCAATAAAGCATTCTGTAACACTTTCCAGATTAGTGAAGAAGAGATCATTGGCGTCCTCCTGTTCAAATTGAGCAACAGTCAATGGAACATTCCGGCATTGCGTGAGTTGCTCGAAGACATTTTACCCAAAAACAACCGCTTCCACGATTTTGAAGTGGATCAGGATTTCCCCCTGGTTGGCCACAAAACTTTGTTGCTCAATGCGCATCGGATTGAACAAATTAGCAAAAATGAGGAGCTGATTGTACTCACGATGCTGGACATCACTGAACTGAGGAAATTGGCCAATGAACTACAAACGAAACAAAAGAAGGTACTCAAAGAATTGATCGAAGCCAAAGTGATTGCCGAACAAAAAACGCACGTAGCCGAGGATGCAGTTAAAGCCAAACAGCAGTTTTTGTCCAACATGAGCCACGAAATCCGCACGCCGATGAATGCCATCATCGGGTTTACCAATGTGCTGATGAAGTCCAAGCTGAGTGAAACCCAAAAAATATCCCTCAATGCGATTAAAATATCCGGCGAGTCGCTGATCATATTGATCAACGACATTTTAGACCTGGCTAAGGTTGAAGCTGGAAAAATGGTGATTGAACGGACCCCCTTCCGCTTGTTTTCTTCGGTGTCGGACATGCTACATTTGTTCGAAACCAAAATGCAGGAGAAAAATTTGATCTTGGTTAAACAATACGATACCAGCATTCCGGAAATAGTGGTAGGAGACCCAGTGCGTTTGCGCCAAATCATTTTAAACCTGTTCAGCAATGCCGTAAAATTCACCAATACCGGAACCATCACCGTGCAGGTGAACAAGCTCCATGAAGACGAGGAAAGTGTTGGCATCGAATTTGTGATAAGCGACACCGGAATTGGGATTCCTGGCAACAAACTGAAACAGATTTTTGATGCTTTTGAGCAGGTAGCCACCGAAACTACCCGCTTGTACGGAGGAACGGGCTTGGGCCTGGCCATTGTGAAACAGTTGGTGAAACTGCTAGGTGGAACGGTGAATGTGAAAAGTAAAGTGGACAAGGGCTCCACCTTTAGTTTCAATTTGGATTTTAAAAAGGCAAAAGGGCAACTAGCCCCGTCCGAAGACCCTAGCCAGGGAAGTATAACGAAAGTCGCTTTGGGGAAAGCAGGAATAAAAAATGTGAAAATATTGGTCGTGGAGGACGTTTCCCTGAATCAGCTCTTGATGAAAACATTGTTGGATGATTTTGGCTTTGAATTTGACATGGCTGACAATGGAAAAATTGCCATTGAAAAACTCGAAAAGAACCAGTACGATGTGATATTGATGGACATAAAAATGCCGGAAATGAATGGTTTGGACGCCACTGCGTACATCCGCAATGAAATGAAGATTAAAACGCCGATTATCGCCGTCACCGCAGATGTGACCACCGCCAATGTTGAACAATGCCGCGCCTTCGGAATGGATGATTATTTGTCCAAACCGATTGACGAAAAATTACTGTTCAACAAAATCCTCCAGTACACCAAGTAGTGGGGCAAAAAGAAGCGCCCCGGATCCCCTCGATCCAGCAGCGCTTCAACAAATTACCATTAAAACAATTATTTCTTCACGTAAACAGCTTTGAAGGTATAAGTCACGCCGCCATCCTCAATCTCATATTCGGCGGTGAATTCACTTTTGCCCAGGTTACTCAGGTTCCAGCTTTCGGTGTCGCCATCTCTGGATACAGACAGGATGGTTTGAGCCGGATTGAGCGCCCAGGTACCAGATACAGTTTGAGGATCGCTGTTTTGGCACTTTGAAGTGCCTTCATCTTCCAGGTAAGTATTGTTGTTTTGGATGATCACCAGGTCGTCTTTGATACAGGCAGGCAACTGTGCATATACATTGGTTACCGTTGTACCAAACCAATCAATGGCGGGATCACAAGTCAGGGCCTTTAATTGCCAGGTTCCTACAATTTTGGCTTTGACACCATCATTGTCATCCTCATCGTCTTTGTCAAACAATTCGCAGGAAGTGCTCGCCAGAGCAATCGATAAAATAGCCATTACGGAAGCCAGGCGGCTCCAGGTTTTGAAAGCAAACATAACAGTCAGGTTTTAGGTGATGAATTGACCATTAGACAGCGATGTAAAAAACGGGTCGCAAAATCGATTCTAAAAATTTTGTTAAAAAACCGCAAACACCACCAAAATCCCCAGTAAAAAGAAAACCGCAAACCCAATCCCGTAAACCAAGAAAAAACCAAACCATTTTAGGCTTGTCCAAAACCAATTTTGCCCATAAAAACGCTTCATGGTCAACCATGTAAAAACAAAAATACCCAGGCCAACAAAGCCCCACAAATCACCCAAGGGGAAAAAATGATCCAAACCCATCAAAATAGTAAGCGCAAGCAATACGCCTGAATGCAAGTGCAACAGCACGACAAAATGTTCAACATAATACCTTTTTTGAGGCCAATAAAAGAGGTACATGACTCCGGCCATCGCGATGACCAAAGCCAGAATGGTCCAGGTGAAACTGCCAATGCAAGCAGTAATGAGTTCTTGGGGGTTCTTAACCGAGCGGAGGCCCTGACGGATCAGGATTTTACCCAACCAGTCTTTGATCTCATAGCGGGCAATGAGCTCATCGGGGGTATATTCTACTACATCAGTATACGCGATTTTTACCGTACGGTTGACTAAGTTCATGTGGAGGCTGTCTTTTGCTAGCTGCTCCCCAAAAGTACTGTCTACCTGGCTGGCCCAACGTTTATGGGTTTGATCAAGGATGATTTTTAGGGATTCATGCACGGCTGGCGTTTGGAGCCTGGGCGGCAATGAATCGTAAGCCCTCATTATTTGACCCATTAAAACAGCTCGTTCAATTTGCGCATAGAAATCAAGGCTTGGGTCATTCTTGACCTGTTCCATTTTTTTTGCTTGGTTCGTTGGGGTTCCGCCTTGCTCATCGGACATACTGATGTGAAACCCCTCGATTCCGTTGTTGGTTACTTTATTGAATACCAGCAGAAAAAAAAACATCACCACAAAGAAGAACTGAAAAGGATGGGGATACTGTTTGATTTTTCCAGCAAAATAGTCCAGACTGACCCGCGCCGGGATCCACAACCGCCAGCTCATGCGCAATAGCTGGCTATCCAGATTGGTGACTTTGTAAAGGAATTTTTTGGTTAAGGATTTCAGAGGAATCCGCCCTTCAAAACGTTTTTGGCCACAATGGGGGCAAAAGCTCCCCTTTTTGGCCATTTTTTTGCTACAATTGCTGCACAATTCCCGGGGTTCTTCGGCAGCTGTTTTCTCGTTTGGATCAATAGGGCTAAGGTCCATACTTAATGGGTTGATGGTTTTTTGATTTGGAGTTAGGTAAATTTAAAACTTAATCATTGAAAATAAATGGGATAATCGACAAAACAAGAGCGATTGCCGAGTACCGCGATTGGAAGGAGGAAAAGAGACGAGATGTGAAAAGCATTACGGCGATCAAATATAATGTTCTTTCCTTCTAGGCTTTACAACCTTTGGTCGAGTAAACTTATCCCTTCATACGACTGTTCATACCTTGTCATCACCTGAAAGGATCTAAAAAAACCCAAATTTATGTACAAACTACTACTTGCGTTGCTGGTGGTTTTTGTGAGCATTGGCCAAGCTGTTGCTCAGGAAAAATTCACCATCAGCGGTTATGTTAAAGATGCCAAAAACGGGGAAGCCCTCCTTGGTGCGACCATTTTTGTACCCACGCTGGGCGAAGGCGTCACCACCAATGATTATGGCTTTTACTCGATTACCTTGCCCCGAGGCACCTACGACATCAGTTTTTCTTACGTCAGTTACCTCGAAGAAAAGCGTCAGGTTAAGCTGGAAAACGCCAACGTCAAGCTCGACCTGGAACTGAAAGAAAGTGCCCTGGTACTGGAAACTGTCACGATCAGTTCGGAACGAGTCGACGCCAATGTGCGCAGCATCGAAATGTCGGTCAACAAAGTCGACATGCGCACCATCCAAAAAATGCCTGCTTTGTTGGGCGAAGTGGACGTGATCCGCAGCATCCAGTTTTTGCCGGGGGTAACCACGGTAGGAGAGGGGGCTACGGGTTTCAACGTGCGCGGAGGAAACGTTGACCAAAACCTGGTACTGCTGGACGAAGCACCAGTCTTTAACTCTTCTCACCTTTTTGGTTTCTTCTCGGTGTTCAATCCCGATGCAGTGAAAGATGTCAAACTGATCAAGGGTGGCATTCCAGCTGAATACGGGGGCCGGACCTCTTCGATTTTGGATGTACGCATGAAGGAAGGGAATTCCAAAAAATTCGCCGCATCTGGTGGGATTGGCACCATCTTTAGTCGTTTAGCCCTGGAAACGCCCATCATCAAAGACAAGGGTTCGTTCATCGTAGCAGCGCGGCGTTCTTACATCGATGTGCTGGCCAAACCCTTTTTGAAAGGTGATCTCAAGGACAGCCGTTTTTACTTTTACGACCTTACCGCCAAAGCGAATTACCAGATTGATGATAAAAACACCGTTTTCCTCTCGGGCTATTTTGGCCGCGATGTTTTTGGGGCCGATTTTGGTTTTGATTGGGGGAATACCACCGCTTCGGCGCGTTGGAACCACATTTTTAGTGACAAACTTTTCCTCAACACCACTGCTTTTTTCAGCAATTACGACTACCGCCTCCAATCCGACCTGAGAGAGCCCAACCCTCAGGATGCCTTTCGCTGGAATTCCAACATCAAAAATTACAGCGTCAAACCCGACTTCACCTACTACCTCAATTCCCGCAACAAGATCTCTTTCGGTGGGCAAATGATTTATTATACCTTCCAGCCGGGTAAAGCCGAAGCCATTTCGGGCGGAGAAACCCGCATCATCGGACAGGACAGCAAATACGCCATCGAATACGCGGCTTATTTTGGCAATGAGCAAAAACTGGGTAAAAACTTCACCTTACAGTACGGCATCCGCTACTCCCTCTACGATTACATCGGGCCGGGCAAAGCCTATACCTATGGCCCCCAAACGGGCGAACGCCGCGAACCCATCAGTACTCAAACCTATAAAAAAGGGGAACGAATCACCCGATACGGCAACTGGGAGCCCCGCTTCTCGGCCAACATTGGCCTCGGTGACGCTAGCTCCATCAAGGTCAGTTACAACCGCATGGCGCAGTACCTGCATCTCTTATCCAATACGGCGGCGGCTTCTCCTCTGGACGTATGGACGCCTACTAGCAACAACATCAAACCACAACTGTCTGACCAAATCGCTTTGGGTTTGTTCAAAAACTTCAAGGACAATCTCTTTGAAACTTCGGTAGAGGTGTATTACAAAAAACTGCAGAATCAGGTGGACTACATCCCCAATTCCGATTTGCTTCTGAATCCTGAACTGGAAGGTGACCTACTTTTTGGCGATGGCCGGGCTTATGGCGCAGAGTTTTTTATCAAAAAGACCAAAGGCAAACTGAACGGCTGGTTGAGCTACACCCTATCGCGCACCGAACGCCAAATCAAAGGGCTCAACAACAACGACTGGTTTCCCAGCCGTTTTGACAAAACCCATGTCCTCAATTTCGTGGGAATTTATGATTTGAATCAACGGGTGAGTTTTTCAGTCAATTTCACTTACGGCACTGGCACTCCAGCCACCTTCCCAACCAGTAAATTCATCTGGCAAGGTTACGCGTTGCCGCACAATTTTTATGCCCAGCGCAACGGCTACCGCATCCCTGATTACCACCGCGTGGATTTGGCAGCAACATTGAAGCAGAAGAAAAAGCTGTTTGGCACAGGAGAGGGTGAATGGGTGTTTTCCATTTACAATCTGTACAACCGCCGCAATGCTTTTTCCGTGTATGTCCGCCAAAGTGAAGACAATCCGAGTCAAACCGAAGCGGTGCGTTATTCGGTGTTCGGGTCGATCATCCCGGCGGTGACGTATAATTTTAAATTTTAATTTCCAAAACTGACCATCCATGAAAAACATACAGTGGTTTTATTTTTTTCTCTTGATTTTGATGGGAACCGCTTGCCAAGACGTCATTGACCTGGAGACTGAAGCGGGTGAAACCCAATTGGTGATTGATGCCTGGGTGACCGATGAGTCCAAAGCCCAAACCATTAAGTTGAGTTTGACCCAGCCTTATTTTGACAAGGGAGGCATTGTACCCGCCAAAGGGGCGACCGTCATTCTCTTTTCAGAAGACAGTATTCCCTATCCTTTTGTCGACTTGAAAAATGACGGAAACTACGTTTGGCAACCCAAAATAGCGGGAGAAAAAATCCTGCAAGTGGGCAAACAGTACGCGCTTTACGTCAAATACGGCGCGGAGGAGTATTTCTCCATCAGCAAAGTCAATCGGGTACCTCCAATTGATTCTGTGAACTACTTCAAACAAAAATTCCCGGTAGACCCAGGTGACTTGCGCCAGGAAGGTTATCAAGTAGATTTTTATGCCAAAGACCCAATTGGCCAAGGAGATTGTTACTGGGTACGGGCCTATCGCAACGATACCTTGTTTGACAAACCCAGTCAGATTCTGCCTGTTTACGATGGCAGTTTTAGCCCCGGTGGTTCTGCCGATGGCTTGTTGTTCATCCTGCCCATTCGCGCCGGAGCCAGCCCCGACCTGTACAATGCCAACGACAAGGTGAAAGTAGAACTGTATTCCATTCCACCAGAAGCGTTTTTCTTCCTGCAATTGGTGCGCTCGGAGTCCACCAACGGTGGCATTTTTGCCACTGTACCTACCAATATCCCTACCAACATCCAACCGTTGGATCAAAACAACAAAAAGCAGGTATTGGGCTTCTTTGCGGTATCCGCCGTTTCGAGTATTGAAACGGTGGTGGATGGAAGTAAGGCGATACCGAAGCCAAGCGGGAGGTAGGTGAGTGAAAAGTGAAAAGTGAAAAGTGAGAGGGACATTTCTACCATTCCTAATTTTATTGCAAAAAATAGGAGGCGGTTGAAAAACAACTGGTATACCTGCTTTTCACTTTTCACTATTCGCTTTTCGCTTTTTTCAGTCATTCATCAGAAAATAGTACCGGATAGGAATTACCCTAAAAGATTTCGTCGTAAATTCGTTTAATGGCATCTTTTGTTGTCTAGATTCATCAATTTTTTTTCAAATCAAACGACTATGAAAATTTCGAGTCCTAACTTACCTAAGTTTTTTTTGATCTTGTTTCTAGCCAATTGTTCTCTTTCCACCGTTTTTAGCCAGACCGGCTCAAATCATGGCAACAAGTTCGAGCAAATGGGTACGGTTCTGCCACCAGGCAACAACGTTCGTGGAATGGACGGTGCACCTGGACCGGAATACTGGCAACAGCGTGTGGATTACGACATACAGTGTACACTCGACGAAAAAAATCTGCGCCTGGATGGCAGTGAGATGATTACGTATTACAATCAATCACCGAATACCTTGCGTTACTTGTGGTTGCAATTGGATGAGAATGAGCACTCTTCAGAATCGGCAGGCATCCAAAAAGCCAATCCCAGCCACATGACTCCCATTATGAACGAAAGTGCGTTGAAGAACTACGATAAAGAGGACATCAGTAAATACGGACATAAAATTCAAAAAGTTACTGATGCCGTTGGCAAACCTTTAAAATTCAGCATCAATCAGACGATGATGCGCGTGGAATTGTTACAGCCGCTCAAACCCGGTGAAACCTTCAATTTTCAGGTGGATTGGCATTATTACATTACCGATCGGATGACTTTTCGGGGTCGTGGTGGGTATGAATACTTCAGCAAAGATGGAAATCATTTGTTTACAATAACACAGTGGTATCCAAGGCTGTGTGTGTTTAGTGATTTCGAAGGCTGGCAAAACAAACAATTCACCGGAAGAGGGGAATTTGCCCTTACCTTTGGCAATTTTCTTGTGAAAATGACGGTACCCGAAGACCATATTGTGGGCTCTACGGGCGAGTGTCTGAACTATTCTACCGTATTAACGCCAGCTCAAATGAAGCGCTGGGAACTGGCAAAAAGTGTCAAAGAGCCTTTGGAAATTGTAACCTTGGATGAAGCCAAGAAAAACGAAAAATCCAAACCAAACGGCACCAAAACCTGGATTTACAAAGCCGACAATGTGCGTGATTTTGCCTGGACCTCCAGCCGCAAGTTCGTCTGGGACGCCATGCCACACGTCACCGAGGAAGGCAAGCGCGTAATGTGCATGAGCTACTATGGGAAGGAAGCCTATCCGGTTTACAGCAAATACTCGACCAGAGTAGTGGCGCACACCCTAAAAACGTATTCTAAATACACGTTCCCTTACCCTTATCCGGTTGCCATTTCGGTAGAAGCCTCCAATGGTATGGAGTATCCAATGATTTGCTTCAACTACGGTCGTGCTGAAGAAGACGGCACTTACAGCGAAGGGGTGAAATACGGGGCGATTGGCGTAATCATTCACGAAGTGGGGCACAATTATTTTCCAATGATCGTCAACAGCGACGAACGCCAGTGGACCTGGATGGATGAAGGCATCAATAGTTTTATGGATGAGGTTGCCATGCAGGAATTTGACAACAACCGCCGTCCGGGATTCCAAGGGATCACCAGTTACATGCGTTTGCCGAAAAATCAGTTGGAGCCAATTATGACCAATAGTGAAAACATTGTCAACTTTGGTCCGAATGCTTATTCCAAACCTGCTGCGGGTTTGAATATGCTCCGCGAAACGATCATGGGGCGTGAGTTGTTTGACTACGCCTTTAAAGAATACGCCCGCCGTTGGATGTTCAAACACCCGACACCGGCTGACTTTTTCCGTACGATGGAAGACGCCAGTGGCGTGGATTTGGATTGGTTCTGGCGCGGCTGGTTCTACGGCATTGAACCAGTGGATATTGCGCTGGACAGTGTGAAATGGTTCAAGGCCGATTTGGAAAACAACCCGAAACCGCAAGAACGCAGCTTCCCGCGCAAAAGCAGCAAACCAGAGCGCACCTTAACGCAGGAACGCAACCGCGAAGCTGGCGTCGGATTTGCGGTAGAGCAAGACCCTAATCTTCGCGATTTTTACGATACGTACAAGCCTTGGGAAACCGAAGATTCGGTACAAACCTTCAAACAAACGTTGTACGCCGAAACCTTGACTGACAAGGAGAAAAAAGAACTCTTCGGTGATAAGAACTATTACGAGTTATACTTTAGCAACAAAGGTGGGCTAGTAATGCCAATTATTATCGAATGGACTTTCAAGGATGGCACGAAGGAAATCGAACGGATTCCAGTGGAAATCTGGCGTAAAAACGAGGATAAATTTTCCAAAGTGTTCATGAAAGAAAAAGAAGTGAGCGGCATTGTAATTGATCCTTTCAAGGAAACGGCGGATATTGACGAAAAGAGCAACAATTGGCCCGTCAAAGAAATGCCGACGCGATTCCAGATTTACAAACAGCATAAAGCTGATCCGCAACCCAACCCTATGCAAAAAGCGGCCCAGCAAGGCAAGCGAATCAAGCCATAGGAGATGCCTAAGTTGTTGTGTATCATTTTATAAAAAAAGAGCGCCTTAAAGCCAAGCTTTAAGGCGCTCTTTTTTTAGCACTGAGACTACTGCTTCCCCTTCGCGTCATACACAATCACCCGCTCCCACAAATGGCTGTTTTCTTCCACAAATTTCAAGTGGGTGGGGTGGATTTGGTAGGCGTCCTGGTCTGCTGAATTTTTGAAAACCCAGGTGATGGACAGATCGTAAGAGCCATCGATTACCGGGCGCTCTTTTGTGTCGGCTGGTGTACCGATATAGGCAGTCTGGATTTCCTTGATGGTAGTCAAGGTTTTAACTCCTTTGTAAAGTGCTTCCAAATCTTGTGCATTGCCCTTGTTTTTGAGCCAGAAATAGACGGTATGTACCACTCCGACTTTGATCTTTTTAGAAGAAGCTTGTGCATAACCCCCAATAAAACCAATCAAGAGGAAGGCAAAAAGTAAAAGGATTTTCATTGGATTGAATTTTTGTGTTTGTTTATTTTCTCCGAAGCAACAAAGAAAGGAACAAATCGAGAAAAAATTAGCGCTATTACCGGAAATTCTCTATTTTACTGCCTCATTCAAAACCCAAAAATTTTTTCCATGAGCCAATTTGATGACTTGCTTGTAAAGTACAAGGAAGAACTGGGCGGTACTCGCGACGTAAGTGGCGTAGACGAAACCCTACTGACAGCCGTTACAAAAGCATTAGGCCCATCCATCTACAATGATGATTCCTCTCGGGTATCTTGTTCTGACCAGACTGAGTTGGATCGCGTAAAAAACAACTTCCTGATTGGGAAAATGGGACTTGCCGATGGTCCAGCCCTTGATGCAGCCTTGAAAGAGGTTTGTGAACAAATGGGATCAGCCAACCGGAACAAGTACCGCGCCATTTTTTACTACCTCTTGGTTAAAAAATTAGGCCTGGAAGCGAAGTACGCTTAGTCACTTACAGAATCTATACAGAAGGCATTGAGCACAAGCTCGATGCCTTTTGTTATTTATAGAACCCTGCTTAATGGAAAAACAATTATTTAGAGCTTGTTTGAGTTTTTTGGGCGAAAGCGAAAACGAGGCCATTTTTACCTGAATGAGGCACGAAAAGCGGAGTTTAGTAGCGCTAAATGAGCATTTTCGGAACGAAATTCAGGTAAAAATGGGCCGTTTGCAGCTCGAACAAAAAACTCAAACAAGCTCCAAGTCCACACTGACTCGATTATTTATGTTGCGTACCATTATTCTCCTGATCCTTACGCTGATCGCCTTACCCATCATTGCATTCAAGTACGATACACCACTGAATGAAGCACAATGGGCCGCCCTACAAAGTTCCTTTTACCTCATGCTAGGGGTTGCGTTGACCTGTTTTGTAGTCAGTGAGTTGACCAGGAATTACAGCCAGGTCGACAAAATCTGGAGCATCGTACCCATGGCCTACGCCTGGTTTTTTGCCCAGCAGAGCGGGTGGAATGCACGGATGGTCATCATGGCCGGGTTGGTGAGTATATGGGCCTTGCGGCTTACCTTCAATTTTGCCCGTCGCGGGGGCTATCACTGGATTCCCTGGAAGGGAGAGGAGGATTACCGCTGGGGCGTTTTGCGCGAAAATCCACTGTTTCAGCGCCGCATCAACTGGGTGCTGTTTGGCCTCTTTTTTATCTCCTTGTACCAGAATACCCTGATCTGGTTGTTCAATTTGCCGATTGTGGTGGCCTGGGAAGGTGCTGAAAAACCCCTGAATTGGATTGATTACCTGGCGATTGGGGTGTTTTTGGCCCTTGTCGTCATTGAATTCATCGCCGACCAGCAACAGTACGATTTTCAAACCGAAAAACACCGTCGCATTAAGGCTGGAGAAGCGCTGAACGGGGATTATGCCCGGGGATTTTGTGCCACCGGCCTTTGGCGTTTGGTGCGCCACCCCAACTATGCGGCTGAACAAGGCATTTGGCTGGCTTATTACCTTTTTAGTGTAGCAGCTACAGGACGTTGGCTCAATTGGTCGTTGACGGGCGCAATTTTGCTGGTCTTGTTGTTTTTGGGTAGCTCCGATTTTAGTGAAAAAATCTCGAGCGAAAAATATCCAGCGTATGCGGATTATCAGAAGAAAACGCCGAGGTTTATTCCTTGGAAGTTTTAGCTTTTGCACGCTCTAAGCTGGTCGCTTTAGCCCGGATTAAAAGTGTGAATAATGCAACTAAAACCCAAAATTGTGTAACACCTTGGGCGATAAATACAGTGATCTTGTGTAGGTACCAACCATAGTTTTTAAATGAACTTCACAAAATCAAAAAGGCCAGGTATAACCGTGTACTCAGCCTTCACAACATTGTTCGCCATCGTAATGCTACAATCATGCGATACAACCAAGTATGTCTTTTCAATATCACCCATAGTTCCGGCCGCGGAAGGTTCGGTGAAGGTGAAGAAAGATAAAAACAGCAACTACAACATCGATTTAGACGTAAAGAATTTGGCAGAGCCAAAAAGACTTAGCCCCGCAAAAGAAACCTACATTGTGTGGATGGAAACGGAACAGAACGGGAGTAAAAACATTGGGCAGTTGAAAATATCGAGTGGTATGCTTTCCAAGTCGCTTACAAGTTCCCTTAAAACTGTGGCAACCTTTAAGCCTACCAGCTTTTTTATTACAGCAGAAAACGATGCAAATATTCAGTACCCCGACGGCCAAACCGTGCTAACTACCGGAATGCGACAATAAAAAACAATGCTCATCACCACTCCATCACCACATCCACCCGCCGATTCTGCGCTCGACCCGCTTCGCTGGCATTCGGTGCAATCGGCTTGCTCATTCCAAAACTCTGGACCGAGACCTTGACCGTTTCGGGCAACCCGAGCGCTTTCAATGCATTCGCCACGGCCTCCGCTCGATTTTGCGCCAGTACTTGATTGTCCTTGGCGCTCCCCACATTGTCAGTATGCCCTTCGATGCGGCATTTGAGGCCGGGGTTGTAATTGAGGATGCGGATGACGTTGGCGAGGATGGAATCGGCTTCGGGCTTGAGCTCGAACGCTCCCGTTTCGAAGGAAAATTTTTCCGCAAAGCGAATTTTCATCGTTTCTCCTTCCATTTGTATGTACTGTTTGGCGTCGTCCTCCATGGGTTTAAAATCAAAGGGTTTAAATGCCGTTTCTTCGGCTTTTTTGTGCATCAAAATCAAACCCATGCGGTTGGGGAAGCCCTGGAAATACCAGACCTTGATCTGATGAAAACCTGCCTTGAGTTGGATTTTGCCCTGCTTGATTTCCCTGAACTGCCTGAGTCCATCTCGTTCAATCACTTCAGTAGAGTCAATCCAGAGGCGGGAACCATCGTCACTTTGCAGCAAAAAATCGTAAAGGCCGCTATTTTTGACCTCAAAACGGCCAGTATAAATAATGGCGAACACCTCTTTGCCTTTCGGAACGCCGGGAAAAGGCGTACTCAATTCGCGCTCAGTAATGAATAATTTTTGCGCATAAACGTAACCAATGGGTTTGGTTTTTTCGATTTCCGGTGTGTAGCGCATTTTTTGCGCCTGAATGAAGCCTTCGGCATCTGTGGCAACCTTGAAATCGTAAATTGAGCCTTTAAAACCTACCAAAAAGGGTTGGGTACGGCCCAGGTCTTCTGTGTTTTGAGCGGAAAGTTTTAATAAGCTTGCACAAAGGAAAAGACTGGACAGGAGGATTAACTTGTGGGTCATGGCTGGAAAAGATGTGGTGATCAGTATGTTGTGTCACCAGTATAACCCCATTTACCCAAAAAGTTACAGATTCAACTTCGCATTACAACTTGAAAAACCAATTGCAAAAGGATTGCCAGAAGGAGAACCCGTGAAAATTCAGCACCGAATAATGGTAAGCCAGCATAAGCAACAACACCAAAGGAAAAACATTCCAGCGCCGATGCGAGCGCCAATCCCAAATGCTCAACCCCAGCAAAATCAAATCAACCACGGCAAAACCAAAAACAGGCGCAATGGGATGTCCATCAATCTGGGGAAGATAGGCCAGGAGGCTCGGAAAATGAATGTGAATGATCCGATCGGTAATCGGTGTTAGCATCGGAAAGGCCGTACACACCATGTATCGGGCATGCACCGTGGTTTGTTTGCGGTAAAAAATGGCTAGTCCATAAAAAAGCACAAATGCAATCAAGGCATTGACCACCAGAGCAATAAAATGGTAATCCAGACTGTCCAATACCGTGTTTTTATCCATTTTGAACTTCAACAAATCCAAAGTACTGAAGAGCATCAGCGGCACCAGGAAGTAGGAAAATTTGCCAATGCTTTTGTGCAGCCGATTCTTTTTGCTGCGAATCAAATAGGGTTGCACAATCAACATGAGGCACCACAGCATCAGCGCCAGCCCATGCAAGTGCATGCGGTAACTTTCCTGCTCAAAAATCCGGGTAAAATAAGTCAACCAAAAGCCAAAGATGGCCAACAAAAAGAACAGGACAAAGTAAAGGTAACTCCTTTGCCACAGGGCAGCTTCCAGTTTCATGCTGAATTGAATTTAACGGCCAATGACCATTTTTCGCGAAACAGTATTCAGCCCATCGGTGAGCGTAAACACGTACAAGCCGGGGGGTAAGTTGTTGGCTTCAAAAGGAATACGATTGATGCCTTGCGTGATCTGCACGGGGCGGCGTTGGATCATCCTGCCCGTCAGGTCGTAAACCCGAAAATCGAATTGCCCCCGGATTTCGGCTTCTACTTCAATTTGAGTTGAGCCTGTAAATGGGTTGGGCACGTTGCCCATGCGCAGTTTGGTGGCGGCAAGCTCACGGGTAGAAGAAGTACGGCAGGCGGCTGAGCCTTGAGGCCGAAGGTACAAGTAGTAGTTGCCCGCAGCAAATTGATCGCTGGGAAAGGTCACTGGAACGGGTAAAAAAGAATTGACCAGTCCTTCTATTTTAAGGTCATTTTGACCCAGGCTAATTGCGTTGTTGGGGGTGCCCGCAATGAGGATACAGCCTTTTTCTCCAGACTTGAATACACAATTGGGCGGATTACAGGTATACGACAAGCCGCTGGGTAGATTTTTCACCGCTCCAGATGTTGCAATCGTTACATTATTGATGGCAAGGGTTAAGCCACTCAGCGTAATTGTTTTGGGAATGGCCAGGGTGAATACAAAATCGTAAAAAGTATTCAGGCAAGCAGTGTCAGAAATTCCGCCCTTGAGGTTGGTTGCAGAATAGGGTAGGGGAATGACGCCTACAGCGGTGTCTGGCAAAGTAGCGTCTGGCTTGCAGGTAGTGGTTTGTTGAGCCAAGAGCGTAGAGCCCAAGCAGCACAGCGTCAGGATAGAAAGTATAAAATTTTTCATAACACCAGTTTAGGTTCAATCGCGCAATTGCGCTTGAACTGAAATGACCGCATGCAAAATAAGCATTTCAGGTTGATTGGGCAATTTTTTCTGCAAGAAAGCCAAGCCGCGACCAAGCTTTAGATTTAACAAAAAAATCGAGAATTTCGACTCACTTTACTACAACTCATCAACGTCTTGATTATCTTTTCACTGAAATGAAAAATAAAAAAATGCAGGACATCTTTCGTTGTGCTGGGCTTATCGCTCTGATTGGCTTCGCTTTTGGTTCGATTAATGCCCAAAATGCCATTTTACGCGGCCAGGTGACCACCATCGACCACGAACCGCTAGTGGGCGCTTCCGTTTACGTCAGTGCCAATGTGGGCACAGCGACCGACACCGCAGGGCGGTTTGAGCTCAATCCTACCCCGGGCAACCTCACCCTTACGGTCTCCTACCTGGGCTTCAAAACGTACACCCAAACCCTGGGCATTGTAGCCGGGCAAACCGTAGACCTGGACATCATCCTCCAAAATGAACCCACCATCCTGAGCACCCTCACCTTCACCACGGGGCGTTTTGAAAAACGACTGGGCTCCGAAACAGTGTCCATCGAAGTGCTCAAACCCAGTCTGATCAACAACAGCAACAAGTTCCAATTGGACGAGGCCCTGCAAAAAGTACCGGGCTTGAGCGTCATTGATGGGCAGGCCAATATTCGCGGCGGCTCGGGCTTTTCTTATGGCGCGGGTAGCCGTGTGCTCCTGTTGATGGACGATATTCCGATCCTGCAACTCGATGCGGGTTTTCCCAACTGGAATGACATCCCGGTCGAAAATGTAGGCCAAATTGAAGTGGTCAAAGGGGCAGCTTCTTCCCTGTACGGTTCGGCAGCACTGAACGGCGTGGTCAATTTCCGCACCGCATACGCGCACAACGAACCCGAAACCAAACTCAGCCTGTTCACTTCCACCGTAGATGCACCAGCTGACGCCCGCTTCAAATGGTGGGATGCGGCACCAGTCACCTTTGGGACCAGCCTTTCACACAAGCAAAAAATAGGCAAACTCGACCTGGTCAGCAGCGTGTTTTACCTCAATGAACAAAGCCACAACGACAGCACCTTCACCAAATACGGTCGGATCAACCTGAATACCCGTTTCCGCGCCAGCAAACGCCTCACCCTGGGGGCTAACCTCAACCTCAACGGCGGCAACAACAGCAATTTTTTCTTTTGGCGGGCCGATTCGCTGAAATACAGCCCATTCCGGGGTACGGTGTCCAAAAATCAGCCCCTACGGTTCAACATCGATCCCCACCTGACTTATTACGATGGGGGCGGGAATCGCCACAAGATTCTCAGTCGCTACTTTCGGGTCGAAAACCGGGTGAGCAATGGGCGCTCCAATTTTTCCTCCCAATACTATGCCGAGTACCAGTTTCAGCGCAAGTTTAAAGCCCTGGACTTGAACTTCACCGCTGGTGCAGTGTACATCGGCACCAATGTGGACGCCGAGTTGTACGGCGATACCACCTTCCAATCGCGCAACCTGGCCACTTATGCCGATTTTGAAAAAAGATTCGGCAGCAAACTGACCATCAGCGCTGGATTCCGCTACGAATCCAACCGCATCAAGAATCCGGGATTTGTGTATCCAATTGGGGTAGTAGCGCCCTCGAATGAAAGTGAAGCCAAACCGGTGCTGCGCATCGGCGCCAACTATCAGGTGGCGGAATATTCCTTCCTGCGGGCTTCCTGGGGGCAGGGCTACCGTTTTCCGACCATTGCCGAGAAGTTCATTTTTACCAATTTGGGGGGCTTTAACATTTCACCCAATCCCGACTTGCAGTCCGAAACAGGCTGGTCGGCGGAATTGGGGCTCAAGCAAGGGCTGAAAATTGGGAGTTTGAAAGGCTTTTTGGATCTAGCCCTCTTTCGCACCCAATACCAGGACATGATGGAGTTCAACTTCATTGATTTTCAACGTGGCTTTAGCTCGCTCAATACGGGTGGCGTGCGCATTTCGGGGCTGGATGCGAGCTTTGTGGGCGAATTCCAACTGTTCAAATGCCTAACTACTTTTATGGCAGGCTACCTCTGGATTGATCCCCAATTTTTGGAATTTGACCTGAGTCCCCAGGAGCCTGGGGTGACACCTACCCAGGGGCAACGCAACGCCATTGGCAGTTCTTCTACCGAAAATGTGCTGAAATACCGCTCGCGCAACAGCTACAAATTTGACATCGAAAGCCAGATCAAACGTTTCTCCATTGGTTTCGCTGGGAACTATTTCAGCTTCCAGGAGGCGATCGACCGGACTTTTGAGTTCTTTGTGCCAGGGATTAAATCGTATCGGGAGATGAACAATGGTGGCGTGACGCTGCTGGATGTACGGGTGGCGTATCGGCCGATTGACAATTTGAAGCTGAGTTTTTTGGTCAATAATGTGGGGAATGCGGAGTATGTGTCGAGGCCGGGGCTGTTGGAGGCGCCGAGGAATTTTGCGTTGCGCTTGGATTGGAATTGGTGATTATTCCCCCTGAAACCCATGCTGCATCGCATACCGCACCAACTCCGCGCTACTATTGGCATTCGTCTTATCCCGTAAATTTTTGAGGTGAAAATCCACCGTTTTGATGGACAAAAACAGCTTGTCGGCCATTTCCTGTCTACCGTATTTCCCCACAATGGCCAGGATTTCCTGCTCGCGCTCCGAGAAGCTGGTTTCTTTGGCAAGCGGTGCACTCCGCCGTGGTTTTTGGCTTTGGATTTGGAGCTGTTTCAACAAGGCTTTGGACACATAATCCGGGAAGTACTGACCACTTTCCATCACCTGAACAATCGCATTTTTTACCGTCACCGAATTTTCGTCTTTGAGCAAATACCCATTGGCACCGTTTTGCATCATAAATGCCATCAAAGCTTCGTCGTAGTGCATGCTGAGGATGACCACTTTGATGGCAGGGTAGGCGGCTTTTATTTTTTGCATGGTTTCAAACCCATCCATTTCGGGCATGGTATAATCCAGCAGGATGACATCGGGTTGATGGTTTTCCAATTGTGTCAATACACTGGGGCCACTATCCGCTTCGAGGGTAACCTCCAATTCGGCGAAGGTACTGAGGATGAGTTTCATGCCTTCCCGAAACAGGTTTTGGTCATCTACCAGGCCGATTTTAATGGGTGTTTCCATGGGGTTCTATTTGTTTTACTGTATTTAAAGGGAGGTTTAAATTCACCTCCACGCCATTTCCGGGCGAGGTTTCATAGTTCAGTTCTCCGTTCAAAAAAGCCATGTGCCGCTCCATATTTTTCAGGCCGAAACTCTTTCTTCCCGGCCTTTGCTCATACGCAACTCGATCAAAGCCTTGGCCATCGTCCTGGTACTGCACCAGGAGTTGGGTATCGCTGAACTGAAAGTGGATGGCTACGTTTTTGGCTTCGGAATATTTAAGCGCATTGTGGACCAACTCCTGCAAAATCCTGAAGAGCGCTTTTTCCCGGTCTCCTTCAAATCGCTGCTCGGCATTGGACTGCAAATCGACCTTGATTTGTTTCAATTCCTGGAGCTTTTCCAGCAGGCCGCGGGTAGCGCTCACAATACCCAGGCGCTCCAGGCTTTGGGGCAGCAGGTCGTTGGTGATGGTGCGTACTTCCTGGATGTTTTCAGTGAGGGCTTGCAGTGCTTTTTCTTTGAATAGTACAAATTGGGGTGCTGCCAGCTCCTGACTCACATTGGAAACATAAATTTTAGCCGCCGATAACAAGCCACCAATGCTGTCGTGCAGCTCTATGGCCATGCGTTTGCGCTCGGCTTCCTGCGCCAGGATACCAGCGGTCAATAGCTCTTTTTGATAAGATACCTCCATCTGTTGGGTGGTCAATTGTTGCTGGAGTAGCCGCCGTTGGTAGACGATAAAAAAGACGATGATGAAAGTGACGAGTAGCACCATTCCGGTGATCCCCAAGGCGATTTGGAAGGACAAATTGTTTATTGCTTCGGATGAACCCATAGTGCGATGGTGTAAAAAGTGTATAAGAGGATGGTAAAGATAGCATGGATTCCAAAATAGGTATATTGTAATTCAGGAATGACGGTAAGGTAATGGCTAAACAAAAAGAAAAAGAAACTTGCCGCATTGTAAAACAAAACGCCTATGCTGATCCAGAATAAAGGTTCTTTTTCCAGGCTCAGGATTTTCATTTCTCTAAGCGTTTTGGTAAAAAAAGTGAGTGCATAAAACATCAGAATAAGTGCGCAGAAAGATCGATTCAGGACATTTTCTGTTTTGAGGTGTTCAAAAAAAATACTGTTGATGGCAGCGAAAAGAGGAAAACCATAGAATAAAAACTTGCTTAAGTGCTTTGGTAATAAGGGTCTGAAAATAAGACTAAGCAAAATGAAATCAACTATGGTGTAAATGTGTAGAAGAAATAAGTTGGGTTGGTGTAGAAACGAGCCAACAAATCTCGCTAAAAGCGAAATTGAAGTTCCCACCCAGATGAGTATTGCTAAAAGAAGATAATCTTTCGAAACATTTTTTGCTTTGAAAAAGGCAAGTATTGCAGGAATTAATTCGATATAAGAAGCAATGCTAATTAGCATGAGTGTAAAATCTTTGTTCATATTCATTGAATTAAAAGAATTAATACTCCAGGATCATGCATTGACCTGGAGTACTTGGTATCTTCATTTATCTACAAAAAGGCGGGCATGGGGAAGCAAACTCAAAATCCTCCTCACCTCCATTTTTACCTTGTGGGAAAGTATTTGGATTTTTGGTGAGCCGGATAATCACCCGCATCGGGACATGATTTTCTTCCTCAAACTGACCTAAATAGATAAACATGCCACAATCAGGATTTTGGTTCCGATAGGCGTGTATCTCCTCGGTATCTTGGGTATTGAAGGTATAATAACGAATACGCTTTTCTGGATTGGTAGTGTCACCGTTTACAAAGAGTTGTCGAGCCAAATTTCCAACAGAGGTTTTTTCCCAATTCATGGTTAGTGAATCGGCTAAGTTTGGACTTATGGCTCGATTAGCAGTCGTCACAAAGGGCCGCAATGGGAAATATACCTGGTCATTAGCTACAGTATTCTTACTGATTTTTATGGCATTGAGCAACAGGGCTAGATTAGGCTGACCAGAGAGTTTAGTTCCTGCTTCGCCAAAGAGCGCCATATGAATGCGGATTTGAATGGAATCGTCTGGCTCGGCCGAAGTTTTTAGTTGATTTAGTTTTTCAAAAAAAACTTGGGTTTGATCTGGATTGAGTCGAAAGTAGACGGCTCTATTTTTTATTGATTCAACCCCGCCAAAATAGAAATCACTAGTAAGGCTGCCATCCGCAGATTGGAAATTTTTAATAAGTGCTGTTGCTTTAATGGTGGTTATCTTATTCTGGAGGGTATCAGCAGCTAAATCAGCTGCGGGAACCTGCTTTCTTGAGTTGTCACAAGATTCACAAAACAAGCTTATAATCAGAACTATAGATAAAAAAAATCCTGAGGTTCGTAACAATTGACGCAAAGCAGTCATGATTTTAGGTTTTTTATGATTGATGAATGAAATAAAAGTAGAATATAACTCGGGGTTAAAAAAATAAATTCTGCATTTCTGGGACAAATCCCAGGTGGAGCTAGGGTTTTTACTAGTTTGATTTACACGGTTAGATGCATGCATTCTTCCATCCCCTGGGATTCGTGCCAGACATTTTTGAACTAGGGTGCCATTTTTTGGCATACTGGCCTACCTCACCCAACTTTATCCTGCAATCCGACAGCAAATGATAATTCGAGCTTCAGCTCGGCGGAAATACCTGCCCATTTAGCGATGCCTTAAATTCACCTAACAATATATTTTTTATGAAAACCAACAATACGCTTTCAAAAAAAAACCAACTACACGCAGCTTTCTGCTGTATCATTGTAACCGAAGACATCGTAGTCAACTAAGGAAGGAGAAGAAATGCCTTTTTAATGACTATTTTTTGAGGTTTTTATCCAATGCGGCCGTTCAATTGCTGGATGGCCGCTTCGCTTTTAAATCGATGACTTCGCTCGTTTTTTGTCGTAGCCAATTCAAGGCTTGAATGTTGTCCTCGTTGTCCAGCAGTTTTTTTAACTTCAGTAGATTGGGTTCCGGGTCGCTGTGGTACCGCACCAATGTCCGGCACACCTGTACAAAACGTAAGAAAGCGGCAGTGTTGGGTTTAGCCCAAATTTTATCACGGCTTAGCCATTTTTCAAATGCATCCAAGAAATTGAGCAAATAAAATAGATAGCTTGGATCAGTCAAATACAGGTCGAAATGTGCCTGAGTGCTCAGTACCCGGCCAATCAGTTGAAATTGAAGCGCTTCAAATTGGTACGCTTGCAAAACAGCCAAACAAGCTTTCAGGTCTTTTTGCCAGTATGCGGTGTGTGCCTTGGCCCAATGTGCACAGTCGTTGCGGGCTTCTGCGGGCAGACAATGCGTGTAGTTGTCTATAAAATGGGCCGTAAAATCAAAAGATCCCTTGGTGTTGCTTGCGCTGAGGATCGTCATGTACGTGCTTGTAGAAATTTTTTCCTGATGCAAGATGGTACCACTGCTCAGCCCTAGTTGGTACAGTGGCAAACTTTCGGTGATGTCGAGTAAGCCTGATTTGATCAGCAGTTTGGCGTCGTTGAGCAAAGAAAGCAACTGGGTAGTTTGCTCCCGTTCATTCAGTGCTTCAAATCGCTCCATAAAAGCAGCTTTCAGCTCCAAAAATTGAGGAAGCAACTCCTGGTCGGTATAAGCAAAACGCATTCGATACAGCTCCAGTGCAGGATGTTGGAGGCCTGCCGCCGCCTGTTGCCATTTCCTGAGCTCAGTGGCCAGGTCATAGCTAACTTCCTTGTACATGCGCTTGCGGAAGATCATTTCATTAATGAGGGTTGCTTTTTCCTGTAGATAGTGTAGATCAAGATTGGTACTCATTTGTTCCAGCCAACTGTGGGCTTCCTGCACCTTGGATTCAGGGTTGGGATGCTGATAAAGCCGCTGGTGAAGGGTGAACAGCGCGAAGTGGTCACCGTTATCTTTGACTGGTTTTGCTTCCAACGTTTCAATCCGCTGGGTGGCGCTTTTGAAAAACCACTCATCAAGGCCCCGGTTTTGAAATTCTTGGACTAGCAAATCTTCTTGGTTATCAGGTGCTTCAGAAAGCCTCTGAAAAACGAGAAACCGCTCTGCCGCAAGATAGGCTTCTGACAGAAGGTTGTTCATTCTGCGCTCGCTGAATTTGCCCTTGGGCAGCACCTGCTGAAACAATTTCTCTTTGTTCAGTTTAGAACTCGAAAAATCGGGATAGTAGGGCTTAAGGTAAGCCAGCAGCCGAGGCAGATTTTTGTTGCTGTTGCACCAGGGGGAGTGAAGCCATTCTTCAAATGATTTGAAGTCGTTTGGAGAAAAATGTTGAAGAATGCGCAAAAATTTTGAGGGGAAACTGTACATCAATTTTGTGGTGATTTTATATGAGGGAATTAACACAAATGTATAATTTATAATGGGTTTCCGGGAGGATTAAGCTTGCTTTTTTTGTGGTAAGGGCCGGAATTTGTCTTTTGTAGGGAGGGGGATGACAATCGATATTTGTGACATCATAGAAGATGGCAATTGAATTTTTTCATTTCCATTAATTTTTGTAAACAGGTATAAATGTCACATCATGAGGAATTTACTTTTTTTTAATGTTTTTTTTAAGTGCGCAACAAACTTTCGCAGGAAAGTTTAATGGCGTATTAGACACTCACCTATTCAAAAAATATACTGTTCTCGTTCAGTAAATTCAACGAGAGGCGGAAACCGAAAAGCCTTGAAGAGTAGGTATAATCATTAATTTTTTTTAGATGGCAAAGTGTAATTTTAAAATTGGTTACAGTCAACCAATTGAGAGCCTGATTGAACAAGCTAGAACGGGTATTGCCCAGAAAGGCGGAACATTTAATGGTGACACACACAGTGGGAATTTTACAGTCCCATCTCCAGTAGGGAAAATCGTAGGCAATTATACCGTCCAAGGTAGTTCTATTGATTTTGCAATCACTGACAAACCATTTATTGTAACATGTAATAAAATCGAAAGCGCACTTAAGGGTTTGATTGGCGGCTCAAACTATGCCTTATCTTTTGGTCTCTCTTCGGAGGAAGGAGTCAGCGAAAAAGGCCAAAAGTATGAAGTAGTATCTGAGGAAGCCGAAACTGAAACCGAAGCAAGTACCGAAGAACTGTTAAAAGCAAAAGCCCCTTTTGATGTAAAAGTCAGTTGGTCAGTAGGAGCTGCAGGTGAATGGATAGAAACCTCAGATGAAATACGTAAACAAACAGGCATCACCCGTTACTGTTTGTGTAAGCAAGATGACCCTACTTCTCATTATCAATATGTATTATACATTCAGAATACGGAGCACTATTGCTATTATTTTTATGACCAAACAGATGACAGTTACAAGCTAGATACATTCCGTAATGGTCAGCACTATGTTCGCTATAACTCTAAGCAGCCTACTATTGTTAGAATTAAAGGCTCGTAATGCTGTTAGACTTACATCTTGGCACTGCTCCACAAAAGTATTTTCACGAACATTGCCAAAAGATGTGGTTTCCATTTCATGGTTTAGGCACTAAGATTTGTTATAATAAACAAATCTTAGTGCCTTACCTCACTGCATCAAAATTCGTGTATTTGTTTTAATAAGAGCCACTGAATTGAGGCGTTTAAGAGAGACATTTACACAGTTTTGGATGCAGTGGGGTACATTGGGCTAATTATTGATCTTCTGCCTAAAATATGGATAACAACCTCAAAAAATCCGACGAATCCAAGGTCAAGGTCTTCATCCAGGGCAGTGCCGACATCACGGGGCAAAACTCCTTTTCGGGAAAACTGAACGAGCAATATCCTTTTGATAAAAATCAGCGTATTGCCCCCAAACTTCTGCCGAGGCCGGGTTGTAAACTCAATACTGTTTTTGCTGCAACCAGATCAAAAAATACCCTCCAACTCTTGCAGGTGATGGATCATGTAGGTCGACTGCACCTGTGGCTCTACCTGTAAATGGTTGACAAAAACCGTATCTAGCCCTGCATTAGCCGCTCCTTGGATGTCCGCTTCCTGATTGTCTCCGATCATGATGCTTTCATCGGGGTGAGCCTTGCTTTGTTTGAGGGCGTAATCAAAAATCGCCCGATTCGGTTTTAGGCTTTGAGCAGCTTCGGAAGTAACCACTTCCTGGAAATAGCCTTGCAGCGCAGCACTTTGCAATTTCTGATCCTGAATTTCCTGAAAACCATTGGTGATCAGGTGCAAGACATAGTCTTTGTTTTTGAGGTATTCCAGTATCTCGATGGTATGTGGAAACAGGTTCTTTTTGTAAGGTAAACGCTCCAGAAACTCCACCGACATTGTTTTGGAAAGTGGCTCGTCTTCAACGCCGAAATCCATTAGGGCCAGCCACATCCGGCGCCAGCGCAGCTCAGCCTGGAGGATCAAGCCCTTGGTGTACTCGCCCCAGAGTCGTTCGTTGTGAACAGAATACGCGCTGAAAAACGCATCAAAATCATCGATTCCACGGTTTTGCAGCTGCTTGTCGGTGTACAATTCCTGAAAACATTCCTTGGCATTGACTTCAAAATCCCAGAGGGTGTGGTCCAGATCAAAAAATAAATGGCGGTATTTCATAGATTGAAGGATGAGGGATTTTAATTTTTGCTTTTTTTCTTTTGAGAGCTTGATTTTGCTAAACTTTGCCACAGCAAATACTCATTCGCAGCATACGCCAACAACACCATCTGTCCCGCCGTAGCCACATAATAACCCTTCCAGGCCAGCACAACGATCAGCAAGCTGTGGATGATGATCCAATACACCCAGGCCTCCGTAAAGCGGCGCGCCAACAACACCGTAGCCACAATACTGCCCATGGCTAACAAGGCATCCAACATGGTAAAAGTAGCTGGAAGCGGGAAATATTCGGGAAAATAACTGGGCAGCTCGATCAGTGCAATCACCAAAGAAATGCTCGGCATAAAAATGGCGATAATGCTGATGATCAGGCCCATGCTGTCCAGATTTTTGACGGGCTGCCCATTTGTGGCACCGGCGCGAATGCCCCATACTAGATTAAAAACGAACAAAATAACCTGCGCCGCCATCAAACCATACAATTGGATTTGATGAAAAAAGAGAAAAAAACAAACATTGGCCAGAAGGATCAAAAGCCAGCCTAATCGGCTAAAATAGGCGCCCGTGAGGCTGAATACGACGACGAGGACTTCGATCAGGCTCAGGCTGTAAGAGCCAAGCTTTAGCAAGTGGAAGTCGAGTTGCCAAAAGGAGGAGAGTGTTTCCATAGATTGTACTTTAACGTGAGTTTTGAATTAACTGCATTGACAATGAATAATGTGCGACTTCTACGAAGTCGTAAAAAACGCATTTGCAATGAATTCTACAAATGTACGACTTCTACGAAGTCGATTTGATGACCTCGGAGAGGTCACACATTTGTAGAAAATGGTGGTGGTAGTTTAGTTTTTACGACTTCGTAGAAGTCGCACATGTCAGGGTAATTTCAATGAAGCCAAACCGCTCTTTTCTTAAGAAAAAATCTGCCTCTTTACGAGGTGGATCCCAATGGGTGACGTGACCAATCAACGCATTCCAATTTGAGTTAGGCCAATGCATCCAACTATCAACAATACTATAGAATTGGAAATCAGGTATGCAGGCTAACGTTACTTCTTGTTCGTAGCTTAAAAGATGATTTAATTGACTATCCGGAATTAAGTCAGCTAAGTTGAATACTTTGCAATGATGGGATTCAAAATTTTCTTGGTCAAAACAATACAATTTTACCTTGTTGACAGAAACGTCTCGTAAAATGAGGTAAACATTTTGACGAATGATTTGAACACTTTGAATGAACACATGCTGATCGCCCAGCCAGATAGACTGCTCAATTCCTGTGCCAAGATCAACTATTTTGCAACCCTGATCGTCTACCAATACGAATACCTCCTCTGCAAAGAAACTCATTACAAATCGATCGGATTGGTATTTTATCAATTGTTTGGTGCCCAAATCCAGGTTGAGTAAATACACTCCCTCATTGTGCGGCACCGCCACCACATTTTCTTTAGGATTGACCAATTGAAAAAACTTGGGATATTGATGAGGCAGTCGTATTTGTGGCTTAAGTCCAAACTTGCCGACCAAATCTTCTCCAGCCCAGGATAAAGATAAATGCAATAGAACATTGCCATTGTTGGGTTCATCAATGAAATGATAGTCGAGTACAACTTCCTTTGACCGTGCTATACCTTTGAAGTTTGAATTTAGCCCATTAAGGAGAGGAATGTCTTCTCTTTTCAAAAACCTTATGCTAAGCAAGGGCGTATCGTTCATTGGATTATAGTTCTAGTTATGATGGCTTAAGAAAGTAAGAGGGTTGAGGTTGTGTGATTACTTCAAATAAGTTGTGAATGGGCAATTTCACATATTGATTGCTTTGTTATTGCTTACAACCAGGTGCAGGGCAGATGCTGAAAAGTACGATAAATTGTGAAAATAATGAGGGTACTAGGGATGATTTTTTGCCGGGAGACAATTCGGGAACTTTTCCTTTCAATCCCAAGTTTTTTGCTCGAAAGATATTTATAAACCTCTTAACACACAAAACCCCGTATGGAAAATCAAACCCAAGATTTTGACTACCCCTTCTGTTCCAAATAAACTTCGAGCCGATCAAAAATTTGCCCAAAACTCTGCAGCATAGAGCCCAGCATGGCCATATAATTGGCTTCCTCCTCTTCCGTAGCGTGATGAGCCCGGGCTTGCAGGGTCATCTGGCATTGGCCATTTTCCTCGGCGCTTAAGCTGAGTACATTGTACATTTCGGTAGGCCAAGGCATGCCGAAGGGAGCGGGCACCAGGGTGCAGTGTTCATCTGAAAAAGCATTGATAAAGGCCAGGCGCTCAGGTGCAGCGATGTCCAGGTATTCAAAGCGGCCCCAGAGTTGTGAACCATCAGCGCCTTGATGGCAATAATGGAAAAACCCGCCGGGTCGCAGGTCTAGTTGTTGAACCAGGGTTTGATGGCTGGCGGGGCCCCACCAGGCAGCGAGGGCTTGGGGCTTGGTCCAGGCGGCGAATACGGCCTCAGGGGCATGAGGGAACTGACGACTCAAAACAAAAGGGAAAGGGTTCTGCTGATCCATGTTTTTTTTTAGAAAGACAAAAATAAAAACTTTTTATTTTATATTCAAGTTTCGCACCTATCTTTTCTGTTCCTGATGGGAATTCACCGTTTGTTGGCTTCAATCCCAACCTTCGCCACAATCTCCCCAATCCGCTTCTCCCTCGTCGCAGCCTGTTTGGCTAGCACCAACCCATACAGCAAGGCTTTTTGCGCCGATTTGCTCAAACTCAAAAAGGCCTCTTTTGAGCCAGGCTGGGCGGCCAATCCCTTTTCCAAATCGGGAGGGATGATCAAGGCTTCCGCCTCATCCAAAATGCTCCAGGAGCCGTTTTGTTTGGCAATTTCAATACTGGCATACCCTGCGGGCATCATCATGCCTTCGTCGATCAAACGTTGAACCTTATCCTTGTTGATTTTTGACCAAACACTTTTGGGTTTTCTGCGGGTGATGAACTGCATGTATTTTTCCTCATCAATGGGTTTTGCCGTGCTGTCGATCCAGCCGAAGCAGAGGGCTTCATCTACAACTTCGCTCCAGGTGACGGAAGGAATCTTCGTTTTCTTTTTGTAATACACCAGCCAGACCGACTGTTTGGACTGGTGGTGTTCTTGTAACCATTGCCGCCACTCCTGGCGGTTACTCGGGCAAAATGTTTCTATTTCCTTTTCGGGCATGGCTGCGGTGTTGGTGTAGGGCAAAGTTACATGGGGGGACTGACAACCCTATGTCAGTGGTGGGAAAAAATGAATGAGTTTGAGGCGAGTTGACTATCAAGAAATTGGTTTAATGCCTATCAGTTTGGCTATAAGTTTTTTTTGAGTTACGAATTCCGAATACATGAGTACATGAGTTTTGAAGTGAGCTACCGCAGTGACTTAAACCTGGGCTATCTCTAAGTCGCTGCGGTAGCTCACTTCTAAACTCGTAAGTCATGTACTCGGAACTCGTAACTCAAAAAATACTTTATCTGAATAATGAGTTAAGAATACATGAAATCAGAGTTTAGAAGTGGGGTGTCGGGCAAAAATCTCTAATCCAATGACATCCCCTTCACCATCACTCCACCTTCATCACCCCATTCATGATCCGCCAATGCCCAGGGAAAGTACACACGTAAGGGTACAGCCCCGCTTTTGCCGGAGCTGTAAAGCGCAAGCGAATCGTTTGATCTGGATTGACCAAGGCCGTTGAAAACAATACATCGGGTGAATCCGGAACATAATTTTTGTTCGCCCCCTCTGGGTCGGTAATCATTTTATCTGCCGCTTTGCCAATCTTTTCCAGTGATTTAGGCTTGCCAATCACCAGGTTGTGCTGCATGGCGTCGGGATTTTCAAAGACAATTTCCACTGTTTTTCCGGCCTTAACGGTGAATGTTTTCTGGTCAAATTGCAACATTTCCCGAACCGCTTTAATTCTCACCGTTTGCACCGAGGGATCATTGGTTTCCTGTTTTTTTAGGATATCCCAAGCCTGCATCAGGCGGGTTAAGCGGTCTTTGTTTACACCTGTACTTGCTGCCAACAGGGTATTCAAATAGGTTTTATCAGCTGCGACAACGCTGACTTTTTTCCGGTAGTCCCAGCCTTCACTGATCCCTTTTAAGACGGCGTTGAAGCCTTCCGCATCAAGTTTTTGGGCATTTTTCAAATGATCGACCAGCGCCGAAACTGAAGTCACCGAAGCATTGCTCCGAATGGCTTTTGCCAAAACATATTGCTCCATACTTTGCGATAAGGCGAAGGTGATTTTTTTGGCCAAAACATTGTTCGTTTCATTGCCTTCCACAATCGTATTCGCCTTATCTACCGCCACGGTGAAAGTATACTCACCCGCTTGCTCGCCAGCAACCACAATGTTCCCTGTCCAGGGGCCATTGCTCACTTTGGTGATCGTTACGGTCTCCCCTGGTTTAATTCCCTCGGTGTGAGTCAGGCTGACCATGTCGATCAACTGTTTTTTTCCCGCAAACCGGATGTTAAGGGGCACTACAACACCTTTGGGGACACCCACCCCACCTTCATTACGTACTTCAATGGAGATGGTAACCCGCTCCCGAGGCATGGGATTGCTTGGCTCAAAGACAATATTGCTTACGACCAAATCTGCTTGGGTCGGGGTGGCCGAAGGCTGAGTTTTGGCCTCCGTCTTGCCCATCATTGCAGCGTGATCGTGATGCCCCGCCGCATTGTTCATGGGATTGGTTTTTGCCGCGGCTTTTTCCTGTAGTTTCGTGAATACTTTTTTCAGCATTCCTGGATTTTTGGCCAGGATGCCCGCGTATGCGTCAGGCAACCAACGGTCATTCAGGTCTTTTGAGCTTTCTATTGCTTGTAAAATGAGCGATTCTGCCTGCTCATTCAGGGGCATTTCGCTGATGGCCAAAAGCGTCTGGAGTACTACCAGGGGTTCCTGGTCTTCCTGCGTTTTGTTCTTCAGCAGTACATCAATGTTTTCTTTACTTCGTGGTAAAATTTGCACCGCTGTTTTCCGCACTCCGGGACAAGGGTGTTTCAAAGCCTCCACAACCACGTTCAAAGCTTCTCCTTCGAGGGCGTTTAATCCCTGCAAAGTCCAAAGCGCATGAATGGCCGGGGCATTGATGCCGATTTCATCCACCGATTTGTCGCGGATCAAGGCCAAGAGCCCGGGCACGACGTCCTTTTGGTTCCTTTCGACCAAAAGCCGTTGGGCATGGCTGCGCCAAAATAGATTGGTATTTTTCAGGGCTGCAAGTAGTTCCTGAGGCTTGTCTTTGGACAGTGTCAAGGCTTGATATGCAGCGGCTTCTTTGTAACTCACGCGGTAAATGCGCCCGTGGGTATAATCCCGCAAATCGGTTTCATAGGCATTGCCCGACCCCATTACGAAGCCATCAGGCCGAGGATTGTGCTGAATGATGAAACTGTACCAATCGGCAACCCACACGGCGCCATCAGGACCAACTTCAGCAAACACCGGCGAAAACCATTCATCCGCCCCGGCCAGGAGGTTGAATCCTTCCACATCACTGTAATTGGTGCCACTCTTAGCCAACACATTCTGGTGCAAAACGTGCCCGGTGGGTTCCGCAACAAAAGCGATGTTGTTCCAGTATTTTTTCGGGAAAGCCCTGGCGGTGTACACATTGTGCCCAGCGGCGGCGGTGAATCCCCCAAATACATCCACCTGACGTACCTTGGGCGTGATGGTTTTCATGTCTTTGTGGGTATCGGTGCTGGTACTACCGTTGTCGACCCCATTCGCAGAGGGATAAAACTGGTTAGGGATGGCCATGTACCAGCCATGAGCATTGTTGGCAGTTGAACCAAACACGTCGCCGGTTTCATTAAAACCAAGTCCCCAGGTGTTGTTGGAAGTTCTGGTCACGAATTCCAACTTGCTGCCATCTGGTTTGAAGCGGAAAAAGCCCTGGCTAAAGCGAATGGTGTCGCTGCTGCTGCCTACCAGACCTTTGAAGCCGGAATAGCCCACGCTACCCCAGAGCCAGTTGTCAAAACCGTAATGCAAATTTGAAGGCCCCGCGTGGGTATCAAAGGTGCCAAAACCCGTAAAGAGCACCTGGCGCACATCGGCTTTGTCATCGCCATCGGTATCTTTCAAAAACAACATATCGGGTGCCTGGGATACCACCAGACCACCATTGCTGAACACCATACCTGTGGGGATACTCAGGCCTTCGGCAAAACGGGTGAACTTATCGGCTTTCCCATCTTTGTTGGTGTCTTCACAGATGAGGATGTAGTCGCTGCCCCCGCCGGGTTTGCGCTCGTTGGGGTAATCCTTGGTGATCAGCACATACAAACGGCCCCGCTCATCCCAGGAAATCGCGATGGGGTGCATCACGTTGGGTTCAGCGGCAAAAAGCTCCAGATTGAACTCAACGGGCACCTGAATGTGCTTCATACTTTCTTCGGGCGATAAGGGATCTTGGCGGTACTGAATGCCAGGTCGCTTTTCATAGTTGGGCAGTTTGGCTTCCCGGTACACAAAGGGTTCGGGTTTCAACGCCGCGTGTGCTTTTCTAGCGTCTTCGTCGACGGCCCAAAGAATGCCGCGCAGGATCAGTGCGTGAAAACCTTCATTTTGCCAGGTGTTTTCATCGTGACCGTAGGCGGTGTAAAAAACCCGGCCTTTGCCGTAGCTGCGCGTCCAGGTATAAGGCTCAGTTTTGGTATCGGGTTTGTCCTTGAATTGGTCTGCCTTGATTTCGCGTACAGCCAGAACGTTGTTGTCTGGTTGCAGCTTGCTGTGCAAATAGGTTTCATCAAACGCTTTGAAAGGTTTTAAACCCTGCATGATAAAGTGCTCGGGTTGCACCGTGGTGGTTTGAATGGTGTCCATCCGATGCCGCCAAAACTGCCCGCCGACCATCTTGACGTATTCAGTCGAATTGCGAAAACAGTAGGAGGCGCAATGGATTGGAATAATGCCTTTTCCTGCCGCCACATAGGCCAATACATCCTTTTCTGCGGCAGGAGGAATGCTGTCCCAGTTGGCGTAGATCATCAAGGCGTCGTACTTGTTGAGGTTGGCCAAATTGAGGTCGGACAATTGATCGGTGTAGGTGAAATTGACGCCTTTATCGCCCAAGGCTGCCATGATTGATGGCACTCGTTCGATCGGGCGGTGGTGCCCATTGTCACCGAGGAAGAGCACTTCCAGTCGACGGGCTTTTTGAGCCGAAGCGCTGAACACGCAGAAAAGTAAAAATAGGACTACTAGCTTTTTCATTGATGCTCTATTTGGATATAGATTGAGGAAGAATTTTTTGTTAGGGGCGAAAAAAAATAAATGCTCATTTTGCCAAAGGATTAGATAAGTAAACGGTTCATTTCAAGTGTTTTGTCTAATCCTTTGGCTCAAAAAAAAATGAGCACTTATTTTTGCCCCACTACTTACGCATTTTTAAAATCAGGCAAAGCCAAAATTTTCCCGCCCTGCATCGCCGATTCATGGGCGAGGATACCTACCGAAGTCCAGTTGGCTGATTCCCAGGCATTGGGGAATGGGTCGCGGTCTTCAACCAAAGCCATCAGGAATTCATGCGCCAAATGGGGATGTGAGCCACCATGCCCCGCCCCTTGGGTGAAACTCAAGTGGGTGTTTTCGGCCACGTCATATACCCCCTGGGTGGTAAAGCGTTGGATGCCTTCGGGCAACAAATGAGCAAAATCAGGCACTTTGACCCGCTCCGGGATTTCATGCTCTTCCTTTTTGGCAGTATGAATGACGGCGTCTTCCCCCTCAATGAGCGGCCACTCAAAGGATTTTTTGGTGCCGTACACTTCAAAACTTTCGCGGTACTGGCGGGCTAAATCGAACAGGGAGCGGTATACATATGCACTCAAGTCGCTGTCCTTGAATTTGATGTGGGCGGATTCAACGGCAAAAGGAGAATTGTGGATTTTCGACAATTCCTCCCGAATGGTACCCGAACCAAAGCAGGAAACGTATTCGGCTTCCAATTTCAACAAACCGGCTACCGGGCCTACACAATGCGTGGCATAATGCATCGGCGGCAAACCAGGCCAATAATCGGGCCATCCGTCCATGTCTTGCTGGTGCGAGGCTTTGAGGAACTGGACTTTGCCCAGTTCACCTTTTTCGTACAATTCTTTGACGAATAAAAACTCGCGGCTGTAGACCACTGTTTCCATCATCATGTATTTTTTGCCAGTGGCTTTGCTCAGTTTCACGATCTCCATACACTCCTCTACCGAGGTGGCCATGGGAACGGTACAAGCCACGTGTTTGCCTGCTTTGAGGGCTTTCAGGGTTTGTTCCGCGTGGTTGGGGATGGGCGAATTGATGTGGACTGCGTCGATATTGGGGTCTTTGAGCAGTTCGTCATAATCGGTGTAGCGTTTTTCAATGTTGAAGGCATCACCAATATTGTTCAGATTGGTTTCGTTGCGCTGGCAAATCGCATACATGTTTGCATGGGGGTGGCGCTGGTAAATGGGGATAAATTCAGCCCCAAAGCCTAGGCCAACGATTGCGATGTTTATTTTTTTCATGCTGTGCAGGTGTTATAGGAACGAGAATAAAATAATTTGCCAATTTATCTTCGCTCTTTTGAGCTTATTCTTCCTATCTTTTTCGTTAAATAGGCCTGCTATTCGCCTCAAAAGATAGTTGACTAAACTCAAAATAGCTTTGCTAAATTTGGCAACTTATTTTATTCTCGTTCCATAGGATTAGAGTAATTTTTTAAGGTAGGTGATGCTGTCTCGCATCAGTTGAGTTTCGGATTCAAACATGGGGCGCCAGATGTTTGCCGCCGCCAATTTCATGCTGAAGGCTTCGATGCTCAACATGCCTTGATAGTCCATGGACTTCAAAGCGGCGATGATTTTTTCAAAATCAACATGGCCTTTGCCGACGGTGCTGCGGTCGTTTTCGGAAAGTTGTACGTGTACGAGGCGATCGCCACATTTTTGCAGGGCAGCGGGGATGTCCTTCTCTTCGATGTTGGCGTGAAAGGTGTCAAACATGATCTTGCAGTGCGGATGATCTACTTCGTTGACAAAGCGGAGCATGTCGTCGGTGCAAGTGAAAAGGTAGGTTTCGAAGCGGTTCAAATATTCGATGCCTAAGGTGATGTTTTTGGTCGCCGCGTATTCAGCCAGGGCGCGAATGTGGGCCACGCCGCGTTGCCATTCTTCTTCGGTAGCGGGTTGGCCCGTGAAGACACCCAAGGCGGAGTGGATCGGCCCCATCAGCAGTTTTGCGCCGATCACTGCGGCACAGTCCAGGGCTTTTTTGTTGCAGTCCAGAGCGTGAGCGCGCATAGAGGCGTCGGCACTGAGCGGGTTGGCATCGGGGCCATTGATGGCCACTGCCAGGCGTTGCAAGCCGAGGTCGTCCAGTTTTTGACGCCAAACCTGCCAATCATCAGAGTTCAAATTGAAAATAGGCACTTCTACCCCGGCAAAACCCAGGGATTTGATTTCATCGAGTACGGGGAAGAGCGCCGGGGTGATGTCGGTGCCCCAGAGCAAAAGATTCATTCCAATTTGCATGCGATCTGCGTTTATACAAAGCTAGTTGTAACGGCCAATTTAAAATAGGCGTGATTTTACTATTTTTGACTGTATTTTGATATTTTTTCCTAGACAAGGTAGAATTTTTGTTAATATTCAGTAGGTAAACATGAAACCACTGCTCAAGAAGTCGCTCGAAAGCCTCAATCAGTCCTACATCGTGCGGAACCTGAAAGAGGCACATTTTGACCCCAATTGGCATTTTCACCCCCATTACCAGTTGTTCACGGTCGTGGAGGGCAGTGGCACCCGTTTTATCGGTGACGACATTCGCCAGTTTGAAGCCGGGGATACCGTTTTTTTAGCCCCAAATATGCCCCACCTGTGGCGCAGCGACCGCGCCTACTTTGAGCGGGATTCGACCCTACAAACACAAGGCATCGTGGTGTATTTCACCGAAGACTTTCTGGGCAAAGACTTCTTCGAAAAACCCGAAATGTACGCCATCAAACAGCTGCTCGTCTCCAGTGAACGGGGACTGGACCTGACCCATAGCCATAGTTTGAAAGCAGACATCGTTGCAGCTTTGATCGAATTGGATGCCACAAGCGGTTTTGAGGGCGTCCTGAAACTCTTGTCGATTTTACAAAAACTATCCACTTGTACGGACTTCCAGTTCATTGCCAGTGTCAATTACGAAAATACGCATAAAATTTCGGAAACAGAACGCATGCGGCTGGTCCACGAATACGTGCTCAAACACTACAAGGAAAAAATCAGCTTATCCGCAGTAGCCGCTTTGGCCAACATGACCGAAGCCGCTTTTTGCCGCTATTTTAAAACCCGCACCAACAAGACCTTTTCTGATTTTGTGCGGGAAATCCGCATTGGCCACGCTTGCAAACTTTTGTTGGCTGGCAAAATGTCAATTGCCCAGGTGGGGTATGAGAGCGGATTCAATACAGTCTCCAACTTCAACAGCCAATTCAAAGCGCTGAAGGGACAAAGCCCGAAGCAGTACCAGAAGATTTATCAGGGAGGGTGAGCAGGAGCATCGATTTCATTCTCGCGCCTTAGCCTGCTCAGATTCACTTTTCCCCCAAATTCTACCGGAAACCCGCTCCATTTTACCGTTTACCTATTCTGCACCGCACTGGCGCTTTTTACAGGCTAGCTTTGCTGCATAATTAATACCTCTATGGAATCTACTGTTAGCACTTTCGAAAACAAACAACAACTCAGCTCCTGCATCTTATTGGGAGAAGGATCTTTGCCAGTATACTGCATGCAAGTGCTTCAAGAGCAAGGTTGTGTCATCAAAGCCGTTGTTTCAACTGAAAAACAACTCCTGGAAGCGGCTGCTCAGCATCAAATTCCTTGTTTTGCTGCACCCGGGTTGGTTCCAAATCAGGAAGTAGAATTCATCTTTAGCATCAACAATCCATATATTCTCAAGGCTGAATTCATCGGAATGGCCACGCGCATGGCCATCAATTACCACGATTCTCCATTGCCCAAGTATGCCGGACTGTACGCCAGCAATCAAGCCATTTTGCATGGTGAAACCTCCCATGGGATCAGTTGGCACGAATTGACCACCACCATTGATGGAGGGGTTATTTTGGCTTCAAAAATTGTAGAAATCGCCCCCAGAGATACCGCATACTCGCTCAACATCAAATGTTACGAAGCGGCTATGGAGACATTTCGGGATGCTCTGCCCGCTTGGTTGAACAATACCTTTGAGCGCTTGCCCCAGCCTGATCAGGGTGGATCTTATTATGGTCAAGCCGATCGCCCTTTTCACTTGGGAGTGATCAATTGGGCTGACTCCGCAAGCACTGTGCAGCACTTGATCCATGCCTGTGCGATGGAATCTCATTCAGAAAACCCGTTTTTGATGGCTTCCTTCGTCAAGGATGAACAGGTTTATTACATCAAAGAAGCTTACACGGCGCCAGCTTCGTCCAGCACCAAGCCCGGTCTGGTCAGGCAGATGGGGAACTATACTACTATTGATCTAGATGGAGGACTGCTGGTCATCGAAAAAATAATTACTGCCGAGGGCGACGAACCCTCCGTTCAAGAGATTCTGGAGCGTGGCGAACAATTGGTCTTGCCTGCTACACCATGGTTTGAGGTAGCCAATGGGATTTTTCAAAAAATAGCCAAACACGAGTATTTTTGGAAAATCGAACTGGAAAATGCAGAACTGGCTGAATGGAGCAACCATCAACTTGGCGATAAATCATCTGAATATGAGGGATTTATTAATGGGAGTAATGAACTGTTGCCCGCTGTTGTCGCTTTCCTACAGCGCATTACAGGCAAAATAAAAACCACCTTTGGTTACGTTCCCGCAGGAATACCTGCGGATCAACATTTGTTTTCAAAATGGGTGCCTTTCACCACCGCGTTGGAGGCCAACGACAGCATCGAAAATGCCCTTGGCAGCATTGCTAAAAAAATCAAAAGGGTACAAAACGCAATTGGCTATCGATCAGATCTGATGTTGCGGTACCCAACTTTGGCCAGTTTGAGCGGAAAACAGCCACAAATATACATCGCTGAAGCAGGTGCTGATGTTTCGTTTGTACCTGCTGATGTGCTGCTCGTACAGTTGAGCCCTGAAGGAGCCTCCATCAAAGGGCTGAGTGCGGAAGTATTCCAAGCACTGGAATGGTTCGTTCAATCAGCAGCGAAAAACCAGGGGGCTGCATGGACAACACTGCCTTTGATGTCGGTTGAAAGCGAGCAAGCCTGGCTTGATATACTCAATCAACCCACTCACTCTCCGCTGCAAACTTCTTTGGATCCACTGTTCCGGATTTTTGAGGTGGCCCAAAGGTATCCGCAGCAGATCGCCATCGTTGATCAAGGCCAAAGGATTTCTTACCAACAATTGTGTCGGGATGTAAAAACCACAGCGGCTTGGTTGAATGCGCAAGGCATTGGCGAAGGGCATATTCTGGCGGTTGAAGTAGCGCGCACTTATGATTATTTCAAAACTTTTTTGGCCAGCCTTTTTGTAGGGGCCACCTTTGTACCGCTGGATTTTAAATTGCCAGCAGACCGGATCAAGATGATCTGCACCAAAGCCCAACCCAAGGCCATTGTCCTCATTACCGAGCGCGAATTTCCTTTTGAGGATTTGACCGTATTGCACATTCAACATGCAAAACTTGTTGGCAGAACGCCAGAATTGAAGCGCTACCCCGATGCGGGTGCTTACATTCTGTTCACCAGTGGTTCCAGTGGTGCACCCAAAGGGGTCGGCATCAACCGCAAGTCGCTGACCACTTTTGTAGATGGCGCTCTGGGCTTGTACAACATGACCGCAGAGGACAAGGTCATTCAATTTGCCCATCTGGCTTTCGATACCTTTATTGAGGAGACCTTTATGGCCTTGTGCGTTGGTGCAACTTTGTACCTGCGCGAAGAGTCCTGGTTGTTGCCGGATCAGTTGGCAAAGGTGATCGTGGAGGAAGGCATCACCGTATTGGACTTACCAACGGCTTATTGGCGGCAATGGCTCATGAGCCATGCTTACCCTCTGGCCAATGCTTCCCAATCCTTGCGCTTGACGATCATTGGGGGCGAAGCCATGTACAAAGAGGATTGGAGCACCTGGAGTGAATCCAAGCCCGCGCATCGCCTGATCAACAGCTACGGGCCAACGGAATGCACCGTAATTGCGCTGGCCGAAGAGATCAAAACCTCAAAAGCTCCTTCCGACCGCATTGCGATTGGAAAACCATTGCCTGGATATTCGATTCGTATTGTCGATCAGTGGGGATCGACACTCCCGCAAGGATTGGCGGGACTTTTATACATCACTGGAGATGCGGTGTCTTTTGGATATGTGGGTTTAGAACCTACCGACAAAGCCCATGCCTCGTTTATGAATCACGTTGATCACCAAGGACGTACCATTAGAAGCCATTCTACGGGTGACACTGTAGCTGCGGCAACTGATGGTACTGTCTATTACATTGGTCGCTTTGACCGCCAGGTAAAAATTCGTGGGTTCCGAATTGGATTGGATGAAATCAGTAGTCAGCTCAAATGTATTGAAGGGGTATCCGACGCGGTAGTACAGGTCATCCAGTCCCCCAACGGGATGCCCAGCCTGGCTGCCTTTGTTTTGGCGGAAGACAACGAATTGAATTCGAATACAATTCGGGAAAAACTGAGTACTCAGGTACCTGAATACATGGTGCCTGAAACCATCCTGATGATCGCTGAAATTCCACTGACCTCAAACGGGAAAGTGGATGCCCGAAAATTGGAAAGTTTGGTGGCGCAAACCAGGGCAAACCGGTCGGAGGTAATCCACCTGCCAGAAGGCCCCGTGGAGTGCTACCTGCATGAGCTCTGGTGCAAATTGTTCAAAACAGAACAGATCAGCGTTGAAGATGATTTTTTTGAATTGGGTGGGCACTCGCTACTGGCAGTGCAGCTCGTGGCCAATCTCAAAAAGGAATTTGACATTGAATTCCCACTTGCCTCGCTGATCACGTACCCTACCATCCAAAAATTAGCAGAATTGGTGAACAGCAGAAAAGTAGAACATTTGTGGAATGTGATGGTTCCGATCAGAAAGACAGGCAACTTAGCGCCCATTTTTTTGATCCACGGGGCAGGACTGAATGTATTGATGTTTCAGTCATTGGCACGTTACCTCAATCCTGACCGTCCCATCTATGCTTTGCAGGCCAAAAGAATCGAAACGGAACAGCACCACAATTGTACCATCCCTAGCATTGCTGCCGATTACCTACAGGAAATCAAACAAATTCAGCCTACTGGGCCTTACCATTTGTTGGGGTATTCCATTGGTGGTTTTATCGTTTTTGAAATGACCAAGCAATTGGAAGCCAATCAGGAGGAGGTAGCTTTCGCAGGTTTAGTGGACTCGGCAGCAGCTTTTGCCAAAGAATCAAAAAACTGGTATCAACGCAAGGTTGCTGCGGTACTAAGCCCTTTCGCGAAGTTGGCCTTTGCGGTACAAGCTTTTTTTAAAGAAGAACCGCGTGAGCGTCGGCGATTCCTGACTCAGAAAAAGAACAATCTAAAGGTGAGCCTTTATGCCACCTTGTCAAAATTCAAATTGGTAAATCTACCTTCCGAAGAGTCGGAGAGCAGCCAGGGGCGTGGCGCTTATACCGTAAATGCGTCCACTATCGCGATGACCAAAGCACTCGAAGCGTACAAACTTGAACCCATTGCCACCCGGATTGACCTGTTCAAAGCCAGCAAGGCGAGCTTTTACATTCAGGAACGGGAGCACTACGGATGGGATCCCTACCTACAAAATGGGCTCAATGTACACGAGGTTCCTGGTGATCACAATCACATTTTTGCGCAGCCCAACGACCAGGTCTTTGCCAGTGTATTGGATGCTCGTTTGAATGAACTTGGGTGTGCAGAATGTCAAGCATCAAAACAAGGAAAGCTCCAACCCTCGCTGGAAATCATTGACTGCCCCCGCAATAGCGCAATGCCATCAGCCTTTGCTGGTCTATGGCCATCTCTACGCGGCTTTAACTAAGGATTTGTGGGGCTTGCTCACGGATGCGGAACGAGCTAGTGCATCAGGGACGAAGTCATGTACAGTTTTAGCTTGGATACTCATTGGCAAACATTTTTTATCTTTAGCGTCTGTTTTAGTTTTTGGCGGAAAGCCGCTACTCTATCCTCACGCGAAAATTTGCTTCAATGACACATTTGGTCCAAAAAACACTGCTTGCTACTTTGTTTTGTTTGTGTTTTACACTCATCCTTTCTGCACAATTGAACGATTCCGGGTTCATTTACGGCGACATGCTGCCAGATGCGCCTGAATTGGCCAAACGGGGACAATACAGTGTGGGTGTACAAACCATCACGCTGTTGCATAAAAATCAGCTCAATGTGCTGAAACACAAAGACGGCGTAACGCCGACTTACGATCGCCCGCTCACGGTAGAAGTGTGGTATCCCGCCCTGATTCCCGCCCAGAAAAAAGAAATAGAAGTGTACCAGGAAGTCATGGGTAATTTTAACGACCCAAAACGGCCCCTGAAACCCTTTACTTTTAAGGGAAGATGCTTGCGCAAAGCGGCACCCAAAACCGAAGCAGTACCCTATCCTCTGGTCATTTTGTCGCACGGGTATACGGGGTCGCGGTACCTAATGACCTATCTTGCTGAAAACCTGGCCTCCAAAGGGTACGTAGTGGCTGCCATCGACCATACCGAGTCAACTTTTCGCGATGCGGGACCTTTTCAGAGTACCCTTTACCACCGCCCATTGGATCAATTGTTTGTATTGGATGAAATGGACCGGTTGAGTCAAAAAGGCAGTGGTAGTTTTTTAGCGGGGCTGGTCGATGCCAAAAATACCGGGCTGATTGGCTACTCCATGGGAGGGTATGGTGCATTGAATGCCACTGGTGCAGGATTCAGCAAAAATGCGTACCAACTATTCAAGTCCATGAGTGGTGGCTGTGAAGCCTTGTCCGAACGTTCGGCGGGTTCAGCAGCTTATGCCAAAACCCAGGATGAGCGCATCAAAGCAGTAGTCGCTCTGGCACCCTGGGGAATGAACAGTGGGGCCTGGGACTCAACTGGCCTGGCGGGTTTGACCCGACCTACGTTCTTTATTGCTGGCAGTGAAGACGACATTTCAAAGTATGAAAAAGGCATCAAAGCCATTTACGATGGAGCGCGAAATGCCAATCGCTACTTGTTGACCTATCAAAACGCACGCCACAACGTAGCACCCAATCCTGCTCCCCCCGAAGCCAATGCAGAGGGCTTGTCCATTGATGAGTACCTGCGTTATGCGGACTCAGTGTGGGACCAACGCCGCATCAACAACATCAACCAGCATTTTGTCACCGCCTTTTTGGGCATTCATTTGAAAAAACAAGACCTGGGGGAATACCTCCAACTCAAGGAAAAAGCGGTAGAAGGAATTTGGAAAGGGTTTAAACCGAGAACTTCGATTGGGCTGGAACTCCGGCACGCTGGTGCGAATTAACCCGTTCCCAAAGGTTGGTATTTTTTTAAAATGTTGTACAAATGCTCTGGCTTAAATGGTTTAGTGACACAGTCATTAAAACCACAGTTCAGGTATTCCTGGTGAAATTCGATAGATGCCTCGGCAGTAAAAGCAATGATGGGAATGTTGCGCTTTCGATCATCGGTGAATTGTCGGATCACTTGGGTTGCTTCTTTGCCATCCACATTGGGCATTTGAATGTCCATGATGATCGCGTCAAAATCATCTTTTTTCATGAAGTCAATCGCCTCTTGACCATCTTGCGCGACCGTATATTGCGCCTCCCATTTTTTCAAAAGTGCAGTTAGGACAAGTACATTTACACTGTTGTCTTCGGCAATTAAAAAGTGGGTCCCGTGCAGATTCATGGGTTGTTTCGCTGGAAGGTTCGGGACGATAGGTGAGGGGAGGATTTCCTGTTTTTCGTACTTCATTTCCACCGAAAAAGTTGATCCCTGCCCCACGGTACTTTCCACGGAAATTGTTCCACCCTGCTGTTCAATCAGTTTTTTGCTGATGGTCAAGCCCAAGCCTGTTCCGCCATATTTTCGGGAAGTGCTCACATCCGCTTGTACGAAATTGTCAAAAACTTGCTCAAGTTGCTGCTCAGGAATCCCCACTCCGGTGTCTTTTACGGTGAATCTTACCCATACACTACTTTCCGTTTCTTCCATCAGGGTATAGGCAAATTTTACGGAACCTTTGTCGGTGAATTTAATGGCATTGGATAAAAGATTGGACAATACCTGGCTGAGGCGGACGTAATCGCCCGTCAACAGATGTTTGATGCGCGGATCTGGAATAAAGGTCAAGCTGATGGATTTATCCTTGGCACTGTTTTCAAAAAGCCTGAATACATGGCTGGTGACCTTGGCCAAATTGAAAGGAATCCGTTCAAAAATAAGTTTTCCCGATTCTATTTTTGAAAAATCAAGGATATCCGAAACGATGCTGGACAAATGTTGTGCAGAGAATTTCAGGGTATCTACATATTCGCGTTGAGTGGGGCTAAGCTGCTCTTCCATCAGTAGGTTGGCAATGCCAATTACGCCATTGATCGGTGTCCTGATCTCGTGGCTCATGCTCGACAAAAACTCAGATTTAGCAATGGTAGCTTGTTTTTGAGCCGTGATGTCCTGATCCGTCCCTTTTAATCCGACGATCTGGCCATCACTATTTTTGATTGCTTCGCCAATACAGGCGATGTATTTTACCCTGCCGTCTTTAAAAACCACGCGGTGTTCGACATAAAAAGGCTCTCCGGAATGGACGGTATGTTGTATCGCCTCATCCAATTTGATTAGATCTACGGGATGACACTTTTTGCGCCAGGCCTGGTACAATTCCGCATTGGGGCAACCCTCTAGTTCAAAAATGCGGTACGTTTCTTTAGACCAATGCAGTTCAGCGCTTGACAAATTGTATTCCCAGTTGCCAACCTTGGCAATGGTCTGGGCTTCTTCGTACAACACCTGACTTTGCAGGATTTGGGCCTCAGCGTTTTTGCGTTCAGTAATTTCTTCGCGCAATTTAATGTTGCTCTTCCTAATCACATTGTATAAAAATGCCCCAACGATCAATGAAATGCTTACCAATATCAAAATAATCACAACCATGAAGTAATAGTTGCGCTGACTATCTATTTCGATCTGTTTTAGGACTAATGCTTGTTCTCTTTGTTTGCTTTTTAGTTCAATGTTTTCAATGTCAAACAAACCTCTTATTTCAGCGATTTTCTCCGCACTACCAAGATTGTATAAACTGTCATTTTCGTCGATAGCTGAATAGAGGTATTCATTCGCCGATTGCAAATCCCCCGTTTTTTTATACAATTTCGCAAACAACAAATTTACGTCTCTCTTTAGTTCGGTCAAGGCTGCTTGATTTGCCAATTCCATGGCTTTGTGTAGAAATAGTTTAGCAGTGCCGTAATCCTTTTTCAAAATAGACAAGGAGGCGATTTTTTTGTATCCCATTCCTATATTCACAACGTTGCCCAACTCATTGTCTAACTCCATACTTTTATTGGCATAAGATATGGCGCGATCTATCTGGCCACTTTTTTCGTAAACAGAGCTAAGATTGTAATAGGTATCGGCGATCCCGGACCGCGACTTCAATTTTTGCCTGAGGCCCAATGCATATTCGTGTTCACGGATTGCTTTTTCATATGTTTCCTGTGCAGTATAGAGCGAACCCAGGATAGAATGAGCTCGTGCAATGCCATAATCATCCTGAACAGCCGTTCCGATTTCCAGAGCCTTATTGACAAAATTGATGCATTCTTGATCATTGTATTGTTTGAAATAAAGCCAGGCCACATCACAATAGGCCCTCCCTAAATCTCTACGAAGCCCCTGATGCTCAAACAATGCCACTGCATCGAGATAATATTTGAGTGCTTGGTGCAGCTCTCCACGATCCAAATGTACTTTCCCCGCTAGAATGTTCATATCGGCCTTGACGTCTTCATACTGGTCTATTTCTTTGATAGAAAGCACCGCTTTGAGGTGGGTAATTGCCGCAGCATTGTTCCCCATATTGAATTCGACATTGGCGAGATGATAGAGGTAATAAAATTTCACATAGCTATACTTATTTTTTGGTAACAATGGTTCCGCTTGTTTCAAATAAGCGTAGGCTTTTTTATATTCATCTTTTCTGTTTTCTATCGCCCCAAGTTCAGTAAGCAATTCAGCCTGGTTCAACGTTGCATTATTTTTTACAGCACTTGTATAGAGGTCTTCCAGAATTTTTTTGGATTCATCCAATCGATTCAGATCATATAATAAAGTGGCGTAACAGAAGTAGCCGTAATATCTTATTCTATAATGGCGCTCATGCTCAAGAAGTTTTAACGCTTTCTCGAAATATATTTTAGCAAAATCAAGGCGAGACTCTTCCAGGTAAATATTTGCACCAATAATGTAGTTGTATGCCGTATACAGTTTGCCACCTTCTTTTAAGCTAATTTGATCTGCTTGTTGTAAAAATTCGCGCGCTTTTTTGTTGTCACCGAGATTATAATGGTATTCTCCGATGAGGGATAGTGCATGTTTTTCTCCGGGTCTATTCTCTATTCTTTTTGCCTCTTTAAGTGCATGTAAGGCATATCGATGGGCATCATCAATGCTGAAATCAAAAAGCAGATACGAGAGCCCAAGCAAAGTATTGAGCCGTGTTACACCAACCTGACGGGGTAACAATTGCTTCATACTGTCAATTTCTGTGGATTGGCCAGTGGAAAGCAAAGGCAGGAGCAGGAAAGTTAAAAGGACAAAAAAAGCTCTCATCTACTATGCACGCTGGTTGTGGAACGAATGAATAATTGCTTCCGCAATGAAGTATCAGTAAAGATAATGCTTAGCTTTGGATTATTGTGTGCTTGAGAGGATTACTTAGGAACGGGTTCAGAATAAAGTAGCAAAATCGAAAAAGAGTCCAGTCGAATTGTTACTTTATTTTGAAACCGTTCCTTATGTCTTTCCAGTAGGTTAAATTGCTCAAATTGTTTTGAATAATTCGACCCAGAAACACTTCTCCCCAGAAATACGACTATTATCCGCAGAGATTGCTATTTTTAAGTAAAAGTCCATCCATAAAAACAATACATGCTGCAAAATCACCTCAAACTCGCCTACCGGAACATCCGCAAAAACGGGTTTTATTCCGCCCTCAACGTACTCGGATTGTGGGCCGGCATCTTGTTTTCTTTGCTCATAGGCGCCCATGTCTGGGGCGAGTTGCAAGTAAACCAACAGCTGCACCATGCTGAACGGCAATATTTCCTGACCAGCATCTGGAAAAACCCCAACATTGGCATGGACATCACCTCCGCTGGGCCGCTGGGTAAACGGTTGAAAGAAGTTTACCCACACCTGATAGCCAATTATTACCGTTGGGATGGCATCAAGTCTGGGGTTGCGAAGGGTGACAAGGTATTCCGGGAAGGTATTCAAATTGGGGACAGCACCTTGCTCACCATGTTTGGTTTTGGACTCCTGCACGGTGACCCCAACAGCGCCTTGAAGGCACCGTATTCTGTGGTGATCACTGCGGAAAGGGCACTCAAATATTTTGGAAAAACCGATGTGCTTGGTCAAACTCTTAGCATCCAAAATTTTACGGGCGGCAATCATGAATTTCTCATCACAGGGGTACTGGGCGAAATTCCGGAAAACTCCGTCACCAATTTGCTTGGTACCACCGAACCGAACAGCCTCTTCATCTCGTTCACCACCGCACGGTACTTTTTTGATCGGAATGTGAATGATTGGAACAACATCATTTACCCCACTTACCTCGAATTGCGGCCTGGCGTGACCGGCGCAGATTTGGAAAAACCGATCCAACAACTCATCCAACGGGAGGGCACCGATTTGGAAAAAGAAAACCTGACGGTGCGCCCCATTGCCCTGAAGGATTACCACTTGCAAAAAAACAAAGCTTTGGTCAAGCGGATGTTGTTCGCCCTGTCGTCGGTGGGGATTTTCATCCTGGTCATGGCCATCTTCAACTTCATCAATCTGGCCATTGGGCGCTCAGGGTCGCGCATTCGCGAGATCGGGGTGCGCAAGGCACTCGGCGGCTTGAAGCAACAATTGGCGATCCAGTTCCTGGCGGAATCCTTACTCTTGGTTACGGTGGCCACTGTGCTGGCCTTTTTGACGTACCCACTGGCCCAAATGCCTTTTGAGCAGATCGTGGGCAAAAGCTTGCCTGTTCTAACCGCGTTCCCGACGATTTTTGCCCTCTTACCCCTCGCTTTGGTGCTCGTAGTCGGCCTCTTGGCGGGCCTGTATCCGGCCCTCTTCCTGTCTTCGATGCGCACGGTCGAGTCTTTGAAAGGGAAACTAGGGACGGCCAATCAAAGCCTGCACCTGCGCAAATACCTGGTTGGATTCCAATTTGGGATTGCGAATTTGGTCATCATCGCGGCGCTGGTTGTGGCGGCCCAGGTCAATTATTTTTTTGGCAAAAACATCGGCTACAACCATGAGTTTGTCGTAACTGCCCAAGTACCTCGCGACTGGAGCCAGGAAGGCCTGCGCAAAATGTTGACCGTACGCGACGAAATGGCCAAGCTGCCCGGGGTGCGCAGCGCCTCACTATCCTTTGAAATTCCCAACGGCAACAACAATGGCCAGCCTTCCGTCTATCGAGTAGGCACAGATTCCACCACCGCCGTCGTCTGCCAACAGCTGACCGTCGATGAGCATTACCTCAACACTTACCAGCTTTCGCTGTTGGAGGGGGAGTACTTCAATCCAAATGGCCGGAATTACACCAAAGTGGTATTGAACGAACGGGCCGCACTAGCGATTGGTTTCCCAGATGCTGAATCGGCCATCGGCCAAACTTTGCGCCTCCCCGGAGATCCAACGCTGTACACAATCAAAGGGGTACTGCGGGATTTCCACTTTGGCTCTATGGCTACTCCGATCCAGCCAATGGTGGTGTTTCCTTTACAAAGTAGTGTTTTGTACCGTTATTTGTCTTTCAAAATCGAACCAGAAAGAATGAGTGAACACTTGGCTGCCCTACAAAAGAAGTGGGCCGAACTAATGCCCGGCAGCGCCTTTGAGTACACGTTTATGGACGATACTTTGGCGGAAATTTATGCCATGGAGTTGCAAATGAAAAGATCGGCCTATGCGGCAAGTGCGCTAGCCTTGTTGATTGCATTGCTGGGAGTACTTGGTCTCGTATCGCTCAATCTGCAACGGCGGGAGAAAGAGGTGGGGGTGCGCAAGGTCTTGGGGGCTTCGGTATCGGGCATCATTGGGCTGTTTTTGCAAGAGTTTCTGCTTATTTTATTGGTTGCAGGGATAGCGGCCTGCCCAATCGCTTGGTATTTGCTGCGTGGCTGGCTGGAAAATTATGCTTACCACATCGAATTGTCACCCTTGGTTTTTGCAGCTTCCTTGCTGGGATTGGCTCTGGTCACGGCCATTTTGATTGGTTTGCAGAGTGTGAAGGCTGCTTTAGCCAATCCGGTGAAGGCGCTGCGCAGTGAATAATTAATGAATTGACTCTTAACCATCAAAACCATCATCATCCATGAGCACCTTTCCCAGCATCTTCAACGACGTCATTGGCCCGGTCATGCGTGGACCTTCCAGTTCGCATTGCGCGGCCTCCTTGCGGATTGCCCGCCTGTGCCGCGACCTGATGGATGAAAACATCCAGGACATCTTCATCGAATTTGACCCGAATGGCTCACTGGCCACTACCCACAAAAGCCAGGGTTCGGACATGGGGTTGTTTGGTGGTTTTCTGGGTTGGGAGGCCTATGATGAGCGCCTTCCCGAATCCGAAAAATACCTGGAGGCCGCTGGCATCAAAGTCAGCATCAACATCTGTGACATCAACGCCGATCACCCCAATACCTACAAAATCACCCTGAGCAATGCCCGGGAAATTCGCAGGCTCACCGCCATTTCTACGGGTGGCGGCATGATTGAAGTGATCAACATCGACGGCGTGGGGGTTTCCATGGCGGGGGATTATTTTGAGACCTTGATTTATTGCACGAAGCCAGACCAGATCATCCCTTATCTCCAGGCATCCATTCCCTACGACGAGATCCAATTTCGGCATGGTGAGGAATACAGTTTCATTCAAGTCAAAGCGCAAAGTTTCCCAGACGCCATCATTTGCCAGGAACTACTCAGCATGGAAGGCGTGGCTTTCCTCAAATACCTCAAACCCGTATTGCCCGTAATGGCGCGCCAAAACCTGCAAGTGCCTTTCATCACCTGCGCGGAGATGCTGGAGTACAACACAGACAAAAACAAAGCGCTCTGGGAATTGGCCGTAGACTATGAAAGTGCCCGTGGCAATATTTCTGCCCAAGTCGTTTTTGAAAAAATGCGCAGCATCATCCGCATCATGGGCAATGCCATTGAATTGGGCTTAAAAGGCACCCACTACGCCGACCGGATTTTGGGCAGCCAATCACTGCAATTCAAAGCCCAATTAGACGCCGAAAAACTGATCGGTGGCGATGCCAACAACCGCATCATCCTTTACGTTTCGGCCATGATGGAAGTCAAAAGTTCGATGGGTGTGATTGTGGCAGCACCCACAGCTGGGTCTTGTGGCGCTCTGCCGGGAGCATTGTTTGGAACCGCTCATTCCCTGGGTTTGCCCGAAGACGAAATCGTCAAAGCCATGCTGGCTGCCGGGCTCATTGGGGTCTTCATTGCGGCGCACGCTACTTTTGCAGCTGAGGTAGGTGGCTGTATGGCCGAAACTGGATCGGGTGGTGGCATGGCCGCTGCCGCATTGGTAGGCATGAAAGGCGGTACTCTGGAACAAGCGTTGGCTGCGGCCTCCATGGCCCTGCAAAACTCCTTAGGCATCATTTGTGATCCCATTGGAAACCGAGTGGAAGCGCCTTGCTTGGGTCGCAACGTGATGGCGGCCAGCAACGCAATGTCTAGCGCCAACATGGCCTTGTCCAATTACCTGCAATTGATCCCGCTGGATGAGGTGATCGAAACGATGAAGGCGGTTGGGGATCAAATTCACCATACGTTGCGCTGTACCAATTTGGGAGGGCTTTCGGTCACCAAGTCGGCTAAGCGGATTGAGGCGATGTTGGAGGAAGGGGTGAGTGTAGTGTATAAAAGTTGCTAGTTGGAAATACAGAGAACGTATAATTTCCTTAGGTGATTCCTTGAGTGCCTTAGGTTTCTTAGGTGGTGAAATTATGCCTCGCTCCGCAAGGCTCTTCTTTTTTACCACCTAAGAAACCTAAGGCACTCAAGGAATCACCTAAGCAATCACCAAGGTTCAATTGAAGTTTGTACTTAAAAATAGTTCGCTCGATGTTCTGTAAAATTCTCGATGACTCCTGTTGGGGCAGCTACCCTATTTCAACACCGGCAAAACAATCTTCGACGCATACAAACTATTGTGGAAAATCTTCACATTGCTCTTGATAAAATCCTGCTCGTTGCATTGGTAAATATTGATGAACTGCTGCGGGTTACGATCCACGAGTGGAAACCAACTGCTTTGCACCTGTACCATAATCCGGTGGCCTTTTTTGAAGGTATGCGCAAGGGCTGGCAATTCAAATTTTACCTGTTCGACTTTATTGGGCACAAAAGCGCTTGGCGTTTCTAAACTCTTCCGATACCGCCCCCGGAACACTTCTCCTCTGACCAACATTTGATACCCACCCATCGGATAGATTGGAGCCGCATCCGCTTCCGCATAAATATTCACAGCATTGTAGCCCATGTCATCGGGGAATACGTCGATTATTTTGACCACAAAATCGGCATCCGTGGTGGAAATGCTGGTCATTAGGTCAGCCACAACATTGCCCGCAATGGTCACATCCTCGGTCAAATTGTCGGTTTGAAAAACCAAAACATCCGGCCTTCTGGCCGCAAAACGCTGATCATCGCTCATGTAAGTTCTGCTGCGGTTGAAATGTACGTCCTCGGTGTAGGGCACGGGTTTGGCGGGGTCACTGAGGTAGGTAGCGAAACCTTGGGCGGCAGTAGGTTTGGTCCAGCCCAGTTTTCCATTGGCCTGCAAGTACATGGCTTTATCCTCTTTCCCGGCAGGTGGCCATTGGTTGAAGGTCTTCCATTCATTGGCCCCGCTGATGAATACACTGGCTTCTGCAATTTTTGACACATCACCCTTGCCCTTAAGGAAATAATTGAAGAAGGGAATTTCGATGTTTTGCTGATACCAGGTAGCGGTATTGCTGCCAAACTGCACATTGCCCAAATGGGTGCCGTCGTTGCTGGCCCATTGCCCGTGGTACCAGGGGCCTTCCACAATTTTATTGAAGGCCTTGCCCGGGTTGTTTTGCTCCGCCGCCAGGTAGGCATTCCAGGCACCCCAGCAGTCCTCCGCATCGAACAAACCTCCCACCCAGAGCATGGCGGGTTGCAGGTTTTTGGTGGCATTGCGGGCATCCCGGGCTTTCCACCAGGCATCGTAATTGGGGTGTACCATCAACTCTTTCCAAAAGGCAATGCTGTCGCCCATGTATTTCGTAAGACCTTTCAAACTGCCTGCTTCCAGGTGAAATTTGTAATTGTCGTGGCTGCTGTAGTTGAACTCTTTGGGCCCAACCGTAGTCGGCTTGGGTCGAGGCTGGCCAAAACCTGAGTAAAAGCCAAAGGCATCCAGTTGAAAAAAAGCGCCATTGTGGTGAAAGTCGTCACCAATGAACCAGTTGGTAACCGGGGCCTGTGGGCTCACTGCCTTTAGGGCCGGATGGTTGCTGGCGGCCGCCATGGTGGAGTAAAAACCAGGATAAGAAATGCCGAAAACGCCTACGTTGCCGTTGTTGTCGGGCAGGTTTTTCAGCAGCCAATCGATGGCATCGTAAGAATCACTTGCCTCATCGATTTCCATTCCTTTTTTGTTGGGGTTAAACGGGCGGATGTTCACGTATTCCCCCTCACTCATCCAGCGGCCGCGTACATCCTGAGTTACCATGATGTAGCCTTCCCGGAAGTAGTTTTTGAGGTAGCCATTCCAAACCGGGGAAAAAGCCGTTTCCCCATAAGGCGCACAGGAATAAGGCGTTCGGCTCAACAAGATTGGATGTTTTTCGCTCTTGTCTTTGGGCATGTAGATGGAGGTAAACAACTTTATGCCGTCCCGCATCGGAATCGACACTTCTTTTTTCGTGTAGTTGTTGACAATCCAGATCGAGTCGGCGTTTTGGCCGATGGCTTGACAGGAAATGGCAAGGAGGAAGAAGAGGCAAATATTTCTCATGGTTCGAATTTTGTTTAATAAAAATACACTCAATTTTAGGGAGTTGTAGCGCTTACTCCAATTTTTGGTAACCCGCCCGCAACATCACCCCCGCAGTATACAAAATCACCACAATCACCACCCAACGCAAGGTGTCTAGTGGTAGTGATTTGACAACAAAAGCGGCGATGAGTACCGCAAAGATACCGGGTATAGCCATGCCCACCGCAGCCTTGCGGTTGTAGGCACCCTCGCGGATGAAACGAATGGAAGCAGGTGGCATCAAAAACGCACAAGAGCCCATCATGATCGGGAAAGCCACCTGAGGCGACATGCCCAGGGCAAAAACCAGGGCCATGCAGGGTGCGTACAATCCAATACCCACCGTCATCAAAGCCCCCAAAATGAAGTTGACCACTACGCCAATGATCAATTTGCTGCCATTTAAACCAATAGCAGTACCTCCACCCTGGATCCAATCCATGTTGCGGGCCAACATAAAACCGGCAGTCACCAACAGCGCAAAGCCCATGATGCGCCGGATCGTTTTTTCCGGCAGTTTAGCCACCACGCCTACCCCTAGTATCGCACCTGCCGCGGCGGAAGCCAGCATCAGCACGAGGGTCAATGGTTCCACCTCAATCACGGTAATAAAAATCAGGGCCTGAATCAAAACCGGAATGGTATTGGCCACATTCATGGTGCCGGGGATGAGGCGGTCTTCGGTTTGTTTCGTAAACTTCAGTAAGGCCGTTTGAGGGGCAAAAGCGCCAATGCCCAAAACGTCAAAAAAATTGACCACAGACCCGATCAAGCCCGTTTTGAGCCAACTGCTGTCTTCGAGTTCATTTTTGTGTTTATTGACATCATTGATGAAAACGATGCTGTAGGCTATGGTTAGAACAGCGAGGGAAATCCAGATAAGTGTAATCATTTTTTGTTAGTGCTTAAAGGTTTGAATTCTTCAAAATCCCAACTTGCCAGCAATACGGTTTGAGGATCGAGCAACACTTTTTCCGGTTTGGCATCTGCGGGAATGCTGATTTCGATATTGCGAGATGAAATTGGATGAGTCGAAAGACTGGGCAA
>JAIXOO010000491.1 GCA_027486765.1 Saprospiraceae bacterium
AGTTCTTGAAAAAGTAGGTATGACACGAGAGGGAATGAAAAGAAAAAAGTTACCAATCAGAGGACAATGGAAAGACAACTATTTTTATGGAATTTTGGAGGAAGACTTTAACAAGACAGACTAGCCGAGGACAAAAGTACTACCGCCAACATCGCATCACCGCATGTCAGCAGAAAACCTACATAGCTTGATCGACAACCTGATAGCAGGCTTGAGGATTTTTGCTCAAAGACCATTATATTTGACTCAATAAGAAACAAACTCGAGTTTGGTATACCACTCGGTGTCCAATAAATACCCTACCTTGAACCTTAAATTGGTATCACTTATGAAGCCCTTTTTCACGTACACCCTCCTCGCCACACTGCTGTTTTGTGCCCTGCACTCCCATGCCCAGAGCCCCATCGATGCGGCACTTATAGACCAGGCCAGAATCATGAATTTTGTGGATTGGTACCGAAATACCACCAATGGAACTTACGGGAGCAGCAACCCGGGGAAAATTGTTCCTGATGCTTTCTTTAATGACATCCCGTTTTATGCCGTTGACAATTACACCTCTTTTCAAGGTACTTACCGGGGCAAAACCTGGAACCGCACCTCCAATAAATTCGGAGATTCCTGGCTCACCCTTGGCAATATCGATTACAACAATGGCACCATTTGCCTAAAAGCCGGATGGTCCAATGGACTGGTTGGATCGGTTCACCTCGAAGCCGGCCTGAGTCAATCCAATATCTTTACGGGAGAAGGCCAATTGTACTTCAACAACCAGGCAATGTACGACATCCACCTATTTGTTTTTATGCTCAACAATCGCAGTATGAAAGGGGTGTGTATCTTATTGCCACTGAATGATCAGGGTTATGGCCAGTGCTCTACGTTTGTGTTGGGCAAGTAGATTTTCCTGGATCAGTCTGGTAAAGCAAATCTATCGCCCCTATAAAAACCTGCATTAAGATGAAAAAGAGCCATTTCTATGTTTTGTTTGTACTGGTATTGATTTTGATCAACTGCAAAACGGGCAATAAGACTGCCAATCGTCTTACTACAAAAGACCTGGCAGCTACCGAGAAAAACCTGGATCACGCAGGCTTTATCCGCGATTTGGACAATAAAGCATTGGCGCGGGGGGAAAGAATCTACAATGCCAACTGCATCAATTGCCATGGAGATGAAGAAAACGAAGGCTCCATTCCGATGTCCTTAAAGTTTTGGTCAGAGCCATTTAAAGCAGGCAATGATGCCTATACCATGTACCGAACCCTTACTCAGGGCTATGGCGCCATGCCACCACAAGTGACGCTCAGTCCCCAAGAAAAATACGACGTAATCCACTACATCCAAACCAAATTGGTAGCCAAAAATAAAACGTCACCGCTTGCACCAGTAACACCCGAATACCTTGCTGCGCTGCCCAAAGGTACTTCGAGAGGGCCCGCCCTTAAACCTTATCAGCCATGGGCCGACATGGATTATGGGAATTTCCTGATCAATACTTACGAATTGGCCGACGAAAAAACGGGGATTCCCCGCTATCACTCCCCCGGCCCATCCCCTTTCCGCGATGAAGACTACTCGAAAAACAATTTTGCTTACAAAGGTATCGCGGTACGGTTGGACAAAGGGGCAGGTGGGGTTTCGAAAGGCAAAGCCTGGATGATTTTTGACCACGACCTCATGCGCGTGGCGGGGGCATACACCGGCGCAGGTTTTATCGATTGGAATGCCATATTGCTCAATGACAAGCACGAAACTTACCCACGAACCATCGGCAAACTCCACTTTGAAACGCCCGTAGGCCCGGGGTGGGCCAACCCAACAACCGGACAATTTGACGATCCTCGCTTCGTAGCCCGTGATGGAAGAAAATTTGGGCCTTTGCCCAAATCCTGGGCCAATTACCAGGGCCTTTATCATTTTGAAGACCAAGTTATCCTTGCGTATACCGTTGGCGAATCGGCTATTTTAGAAAAATTCGGGCTCGTCAACTCATCCATTTTTACCCGTACCCTGAATGTTTCACCTTCCAATTCCATATTAAAAATGCGGGTGGCCAATTTACCAGCCAAAGTAAATGTCTCGGGTAAAGGAGCTACCCTGGTAGAGGAGAATGGGCAAATCTTCCTACAGATCAATGCCAAAAACCCGGTAAAAATTTGTGTAATGATTGGAGACAAGGATGCCGACTTTTCTAAGCAGAATTGGGCTGAGCCCGAATCCTTGGTCAAATACACTTCAGGAAAAAGCCGTGCTCATTATCCTGAAACCATAAAAACCGCCGTGATCAAGGGGAAAGAAGATGGCCCATTTGCCATTGATCAACTGACCCCACCTTTCGAAAATCCCTGGGCTTGTCGCATGAAATTGAGTGGCATTGATTTCTTCAAAGATGCCAATACCGCAGCTGCCTGTGCTACCGATGGTGACATTTGGGTGATCAAGGGACTTTTAGACCCCAAAGGGGTGTTGACCTGGCAACGAATTGGTTCGGGGCTGTTCCAACCTCTGGGCATTAAAATAGTGGCTGAAAAAATCTACGTTACTTGTCGAGACCAATTGGTGCTGCTGCGGGATTTGAACGGAGATATGGAAACCGACTTTTACGAAAGCTTCAACCATGACCATCAGGTAAGCGATCATTTCCATGAATTTGCGATGGGCCTGCAAACCGATCAGGAAGGCAACTTTTATTATGCCAAAAGTGGCAGACACGCCAGGGAGGCGCTCATTCCACAACACGGTACTTTGCTAAAAGTCAGTGCCGACGGCTCCAGAACGGACATCATCGCCACGGGTTTTAGAGCCGCCAATGGTGTTTGTATCAATCCTGACGGTAGCTTTATCGTGACCGATCAGCAGGGCTATTGGAACCCGATGAACCGGATCAATTGGGTCAAAGGGGTAGGGAAATTTTACGGCAATATGTGGGGCTACAATCCACCCAAAGATTCGTCAAGAGCAGCCATGGAGCAACCCTTGGTGTGGGTCGATATGAACTACGACCGCTCGCCCTCCGAAATGGTGTGGGTAGACAGCAAAAAATGGGGTGCCTTGAACGGTGGCCTGCTGAGCCTTTCTTACGGCTATGGCAAAATTCAGTACGTGTTAAAAGAAACCGTAAATGGACAGGAACAAGGGGCGGTGATAGATTTGCCGGGAATAAAATTCCTTACCGGGGTCATGCGCGGCAGGTTTAATCCAACTGATGGCCAACTGTATGCTTGCGGAATGTCGGCTTGGGGCACCAACCAAATGATGCGCGGGGGCGGCTTGTATCGGGTTCGGTATACGGGCAAAACACTCCCGATTCCGATTAAAATGAAGGTGCTCGAAAAGAGTATTGTCCTGGATTTTGCTACCCCACTGGACCAAACTGCTGCTGCCGATTTGACCAATTTTGCAGTAAAAACCTGGCAATTGCTGAGGAGTAAAAAATACGGTTCGGAACGATTGGACCAGAAAGTTCTGGAAGTGACAAAAGCTCAAGCAGAGGGCAGTAGTTTGACATTGAGCATCAAAAACTTGGAAAAAGTGGATGTAATTACCATCGATTACAAGATCAAAAACGCCAAAGGTGAGCCATTGAAGGGATCAATACAAGGTACCATTCATCAACTTGGGAAATAGGACCCTTGACCATTGTGCGACACACTTTGATCCGCTAGTTCAAGTCTTCCAACCTCAACCAAAAAATATCGTGCTACCGCTGGTACAAGTCTCCATACTTGTACCAGCGATAGCACGTCTCTTGATGTGTGTAATCAAAAGAAAATGAGTTCTTTAATCTTTAAAAACCAACTCGCTCCAACCAAAGACTTGTGATTTTTGTTATACATTGTGCATACTTTTGCGTCTGGAGACGCCCGGATATTGGTTCAAGTCTGGAGACGTTGAACCAGCGGTAGCGCAATGTTGTGAGTTGATTTTGAATAGCTTAGTCTTATGAACACTTGTGCCAGCGGGTTCTGAATCAGCTAAGCGTAAAAGTGACAGTGCATATGAAAATCAAAAGTAAGGACGGAAGTTTTCGCAAACTAATTTGGCCTGCTATAGCCTTAATTGCTATTTGGTTGTTGTTATTAAGGCCTGAGATAAATATTCAAAAGCTAAAATGCTGTGGGATGGAAACAAAGGCATTAGTCTACAGAAAATCTGCAGTTGGTTCAAAAGGGACAATTCGTTGCTTTTACAGGTTTGTTGTTCACGAAAGCCAATATGAAGGTTTTTATGACAATGAAAAAATAAACCAAGGCGATAGTATTTGGGTCATCTATTATGAAAAAAAACCTTCACTTAATCAATCAAAACAATTCGTTTTGGATTATTGACTGACATTACGCACCCCCGCTGGCGCAAGTATGCACCGCTGGTACAGGTCTCACGACCTGTACCATTATCTCCGCGTCTACAGACGCAAAAGCGTGCACGATGGTACGAGAAAAGCACGAATCAAAATCACTGATGATTAGCGCTTCTTTCTTGGCATGGTGCATATTCATGCGTCTGTAGACGCGGGAATAATGGGTGCAGGTCATGAGACACTGCACCAGCGTTGTGCTTGGGTATTAATGGGAAGACTTAGCCGAGCGGATCAAATTCTGTTCGGGGTAATAGCCCTTTATCTTCACCAAAACCATTAGTTCCTGTGACTGTTCGAAGAGACAACACTAACGTTATTAAACCACTAATTTATAAACCTCGATAACATGAAATCAATTGGATGGTGGATTTTGGTGTTTTTATCATTTTTTTGCATCGGCGTACTTATTTTTTCTCAAGAGTACAAAAAGTACAGAGCGAAAAAAAATGGGTATATAACTTTAGTGGAAGTGGTATCTGCGCCTTCTTTTTGTTTAGGTAAACATAATAGAATTGGCGTGACAATAAAAGGAGAAAGATTTGTTTTGGAAATATCCAGAAAAAGTTGTGTTACAGGCGAATATTATGTGGGGAAAAAGATTAAAGTTATCTACGATGCAAAAACTAAAGTTGTACTTTTTCCAGAGAAAAACACGGAGTTATCACTTATTATTTCAATATTTCCATTCATTTGTCCTTTTATTTTTTATTACATGATTCAATACTTACTCCGACAAAAGGAAGAAGAAGCTAGAAAGAAGCAGAGGAAAAAGAAAAGAAGTTGATGCAGTAACTCTGCTGATGTAAGAGTCCCAAGCTCCTACGGCAGCAGGTATTTCCGCCTGCGTAATTGGTGGCTCCCGCTGGCGCAAGAGTGTGTTTATTGACCCCGCTGGCGCAAGTGTAAACGCTGGTACAGGTCTCACGACCTTTACCATTATCCCCGCGTCTACAGACGCAAAAGCGTGCACGATGG
>JAIXOO010000450.1 GCA_027486765.1 Saprospiraceae bacterium
CCTAAAGAACGGATCCTTTACGGCAACAAAAAAGACAACTTCTGGGAGATGGGCGACACTGGGCCTTGTGGCCCTTGTACCGAAATCCACTACGATACCCGCAGCGATGAAGAAGTGGCCAAAACGCCCGGAGCTGGCCTCGTGAATGTGGATGGCTCGGGAGTAGTGGAAATTTGGAACAACGTATTCATCCAGTTCAACCGCAAAGCCGATAAGTCGCTGGAAGTCCTGCCCGAGCAACACGTAGATACCGGCATGGGTTTCGAACGCCTCTGTATGGTCATGCAGGGCAAAAAAGCAACTTACGATACGGATGTCTTTACCCCCTTTATTCAATATATTGAAAAGGTTTCGGGCAAAAAATACACCTTTAGTTACGAGCGCGACGCCAAGTCGGACATCGCCATGCGGGTCATTTCCGACCACATCCGCGCCATTGCGTTTACCATCGCCGATGGGCAATTGCCCAGTAGCTCTGGTGCCGGGTACGTGATTCGCCGCATTTTGCGCCGGGCTGTCCGATATTATTATTCTTTTTTGGACATCAAGCAGCCTTTTCTGCATACGCTAATCCCGATGCTGGCGGATGCTTTTGCCGCTGCTTTCCCGGAATTGAAAGCGCAGCAAACTCAGGTAGCCCGCATCATTGAGAGTGAAGAAACTGCGTTTTTGAATACTTTGGAGAAAGGTTTGAAACGTTTTGCCGATTTGGACAAGTCTTCTGGCAAAATCAAAGGGGAAGATGCGTTTGACCTTTACGATACCTTCGGCTTCCCGATCGACCTGACTCAACTATTGGCTCAGGAAGGAAACATCCCGGTCGACATGGTGGGCTTTGAAGCAGCCTTGCAAAAGCAGAAGGAACGCTCCCGGGCCGATGCCGCCAAAGTGGTCGGCGACTGGCTGAGCGTGAATGATGGCGAGGTAAAATTTGAAGGTTACGACACCCTGGTGGTCGAAAACACCGTGGTGCTGAAATACCGCACCGTCAATGTCAAAAACCAGGATCAGTACCAATTGGTGCTGCAAGCCACCCCTTTCTACGCTGAAAGTGGCGGTCAGGCGGGCGACCAAGGTTACCTCATTGTAGGTGCCGACCGCATCAATGTACTGGACACCCAAAAGGAGAATGACCTGATCATCCATATCGTGGACGAGTTCCCAGCCAATCTGCAACTGCCCGTCAAAGCGGTAGTGGATGCTGAGCTGCGCCAGGCGATCTCTACCAACCACACCGCAGTTCACCTCATGCACGCCGCGCTGCACCGCATTCTTGGTCACCACGCGACGCAAAAGGGGCAAAACGTGGATGACCAGCGTTTGCGTTTCGACTTCAACCACTTCCAAAAAGTAAGTGACGCAGAATTACGGGAGATTGAGGACATGGTCAACGAAAAAATCCGCGCCAATATCCCCCTCGATGAAAACCGCAACATGCCCATCGAAGAAGCCCGCAATTCGGGTGCGATGATGCTTTTTGGGGAAAAATACGGCGACGTCGTGCGCATGATCACTTTTGATCCCACTTTCAGCCGCGAATTGTGCGGTGGAACGCATGTGCAAGCCACGGGCCAAATTGGTTTATTTAAAATTCTCTCCGAAGGCGCCGTAGCTGCGGGGGTACGCCGCATCGAGGCCATTACCGCCACGCATGCCGAAGCTTTTGTGCGTAGTGAGTTGCGCGAATTGGAAGCCATCCGCAGCATCCTCAAGAGCAAGGGCGAAGCGGCCAGAGCCGTGGCTACCCTGCAAGATGAAAACAAGGAACTGCGCAAAGAAATCGAGCGCCTCGTGGCAGCTCAGGCCTTTGCGCTCAAGGATGGCCTGATTGCCAAAGCAGAAACGGTAAATGGTGTACAGTTCATCAGTGCCCGCTTGACGATCAACGATTCGGCTGCGCTGAAAAACCTGGCGGCCCAAATCGACAATGAGTTGGGCAACGCCGTGATTGTATTTGGTGCCGTGATCAACGACAAGCCCATGGTGATGGTCACCATCAGCAAATCGCTGGTGGAAGGCAAAAAATTACACGCGGGCAATATGGTGCGCGAACTAGCCAAAGAAATCGACGGCGGCGGCGGTGGTCAAGCCAATTTTGCTTCTGCAGGTGGAAAAAATGCGGCTGGGCTAGATCAGGCAGTGGCGAAGGCGAAGGAGTTGGTGGCTGGTGCTTAAAATAGATCTATGAGTTATAAACAAGGAAAGCCCAGATGCAAAGACGCTGCATTTGGGCTTTCTATTTTAACCTGAATTTTGAATTAACTAGTGCATTATGTGCGACTTCTCCGAAGTCGTAAAACGTCAACCACCTATGATCATTTTCTACAAATGTGTGACTTCTCCGAAGTCATTGGATCGACTTCGGAGAAGTCGCACATTTGTAGAAAGATTCGTGGTGTATGCGTCTTTTACGACTTCGTAGAAGTCGCACATGATGCGTTATCGATGTACATAATCCAGCAATCGCGTTATTATTAGGTAACGCATTTTATTACCATCTCAACGATCCAACTTCACCAACTTCCGACTATACTGCCCACCCGGCGTTTGCAAGCGGAAGATGTACACACCCGGCGGCACCTCCCCTACCCCATCGCTGGTTCCATCCCAGTGCAATTCCAGGTCCTGCACTTTACCTTTGGGCACATCGCTAAAAGTACGCACCACTTGCCCGAGATGGTTGTAAACCGCGATACGCGCATTCGACAAATCGATCAACTCTTTAAATTTCAACTCGATCATGACCCTTTCGCGGAAAGGGTTGGGGCTGATTTTACTCAGGACCAGGCTATCTTGAAGGTCGCGGGTGCTGATAATTAGCCCACCCTGGTTTAGCGATAAACATTTGAAACAGGGCTCTCCGCCCTGACTAGGTTCAAGGCATAAAAAAGCGGTAAAATTTGAGAGCAC
>JAIXOO010000157.1 GCA_027486765.1 Saprospiraceae bacterium
GCCACTTCTTCATCGCTGCGGGTATCGTAGTGGATTTCGGTACAAGGGCCACAAGGCCCAGTGTCGCCCATCTCCCAGAAGTTGTCTTTTTTGTTGCCGTAAAGGATCCGTTCTTTAGGCAACACGCGCAACCAGAATTCGAGGGCTTCGTCGTCAGCAGGGATACCTGCGGTAGGGTCACCTTCAAATACAGTTGCATAGAGGCGCTCTTTATCCAGGCCCAATTTATCGGTCAGCAATTCCCAGCTCCAGGCAATGGCTTCTTCTTTGAAATAATCTCCAAAAGACCAGTTGCCCAACATCTCGAACATGGTATGGTGCGTACCATCGTAACCAACGTCTTCGAGGTCGTTGTGTTTACCGGATACCCGCAGGCATTTTTGGGTATCGGCGATGCGCCGCACTTCTGGGGTTTGGTTGCCGAGGAAGTAGTCTTTAAACTGGTTCATCCCCGCATTGGTGAACATCAAAGTAGGGTCATCCTTGTTCACCAGTGGGGCCGAGGGAACAATCTTATGTGCTTTGGAAGCGAAAAAATCGAGAAAAGCCTGGCGAATTTCGCGTGCGGTCATCATAAGTATTTGTATTTAAAAGCAAAAAACATGGAGCATTATCAGATATAAGGTTCTTTAAACTTGTTTTTTAGTTAAGAAACAGTTAAAAAAAATTTAAAGAATGCTACAATCTGGAATTCTGTTTCGATATTTGCATTCTATTGCTCCAAAAGTGAGGCAAAACAAAGCAATTTTTTTTGAAAAACGGTCAATTTTCCTTCATTGTTTCCTGCAATTGCTAGAAAAAAGGAGTGTGAACCAAAGGGCGTATGTTGATAATGTGGAAAAAAAAAGATGTAAATTTTTGGATGAATCAACACACTGAACTAATTTGGTCGCAGCTTACACTATTTCCACGCCAGTAAGAACCACGAAGGAAGCTATTTTACGGTCCCATCTCAGCAACATATCCAGAGAAAGAATCCGCAAATTCAGTCACATTGACCAATAACTAGCGTCATGGGAAAAAAAGAAAAGTTCATCTACAACATTCAGACACTTAGGTTTGAAAAAGTAGAGATCAGCTGGCTTACCATAGCATCAAGAGCTTTAACATTTTTATGTTCAGCAGTTTTTACTGCATTTTTGTTGTCGATCGTACTGTACAAGTACTTTCCATCTCCCAAAGAAAAACTCCTCTTGCAAGAAATAGAGGTGATGAAAACCCACTACGAAAAACTGGAGGGTGATCTACAAGCCATCAACGAAGAAATGAAGCACCTCAACGATCGAGATGCTTATGCTTACCGCACCATTTTTGGGATGAATCCAATCGACCAAAACATTTGGGAAGGTGGAGTCGGTGGTCACGATGAATTCCTGAGTTTTCGCGACCTCAAACACGGCGGCGCTTCGATCATCAATGCATTGGACAAAGTGCGCAGTTTGAAGCAAAAAATGGTGATTCAATCCAAATCTCTGGACACCATCATCAACATGGCCAACGCCAAAGAAAAAATGTTGGCTTCCATTCCTTCCATCAAACCGGTACGTTCGGACAAATTGGCCAAAATGGTCGGCTTGCTTTCGGGCTTTGGGTACCGGATTCACCCGGTCTACAAAGTGCCTCGGATGCACTATGGCTTGGATTTCACCGCTCCCAAAGGCACCCCCATCCAGGCTACTGGCGACGGGGTGGTCAAAAAAGCGGAATACCACAGTGGTTACGGCAAATGTGTGATCATCTCGCATGGCTACGGCTACGAAACTTTGTACGCCCACATGAATTCGATCGAAGTACGGGCCGGACAAAGGGTAAAGCGAGGACAACCTTTGGGCAAAGTGGGTAGTACTGGTACCTCTACTGCGCCCCACTGTCATTACGAAGTACACCTCAAGGGGAAACAAGTCAACCCGATTCATTATGTATTGGACGGCCTTTCACCAAGAGAATATCAAACCTTGGTAAAAGCTGCTGAGGGGGCAAACCAATCTATGGACTGATTCTGAACGATTTATACCTTTTGTCGCGCAAGCCTCTTCAGTATCCTGGAGAGGCTTGCTGCATTTTACAAATAAGATGTGTATTTTCGCATGAGTATAGCGAATCTAAAATTTCGCTTGCTGTTCCAGGCCTGGTTTTAAGATTTGACGTAAACACATTTGATGAAAACGGTTATTGTAGATGATGAGCCGCTGTATACCGAATTGTTGTCGCGCAAGCTTCAGCAAGTCGCTCCTGATGTAGAAATTATAGCTATTTTTAATAAACCGATCGATGCGCTAGTGTTTCTGCGCCAAAATCCGGTTGACTTGCTTTTTCTGGATGTAGAGATGCCGGAAATCGATGGATTCGCTTTTTTGGATTTGTTTCGTCCCAATGAAACACCGGTCATTTTTGTGACCAGCCACGAGGGGTATGCGCTCAAAGCTTTTCGCTACGCAGCAGTGGATTACCTGCTCAAGCCCGTGCAGGCCAATGAACTGAGCGAGGCCATCAACAAAATCAATCGCTCTAAAAAAGAAGACCTTTTTTCACAAATGGACGTGTTGCGTAGCGCCATGAAAGAAATTCACTCCGAAAACTCCCGTTTCAACCGCCTGGTCTTGAATACCCAAGACAAAGTGGTCGTACTGGATGTGGAAGAGATTGTCAACATCGAAGCCTCCGGACCCTACTCCCAATTTTATACCATCGATAAGAAGCAATACATCACCAGTAAGCCGCTTGGCCATTACGAAGATTTGCTGCGCGCCAATAACTTTTTTCGCTTACATCGCTCCCATTTGATCAACCTTCTGCACGTCAATTCGATTATGAAAGATGATGGCGTGGTGCTGATGCGCAATGGGACGCAGCTGCCGTTTACGAAAGATAATGTGTCGAAGTTGTTGGAGCAGTTGAAGTAGGGGGGATCACGCTCCCTGCGCATCCAACAACACCAAATCGTACCCTTTTCCCTCAGGACACTCCCGTAACTCTCCGCCATAACCCTCCATAAAAGTTCGGATCAATTGCAAATCCCAATAAGGTTTATGACTGGAAGCATTAACTGCAAGTGGGTAGGGATCCAGCTGGCGATCTACTTCTTCCACATCGGCAATGCGAATGTTGACCGAGTCCCCTTCGCGCCAGGCACTCAAGATCACGGGTACTTCTTTTTTGCCGGGGCGTTGGGTCACGATCAGGAGCAGGTTGCGCAGGATCATTTTGAGCATCGTTGGATCGCAGTACAGATCCAGATTCGTGGGAACGTGGTATATGATCGGAACGAAATTACCATTGCTCAACAAGCGAATGCTTTTGTCGACCTCATCAATGAGAGATTTGAGTTGGAATTCCTGGCGGAGGGGCTGGTACTGCTGCATTTGCACCCGGGCAGTGAACAACAAATCCTCTAACAGCGTAATGGTGCGTACTGTCTGTTGCTGCAATTGGCTCAAAAAGCGCTCCTGGTAAGTATAAGGCGCGTTTGTGCTCTGATCCAGGTTGCTCAGTACTCCTTGGATGGCCGCCAAGGGCGCGCGGAGTTCGGTCGCAAGGGCACTAAACAACTGATCTTTAACCTGATTTAGGCTATACAATTCTTTGCGTTGGACTTCGATGGCGCTGCCCTTTCTAGTCAGGATTTTATTCACCACCTGGCGCTGCTGGTAAAGAGAATAAATACCCACGCCGATCAACAATGCCAATCCAATCGCAATACCCGTCACCCAGCGGATTGATTTGGCCTGACTGATTCGATCAGCATAAAAGCTATCCATGTTTTGTTGGGTTTCCAGGATTGAAAAAGCTTCCAGGCGCTCCGTAGATTGGATTTTAATGTCTTCCGAAAAAATGCTATCGTTAAGCATCCGAGCCTGCTTCATGGCCTGCAGGCTGGCATCGTATTGTTTGAGTCGTTGTAGCACTTGTGCGTAAGTGCGTAAGACAGAGGGGCGTAAGGATTGAATTCCCTTGTAAATGGTAATGTTTAACGCATATTTTGCATAGTATTCAGCTGAATCAAGTTGGTTGATGCTTAAAAATATTTGTGCAAGGTTGCGGCTTGAGATGCATTGCACTTGAGCGTCGCGGTGTCGGATACTGAGTTGGCGGGCGCGGCGAGCATAGGGTAGGGCCTTTTGGGGCTCTTGTTCACTGAGGTAGAGTTCACTGAGATTGGCACAAATGCTGGAGGTGAAATAGTTCAATTGAAAAGGGTCAGATTTTTGAATGGCTTGTTGGAGGTAATTAATCGCCAGAATGGGCTGTCCTTTTTTGCGGTAAATGATGCCCAGGTTGTTCAGCGTCATCGCCTCGACTGTTGGAGAGTTGATCGAATGCAATTCCTGGAGGTTCAGTTTTAGTAAAAATTCAGCTTTTTCAAATTGCTGGAGGTTGGTATAACTCTCCGCTAAATTGGCTCGCGTATGGCACCTTAGATTTAAACCATCGGGATTTTTTTTGCACAAATCGATCGCTTTATAAGCATACTCCATTGAAGTAGCATAGTCTCCTTTGAGGCCAAAAACATTGGCAATATTGGAATAATGTAGAGCGGTGAGGATGGGATGCTCTTCAATGTTGATCAGTTCACTGGCCTTTAGGTAGTTTTTCAGGGCCTGGTTGAGGTTTCCAGCATCGAAACTTTGGTTGCCTTTGTTGCCATATGCCCTGGATAACAGCACCTCATTGTGTAATGATTTGGCCAAATTGAAGGCTTCATCATTGTATACATAGCCCTGAACGGGCTCTGAATACATCAGTTGGTCGTGCAAATCCAGCAATACTGTAGCCCTTTGTTGTTTGATCTCAACTTGAGACAATTGTTGCTCCAGTTCAGCGCGTTTTTTGGGATCAAACGGAGTGAGCTGAGCATACCCTGACCGTGGACACAGCAGTACCAACCCGCACAACAGGGCAGGGAGATAAATACTGGATAAAGACGAGTAGCCTAAAATTTTCACTAAATATTTTGTTGTTTTGGGTTGCAGGAAATAGATTATGATCTTTGTAAAGGCAAGGTGATGGTAAACACACAACCTTGGTTCACACGAGCTTGTCCGATTAGTTTTCCGCCTTGATTTTCAATGAATTGCCTCACGAGAGACAAACCCATTCCCGAGCCCACTTCTCCTTTGGTACCAAAACGAGAAAGTTGGCCATTTAAGGCTTTATGTAGTTGCTCTTCATTCATTCCAATTCCATAATCTTTGATTTGAATGATCCAACTGTTTTTTTCCTGTTGTGCATGTACTTCAACCTCTTGCCCAGCATGGGAAAATTTGACGGCATTGGCGATGATGTTGCGCAGGGCCATCCGGATCATGCCAGGGTCGCTGTATAAGGTAAAACTAGGGCTAATTTCGTTTTTGATCTGAACTTCCTTTTCCGCAAAAATGAATTGGATGGACTCACTCAGGTCTTCTACAATTGGTTGCAATTTGAATTCTTCATTGACTGGCTGATAATTATTCATTTGAATTCTGGCCCAATACAACAAATTCTCCAGCATTACGCTGGTCTTTGCGGTTTGTTGATGGAGTAATTCCAACCAATGCTTCTGTTCGAGTGGAGAAAGATCCGGTTCATTCAAGGTATCCAATACTGCTTGAATGGCCCATAGTGGGGAACGCAAATCGTGAGAAATCACTGCAAAGAGCTGGTCTTTTACCTGGCTAAGTTGCTCCAGTTGATTCTTCTGAGACTCGATCTGGGCGTTTTGTAATTGCAACTGAAGATTGGCTTTTTGGCGAATCCTCACTTTAAATAGGTAATACAGGCTAATCAGCGCTGCCAAGAGCAAAGCGGAAAACATGCCATACCGGATGTAGCGTTCCCGGAGGAATTGTGCCTCAAAATATTGTTGTAGCTGTTTCTCCGCCCGCCGAATGGTCATTTCCTGGCGGAGTTTTTCAGCTTTCAAGCGTTGGGCATCAGAGGCAATGTTGTCTTCGATATTTTGAGCGTTTTCGAGCGCTAGAATCGCTGGGTAGGCCCGATTTTGTTTGGCCAGAATGTCCCCCTGCTGGATCCAAATATCGCGCTCAGTGGTGTCACGATTCTGATCTAGCGCGCTACGTAGCGCAATTGTATTGTAGCTGAGTGCGGAGTCGAGGAGGTTTTCGGCCAGGTAGGCTTTGGCCAATAAATAGTTGCTGAGGTTGATGCAATTAGTGTCCCGAAGTGTTTGGGCGATGGTTCTTTTTTTGAACGCAAAAAACTTGGCCTGACGGTAGTTTCCAAATTCCAGGCTGACCCGGCAGAGTTGATCCAGAATGGTCATTTCTAAAACTTGCAGGTGTTGCTTGTCGGCAATGGCTTGAGCTTGTTTGAGTACTTGGTTGGCCAACTTATATTGGTGCTGCTCCATATAAGTTTGCCCGATTAACCGCAAAATTTCGCATAAAACAGGCTGAGCATTATTTTTTTGGGCCAGGGTTTTGGCCTGACCTAAGTAGTTCAACGCCGGATAAAAACTATTTGATTCCAAATTGCAAATCCCCAATTGTTCTAAAATCTGAAGTTGAATAGACCAGTCTTCTTGCGGGTATTTGCGGAGTATGTTTAACCCGGCCAGGTAATAGTCAATGGCTTTTTGATGGTTCCATTGATGGTGAAAAATATCGCCCAAGGCCAAATAAGCTTTACTTTGGGCCCGATAATCCCTGCTTTTTTTAAATTCCTCAGCAGCTTCGAAATAATTTTTGATGGCTTTTTCGGGATCGTGGCTCAGGAAGGCAATTTTGCCCTTCAACTCATGGTATTTGCCCCAATACAAGCCGTAGTTCGTTTTTTTGAGCAAGGGAAGGACCGCCGCAAGTTCCTGGTTTGCCTCATTGGGTAAACTATCAAGTTTTGCTTCAATGGAGGCAAACTGTGTTTTGATCATTTCACCCCGAGAAGATGAGGAAAACAAAAGGTCGCGCAAAGTTTGGGCTTGTAAAGGCATGTTCAATGCTCCACCGGCAAGTGCAAGGAATCCCAAAACCACGTATTTGCTGGCATTACAACGCCGCAACCTTTTCACATTAATCTTGTTTAGTCGTTTAATATAAGTCAGGAGGGGAAATCTTGCAAAAAAGCTTGCAACAAGAAGCAGAAGGCCTTTAATAAAAAATAAGCCCTTTTGATAAAGGATTTCCCTGAGTTGAATAAAACAGGTAGGCTTATATTCATTTTCGCTGTACTTTAGCGTTACAGAAAAAGACATTCTTACTATTTGTAAAGCAAACCTCAAAAGATATTGTGCGAATCTAAAGCTTTTGCACGGAAAATTCAAGTATTACAGTGTTCTATTGTTGGCGCCCTGCTTTCGGGGCGTTTTTTTTTGCACTTAAAATAACAATATAAATACGATTTTGGCGCATTAGGAACGGAAATGAAAAAAAGTAAACAAGTTGACTCAGCTATTTTTTGATTTGGCAAGGCACGAGGAAGGCGCATAGTGTACTACGCAACTGACGAGTAACGATGCAAAATCAAAAAAGAGCCAGTCAAGTGTTTACTTTATTTTATTTCCGTTCCTTACCCTGCTGCCCGGGCTGCTTTACGCCGCTTTTGCTATCTTTGCGCCGCGAAAACCAACTCAATCATGGTGAACACCGTTTACGAAACCGTTGTAGGTTTAGAAGTACACGTCCAATTGGCGACGAACAGCAAGGCATTTTGTGCAGATGATGCCAGCTTTGGCGGTGAGCCCAATACCCAGGTCAGTGCCGTTTCGTTGGGGCATCCGGGGACTTTGCCCAAGGCCAATCGTCAGCAGATCGAATTGGCTGCTCGTCTTGGTTTGGCCTTAGGCTGTAGGATCAACGCGACCAATACCTTTGACCGCAAGAACTACTTTTACGCGGATTTGCCCAAAGGTTATCAAATCACCCAAGATAAGCAGCCCATTTGTATCGGTGGGGCCTTGTCGATCAAACTAGGCAATACCTGGAAATCGATCCGCATCCACCACATCCACATGGAAGAAGATGCAGGTAAATCGATCCACACCCTCGCCCCTCGGCATTCTTTCATCGATTTGAACCGCGCGGGTGTGCCCCTTCTGGAAATTGTAACCGAGCCGGACCTGCGTTCAGGCGAGGAGGTAGACGCCTTTATGACGGCCATGCGCCAGTTGGTGCGTTACCTGGAAGTATCCGACGGCAACATGGAGCAGGGTTCTTTGCGTTGTGACGTGAACATCTCCATTCGGGAGCAGGGCAGTACGATTCTGAATGACCGTTGTGAAGTCAAAAACGTCAATTCAATGAAGTTTGCCCGACAAGCCATCGACTATGAGGTGCGGCGGCAAATTGGATTGATGGAAAGCGGTCAAAAAGTCAAACAACAAACCCTCAATTTTGATCCCAGTACTGGGGTGACATCGCCACTGCGGGAAAAAGAAGACGCACACGATTACCGCTATTTTCCTGAGCCAGATTTGCCACCCATTGTCCTTTCAGAAGCTTATTTGAATAAGATTAAAAACGAGCTTCCCCAACTTCCGGCGGCTTTATACGAAAACCTGACTACCCAATACCAACTTTCGGATTATGATGCGAGCATCCTGGTGGAGGAAAGAACCACTGCTTTGTTTTACCTCAATTTGGTACAACACAGTCCAAATTACAAAGCTGTCGCGAATCTGGTGATCAACCGCATTTTGCCCTGGTGCCAGGAGCAAAAAACGTCCATCGCCCAATTTCCCCTCGCTGGCCCCCAACTCGCTGCGTTAATTCAGTTGATTGAAGATGGAAAAGTGAGCAATACTGCGGCGTATCAAAATCTTTTTCCAGCGATGCTGGCTAAACCAGAGCAAGCACCGCTGGCATTGGCTGAATCACTCAACTTGATCCAAACTTCAGATGGTGATTTTTTGCAAAAAATAGCCATCGAAATCCTGGCTCAGTTCCCAGACAAAGTGAAGGAATACCAAAAAGGCAAAAAAGGCTTGATTGGCTTCTTTATGGGAGAACTGATGAAACGTTCGAAGGGGAAAGCCGATCCGAAGGTGGGGACGGGGATTTTGGAAGCTTTGCTGAAGAACAATTAGGCAAATATGACTACATTTCTGAGGTGATCCCTTAGGTGTCTTAGGTTTCTTAGGTGGTGAAAATAAAAAACTGCGAAGCAGGGTATTCTTTCACCACCTAAGAAACCTAAGACACTTAAGGAATCACCTTAGAAATGATGTGCCAAGTTTATTTTACTTTTTATACTCTCGAATATCCACTTTCCCGGTACAAAATGCATAATCTGCTTCCACATTAGAAGCCACCACAATGCTCCGCTGGCCGCCAAATTGACTGATCAAATCAGCATACCAGGCGGTACCTTGTGCATCCAAATTGGTGGTGGGCTCATCCAGGAGTAGGAGAGGAGCTTCTGAACAAATGGCCAGTACGAGTTTAAGCCGCTGTTTCATGCCCGAAGAAAAGTTGCGCACTTCATTGGTCCGCGAGCGCTCAAATCCCAATAAGCTGATGATTTCTTTGGTGCTGAGTTGTTGCTGGAAGGGTTTGAATTTGCGGTGAAAATCAATGGCTTCTTGCAGGTTGAATTCCTCAATCAGCTCGATATAGGGTGCAGCATACGCCAATCGGGTGTACACTTGATCGAGTACTATTTTTTGCCCCGCTACGCTAAAATCTACTTTACCTTTGGAGGGGGTCAGGTGTCCACAAATCATCTTCAACAAAGTAGACTTACCAGAACCATTCGGGCCGGTAATGGCAATGCGACTGCCCGGCTCAATGAGCAGGTTTACGCCGCGTAAAACCCAATCGCGGCGAAAACGTTTACCCACCTGATTCAGTTCAACCTTCATTGGTCAGGGCATTGCCGTTGATGTGGCGCAAACCTTTCATGATTTCGGGCCGATTGCGTACAAAATCGAGGATATAACTGCGCTCTACTGTAGGTTCAACTTGATCTTCAATGATCTCGATGGCGCGGGTTAGGCGCACCCCTTTTACAAAAAGAATGCGGTATATTTCGTGAATATGGTTGATTTGCTCTTGCGTGAAATTGCGGCGTTGCAAACCAATGACGTTGACTCCGGCATAAGAAAGTGGCTCGCGGGCAGCTTTCACAAATGGCGGTACGTGCTTGCGTACGAGGGAGCCACCTGCAATGAAACTATGCGCCCCAATGCGGGTAAATTGCTGTACGGCAACCAGGCCCTCCAGAATCGCCCACTCATCGATTTGAACGTGGCCAGCCAGGTTGACATTATTGGCTAAAATGACGTGATCGCCCAAAATACAGTCGTGCGCAATATGGGCATAGGCCATCACTAGGCAATGTTTGCCTACTTTGGTGCTTCCAGCAGCAGCGGTACCCCGATTGATCGTTACGAATTCCCGAATCGTGGAGTTGTCGCCAATGGTAGCGGTAGTGACTTCACCCTGAAACTTCAGGTCCTGTGGAATTCCGGAAATAACGGCTCCCGGAAAAATGCGGACATTGCTGCCAATACGAGCCCCATCAAAGATGGTCACGTTTGGCCCGATCCAGGTATTGTCACCAATGACGACGTCTTTGTCGATGTAACAAAACGGGCTTATCGTCACATTGGACCCGATTTTGGCATCGGGGTGTACAGAAGAAAGGTGCAGCTGGTTCATCTTCAAGAGCGCTTGACGATTTGGGCGGTTAGACCCGCTTCCGAAACAATTTTGTTGCCTACATAGATCGTTCCTTGCATTTGGCAAATCCCGCGACGGATGGGCGCTAAAAGCTCCATTTTGATCAACAGGGTATCACCAGGTACCACTTTAGACTTGAACTTGGCTTCTTCTATTTTGAGGAAGTAGGTGTCCCAGTTGCCAGGGTCTGCTACAGTCGACAAGGCCAATATTCCGCCCGTTTGGGCCATTGCCTCAATTTGTAGTACCCCGGGGAAAACAGGGTTGCCCGGAAAATGTCCTTGGAAAAATCCTTCGTTAAAAGTAACATTTTTTACACCAACAACGTGGCTTTCGGACAATTCAGTGATTTTGTCCACCAATAGGAAGGGATAGCGGTGAGGCAACCAACTGGCTACTTTGACCGTATCGAACAAAGGTTCTTTATCTGGATCGTACTTGGGCTTTCCCTTGAGTTTACGGTCTTCGATGTATTGCTTTTTGAGCAATTTGGTGAACTCGTAATTGGCGGTATGTCCCGGTTTGGTGGCTACAATTTTGCCTTTGATGGGTTTGCCCAGTAGTGAAACATCCCCAATGACATCGAGTAATTTATGGCGAGCAGGTTCATTTTTGAACTGAAGCTGAACGGTATTGAGAATCCCTTCCTTGTCTACCTTGATGCTGGGTTTGCCCATTTTGGTAGCCATATCGTCCAATTCTTCCTGGGTGACTGGGCGGTCGGCAATGACTATGGCATTGTCCAGATCGCCACCTTTGATCAGGTTTTGGCTGAACAAATTGTCCAGTTCATGAAGGAAAACAAAGGTACGACAGGGCGCAATTTCCTTCTCATAATCCTCCAGACTGTACAATTGGGCGTATTGCTGGCCCAATACTTTGGAGTTGAAATCAATCATGGTGATTACTTCAAATCCATCGTGGGGCAAGGCCATAAGTTCTGCTCCCGTGGCTTCGTCACGGTAAGTGATGGGCTCGGTGATTTCAAAATACTCCCGATCGGCTTCTTGCTCTACGACGCCCGCTTCCCCCAGTGCTTTGACAAATTGAAAGGCACTGCCATCCAGGATAGGAACTTCTGGCCCATCTATACCCATCAAAACGTTGTCGATACCCAGCCCTACCAATGCCGATAGTACGTGCTCAATGGTGCTTACCTGGGCCTCGTCCGACTTGATGGTCGTGCCTCGAGTAGTGGAAATAACCCGGCTCACGTCCGCATTGACAAGGGGCTGACCCACTAAGTCAACTCTTTGAAATTTGTGCCCGTGGTTCTCCGGAGCTGGGTTAAAGGTCAAAGTCACAACTTTACCCGTGTGTAAGCCTACTCCACTGAGAGAGACGACTTTTTGAATGGTACGTTGTTTTTTCATAATAAGTGTCTGCTGAGACGATTATGCAAAAATAATCGAATGATTTGCAATTGATCTACTGACATGGAAACGAGTCCAGGTAGTTAATCCTCCTTCTGGTCCGAACGTTTTTCTAATTCATACAAACGTTTGGCCAAATCCGGGAGTTGCTTAAATATGGTATATGCGCGAATAAACTGGTGATACTCGATAGCTGGATACCCAAACAAGGCCTGGTTGGGCTCTTTGACGTTGGAAGCTACCCCACTTTTGCCCTGTACACGGGTGCCATCGGCGACTTTTAGGTGTCCCGCAACGGCTACCTGACCACCAATCTGACAGTTTTTCCCGATTTTGGTACTCCCGGCAACTCCCGCCTGAGCGGCAATGACGGTGTTTTCACCAATCACTACATTGTGGGCGATTTGGACCAGGTTATCCAATTTCACCCCTTTGTGAAGGATCGTAGAGCCGATTGAGGCTCGGTCTACGGTAGAATTGGCCCCAATTTCTACGTCATTTTCGATGACTACATTCCCCACGTGGTGGATTTTTTTATATGAACCATCTTCCTGGGGAGCATAACCAAAGCCATCTGCACCAATGACTACTCCTGGGTAAAAAGTACATCGATCCCCAATGACCGAGCCATGCAGGATTTTCACCCCAGAATGAAGTTGGCAATTGTCGCCAATTTTGGCACCCCGACCAATAAAGACGTGGGAATCAATCCGCGCATTGTCGCCAATGACCACATCTTCTTCAATGACGACGAATGGGCCAATGGAAATGTTTTGACCAAATTGGGTGTTTGTACCAATCAAACTTTGTGGATGGATTCCATTTGATTTGGGCTGAACTGAGCCAAATTTTTCCAGCAATAGTGCAATGCTGGCATAAACGTCATCGACCCGAATCAGTGTAGCATTGATGGGGGATTTGAGTTGAAAATCCCGACTGATCACTACTGCACTGGCCGTGGTTGTGTACAGGTAAGACTCGTATTTGGCATTGCCCAAAAAAGTAATGGCCCCTTCACCTCCTTCTTCAATTTTACCTGGACGGTTTACCCTAACCTCAGGGTCTCCTTCGATCGTTCCGTTGAGTACGTGAGCTAAATCCTTTACTGTAATTTCCATGGCCGCAAAGATAGAAATTTATCGTTTATCCGTTCATCCGATAAACAATCATAACTTTGCTATCTTTGTTCGCAAAAAATACATTCCATTGGACCGTATCATACGTATAGGCACCCGCGGCAGCAAATTGGCCCTGTGGCAAGCCGAATTCACTCAGGAAAAACTGCGCAAAGCTGGTTATGACTCCGAATTGGTGATCATCAAAACCACAGGCGACAATACCCAAGCACTCAATTTGAGTTTTGACAAAATTGAAGGCAAGGGTTTTTTTACCAAAGAAATTGAAGATGCACTCCTGCGGGGTGATGTGGACATGGCAGTGCATTCCATGAAGGATATGCCCACTAGTTCGCCCGAAGGATTGGTGCTTACTGCGGTTTCTTACCGCGAAGATCCCGCCGATTGGCTGCTGATTCGCAAGGAAAGCATCGAGGCAGGTCAATTGTTTCAGTTGAAACAAAACCCGGTAGTTGGTACTTCTTCAGCGCGTAGAAAGGCGCAAATTCTGGATTTACGTCCCGATGCTGAGCTCAAAGACATTCGGGGCAACGTACCTACCCGCGTCGACAAGTTGATGCAAGGCGAATTTGATGCCATCATGCTGGCCGCCGCCGGATTGAGCCGCCTGGAACTGGATTTGTCTGGTGTGATTGTGGTTAAGTTTGATCCGCGTGAGTTTATTCCGGCACCAGCGCAGGGGGTTTTGGCCTATCAGACGTGTACTGAGGACAAAGCCATGCGCAAAATATTGCAACACCTGCACCACTCCGAAGTCAGCACGGTCACCAACATCGAGCGCCGCATCTTGCAACTGATGGAAGGTGGCTGCCAAATGCCACTGGGCGTTTATTGCGAGCAGGATAAAGCGGGCAACTACCATGTGTGGGGTGCCAAAGCCGACGCCTGGAACGGACCTGTAAAAAAGGTACGAATGTCGTCGAGCACCAGTTATATGTTGGCTGAAAAGGTGGCGGAGGAACTCAAAAAATAATTGGATTCCAGGGTTCCTAGGTTCCAAAGTTCCAGGGTTCAGCTTAACCCCGAACTATGGAACTTTGGAACCTAGGAACCCTGGAACCTTGTTGTACACCATGCTCATTTTCATCTCCCGCGAGTTAGCCGCAGACAGTCCCTTCTTCCATATTTTGCCCAAGGATCAAGTTGAGGTCATCGGCGAATCGCTGGTGGCATTCAATGGCGTACCATTTACGGAACTGCCGGAAATTGACTGGTGTTTCTTTTCCAGCCGCAACGCCGTCAAGTTTTTTTTTCAGGGACTAAAAGCTGCGGGATTGCAGGTGCCCTCCGGACTGAAATGGGGAGTATTGGGCGAAGGCACTGCCAA
>JAIXOO010000138.1 GCA_027486765.1 Saprospiraceae bacterium
ACCGGGTGCTCCTTTTTGATCAAAGCACAGACCCCCACGGGTTGATCCTGGTATAGTGCTACTAGAATACACCCTCCATTGTCCAAAATATAACTTTGAGGATGATCCAGGGCCTGGTAATCGGCGGCCTCCATTTTGAAGTATTTGGAAATCCATTCGGCGTTCAAATCCCGAAAAGCTTGTTGGTAAGCAGGGGTGTAGTCCACAATTTTCACCGCCTGGCTTTCCCTTGCCTTGCGCTGTTCAATCACTCGTTGCAACAATGATTTCTGGTTGAGTAAAAACTCCCATTCTTCGATGGCTTTCCACAAGTCGTGATTGCTTTGGGCCATGATGGCCTCGATGGCATTGCCTACATCTTCGAATTGAGGGGCAATTTTAGCGTTAATGGCCAGGCCCAATTCGGAAAGGCTGACCAGGTTTTTGCGGGCGTCATTCTCGTCGCTGCCAAAGGCAATCAAGCCACTTTTGGCCATTTCGCGGATGATTTTGCTGACCGAAACATGGGAGTGCTCAATTTCTTCGGCAATGCTGGTGATGGTTTTCGCTTCACCGCCCGAGAGGACGTAATACACCGGAAACCACTTGGGTTGCAGGGTCACGCCATAAAGGGTGTAAATCTGGGCAGCGTCCTCAGTGATCCATTCACTCAAACGCCGCAGGCGGGTGCCGATGGCTTTTTTGCCGGTTTGTTCGAAAAATGACATGGGTAAGGTGTTTTTATTTAAGTTACGTAACCAGTTACAAAACTAGTTTTTATTTTGATTTGTGCAAATTTTAAGGTTTGGTTTTTATAAAAAAGGGGCACCGCACACCAAAAAAGGATTACACTTCATCTTCACCTATATAAGTTCAACTTCAATCACACTGCTGGACATTTTACTCGGAGGACATGAATTGCCACGCGCTTTAGCGCATGGTTAGCAGGATTTTTAAAAAATGGGCTTTAGCCCTCGCTTAAGAATTAATGTTAGGACTAAAGTCCATCAAAAAGGCAACCTTCATCCACGCGCTAAAGCACGTGGCAATTCATGTCCTTCGCTTCTGAGATACAAGATTGTCCAGTAGTATGAACTTCAATTCAAAAACAATGCGGATAAATCTTCCTGGGGTGAGTAGCCTGGTGCTACTGCTCCTGACGCCCCTATATCTCTTCACCCAAGATAAAGAGCTCCTGAATGCTCCGCCGCCGCCGCTCGACACCCTGCATTTCCCAGTCTACCCAGGTTGCTACGATCCTGCGTTGAGTGAGCAGGAGATGTTCCGCTGTACACGCGATTACCTCGCTACCCTGATCTACGCCAACCTGGAACGGCCCGCGGAAAAAATGGCGGATAGCGGATACGTCAAAATCAAAATCCATGTCAATGCCGATGGGACTTTGTATGATTTTGAGGTCACCGAAGGTTTAGATCCTTATGTGGACATTGCAGTGCTGCGCGCATGCGACAAGATAATCCCAAAGAAATACTGGCGGCCTGCTTATATCTATGGCCAACCCATGAATACTGAGTTTGCGGCTTGGGTGAAATACAATCTTCATGTGGTTGAGGATAAGGTAGTGCTGTTGGGGCAGTTGTGCGAGAGTGTTTACCAAAAGAAGCCCGAGATAACCATTATGCATTTTGTTGAGTACATGCCCTCTTTTCCAGGTGAGTCCAATGCACTCTCCAAATTCATCATTGACAATCTGGAACTTCCTCCACTTGATAGCCTCTCTTTCCAGGGAAGTCAGGTTGTAGTTCAGTTTGTAGTTGAGCGGGACGGCCGCATTACCAATCCTAAAATAATGAAGAGCATCCATCCTGACATTGACGCCGCCTACCTGAAATTATTCTCCAAAATGCCCAATTGGATTCCTGGACAGCAACGGGGCAGACCCGTACGAACGCAGATGAATTTACCCATCCGCATTCATTTGGAATAAATAGCATTGGCATTTTACGTATATCTTTGAGCAAATTCTTCCCTATGCACATCGAACAACTCCGCGAGCTTTGTCTCTCCCTTCCCGGCACCAGCGAAGGCATCAAGTACGGCGATCAGCTCTGCTTCATGGTGATGGGCAAGGTTTTTTGCAGTTCCAATGTAAAAAACCTGGACAAGGCCAATTTTAAAGTAGACGAGGAGGAGTTTGAGGAAATCTGTGAGCGGGAGGGCATCGCCCCAGCGCCTTATGGTGGGGCCAAATTCAAGTGGGTGCAGGTGAGCGATTTTGATTGCCTCAGTGATGGGGAATGGCAGGACTATATTCAAAAAGCGTATGCGATAGTGAGGGCTAAATTGCCGAAAAAAGTGCAGGCTGAGCTGGAACGTTTGGCCTAGTACTGCGAGGTTTCATTCATTGACTGGGGTCGCTGCTGAGGGTGAACACCTTTTTCATCCGGTGTTATTGGGTTGTCAAAACATGCTGCCCAGGCTGTACATTTTTGAGGACAAAAAATCCATTTTGTGGGGCAATAGCCACTTTTTTTCCATCCACAAACAACGCTGGGTGCTGCGGATCATGTGGCATGTACACCATGGCCACCGTGCCCCCGGGGATGATGACCTCCAGCAGGTTTTGCTTCACTTTTTTTTCATAAACTACCGACACCAGCCCTTTGATCGTAGGCGTTTTTAAGCGAGCAAAAGTGAGTTCACCCACCTGCGGTTTGATTTGAAAGGTATCAAAACCTGGGCTCAGCGGCTCTACCCCTATGAGTTTGCGCACAATGGTGTTGGCAGGGGTGGCACCCCAGGCGTGGTTCAAGTCGAGATTGGGTTTGTACACAATGTCCCAGGCCTCCATCGAGATCGTTGAGCCACTGCGGATCATGTTGTACCAGCTGCGTTGGGTGGTGGCAGTGAGCAATTCCAGCGCATGGTCGGCATAGCCACCCTCGTACAAGGCATCCATCAAAAACTGGGCACCGTACACGCTACAAGCCATGCGCCGACTTTTGATGAACTGCAATACTTTTTCCTGATCAGTAGCCGGAACCAAGCCAAAAGCCAGCGCATACATGTTGGCGTGCAAGGAGCTGTGGCTGGTGCTGTCGCCGTCTTTGATCAATCCCGTGGCGGGATCGCGGAAGGTCGTTTGAAAAGCTTGGTAAACCTGTTGCGCTTTGTTCAGATACTGTTGGGCATCCGCTGGTTTTTGCAGTAGGCGTGCCATTTTTTCCATCAACAACAAACTCTGGTAGTAATAGGCGTTGACCACCGCGTTGTAAGGATTGTACACAAAACCATCGGTTTCGCCCGGGTGCTCTTTTTCTGGCCCGATGTAATTGCCCGTTTGGGGCCAGTCGACATTGTCGTGCAAGCCACGGCGGCCATCAAAGGTTTTGGTGATGTGGATGGACTGTAAAAAGGCATCGCTCTGCAAATTGGTGCGAGTGCTGATGAGGCCATTGGGGCCAGCCAAAGCCTGGAGGGTTTTGTGTTGCAGATCGGGGTAGTACTTTTGGATGGCGCGTACATCGCCCGTGTAAAGGTAATCGTACCAGGCGATCAGGATGTTTTGCAAGCTCCATTCGGTGGGCCAGGTGGGATGAAAAATCAGGTAATCCAAACTCCGGCGAGCCATGCTGTATTCGGCATCCACGGCGTAGTGCGAGAGTTGATTGATGAGCGCGTCGGCTTCGTAGGGGATTCTTTCACGGTCGCCATCCACGTAGTAACCCGTAAAACTGGTCGCTTTGATGGAGTACTTGCACAAGTCCCAGACTTGATTCAGGATGGTATCACTGGAATGGAAAGAAGCCGCATTTTCATCAAAAGGATAAAAAACGATCTTGCGCTGCACCGATTCCAGGCTGAGTTCGCCCGCAAAATTTTCGATGGACACATAGCGAAAAGGATACACTTCACCGATGTAAGCGGGCATTTGGACGGGATTGCGGCTGTCGCGTCGGGCATTGGGCGGCCAGGTAATGCGGTAGTCGAAAGTGCCTTTTTGCACCAGCAGAGGCATTTTCAGGTAGCGGATGTTGCGTCCGGGATTTTTGTGTACCACCTGTGGCGCTTGCAGCAATTCCCCTACTTCGATCCAGACCGTGTCGGTTTTTTCACTGCTCAGTTTTAGTTGCAATTGCGCCAGGGCATCTTTGCCAAAATCAAGGAAATAACTCCCGGCTGCTCTTTTGACCAGGGCCACGGGTTTTTGGATTTCCGCAGCGAGGGCTTGATGGGAAAAAACTTCCGCCGGATCGGGAGGACTGTAGTAAAACGCAGTGGGCACCGAAAAGGAGCTGACCTGATTTTTTTGATCCCAAACCTGTACTTTCCAATGATAAACCTTACCGGGAATCAGGGCCTTGCCCGCATAAATCGCCTGCTGCTGGCTGGATTTTACTTTTTTTGAATCCCAATAATCCGCTTGATTTTGTTGGAGCAAATTAGAGGAAGAAGCCAATAAAATCCGGTAGGCGCTGGCCCGGCGGATGGCATTGTCAAGTATCCAGTTGAATTGGGGCTGGGGACTAAATATGCGGGCGAATTGGTAAGTTTCCGCTTGTTGGCTAGCGGTTTCGAGGGGGATCGTTACGGGTAGCCCGTTTTGCCGCACCTGATCGGTATGGCGCAACAGGTCGCA
>JAIXOO010000444.1 GCA_027486765.1 Saprospiraceae bacterium
ACCGACCACAAAATTGTTGAAGGTTTTTTGGAGCAATTGGAATGTGGCAACCTGGAGGATGGAACCGCCATCGGGATGGGCTTGGCTGGAGCAGTGAACCGCCTCAAAAGCAGCAAAGCCAAAAGTAAAGTCATCATCCTGCTCACCGATGGGGTCAACAATGTGGGGTATTTCAAACCCCTCACTGCTGGCGAATTGGCCAAGGAATTGGGCATCAAAGTTTATTCTATCGGCGTAGGGACCATCGGCGAAGCGCTCACCCCAGTTAGCAGGCTTAGCGATGGCAGTTTTTTTCTGGATTATGCACAGGTAGAAATTGACGAGGAGCTGCTGCGCGAAATCGCCAAAATGACGGGTGGAAAGTATTTTCGCGCCAAAAACAACCAGGATTTGCGCGAAATTTACAAAACCATCGATCAATTGGAAAAAACCGAGATCCAGGTTACCCGCATCAAAAAATACAGCGAGGAATTTCACCGTTGGGTATTTATTGGATTATTGTTTCTGCTCGCCGAGTTTGTGTTGCGCCAGACTTGGTTGAGGAGTTTGCCATAAGGAGGTTGAGAAGGTTGAGAGGGTTGAGGGAGGTTGAGGCTACCGCGAGCGACTTAGAAACGTTCTTGTCTAAGTCGCTCGCGGTAGCCTCAACCTTCCTCAACCTCCTCAACCTCCCTAAACCTCCTCAACTTTCAACTTATGTTTCGTTTCGAGCATCCCATTTATTTGTACGCCTTAGCCATTCTGCCGGTACTCGTCCTGCTGATGCTGGGAGCGGCTTATGCGCGCAAAAGAGCCCTGATCCGTTTGGGCAACCCGGAACTGCTCCAACGATTGATGCCCGAACGTTCGCCCGAACGCCTGCGCAACAAAAACATCCTTTTCCTCATTGGGCTGTTTTTCATCATCATCGCCCTGGCCAATCCACAATGGGGCACCAAAACCCAGGCTGTACGCCGCCAAAGCATCGACATTATTTTTGCCCTCGACATCTCTCAAAGTATGATGTGTCAGGATATTGCGCCAAGCCGCTTGATTCAAGCCCAACGTTTGTGCCAACAACTGATTGAAAGACTCAGTGGCAATCGCCTGGGAGTCATCCTCTTTGCGGGTGAAGCCTACATGCAAGTGCCGCTCACCACCGATTACGAAGCCGTAAGCCTGCTCCTGCAAAGTTCGAATCCAGACATGATCAGCAGTCAGGGCACTTCGATCGGTGAAGCACTGGCAATTGCACAACAAAGCACCAGCAAAAGCAACGGCAACCGTGTTGTTCTGGTCATTACCGATGGGGAAGATCACGAAGCCCGCGCAGAAAGCCAGGCCCGGCAAGCAGCCCGGGTGGGTATGAAAATTTTTACCATCGGCATTGGCAGCGAAGCGGGAGGTTTTGTACCTTTTGTGGACGAAAATGGCATGGCCGATTACAAACGGGACATCAGTGGCAAACCCGTATTGTCCAAGATCAATGCTGGAGTGCTGCGCAAATTGGCCAGTCTGGGTGGTGGCAGTTTTTTTCGCCTGAACACCCAAAGCGATGCACTGATCGACGCCTTGATGGATAAACTGCAAAAAGTAGAAAAACGCGAATACGAACAACGGGTCGTTTCGGAATACCGCAGCCATTTTCAGCTCTTTTTATTGTTGGGCATTGGCTTCTTATTGGGCGAGTTTTTGGTGCATTACCGGCGACGGGCAAAAACTACTTTGACTAAACGCTTGTTTAAAGGGAAGTTAAAAGCAGATTCATGAGAACCATCGGTTTGTTATTGTGCTGTTCATTCTTGGGTTTGGTGAATGGGTTGCTGGCTCAAACGGCGCACCAATGGTTGCGCAAAGGAGATCAGGAATACCTGGAGCAGCGCTATGCCGACTCGGAAAGCAATTACCGCAAAGCCCTGGAACGCAAAAATAGCTCCCAAGGCCAGTACAACCTCGGCAACTCCATCTACCAGCAAAAACGCTACCAAGAGGCCCTCACCCGGTATGACAACGCGGCCAAAAAAGCGACTACCCCTACAGACAAAGCCGCAGCCTATCACAACCTGGGCAACACCTTTTTTCAGCTCAATGAACTGGACAAAAGCATCAATGCCTTCAAACAAGCCCTGCGCCTGAACCCCAACGACAAAGAAACCAAGTTCAATCTAGCCTTGGCTCAGCAACGCAAAAAGCAAGAAGAACAACAAAAACAACGTTCTTCTTCTAACGACGATAAAAACAAAGACCAAAACCAACAGCAACCCCAGTCCAACCAAGGCCAAAAGCCCAATCAAGACCCCAAACAGAATCAAAACCCCCAGCAGAGTCAAGGCCAACCCCAGGAACGCCAGGAACAGACTCCCCCACCCAACCTCAGCCAAAAAGAAGCCCAAAACCTGCTAAAAATCATGGATGAGGAAGAACGAAAAGTGCAGGGAAAAATGAAAAGGGCTCAGGGGAGGCCGAAGTCGGGGAAAGACTGGTAACTTTAAAGGGTTCCAAAGTTCCTGGGTTCCAGAGTTCCAAGGTTGAGGGAACCCGAACCCTGGAACTTTAGAACCCTGGAACTCTGGAACCTAAAAAATATAACATGCGCAATCTGATCTTCTACACGCTCGCACTGCTTTTTAGCACTGCAATGATGGCCCAGAAAGATGCTAAATTCAGCGTCAAGGTGAGCAGCGACTCGATCCTGTTGGGCAATGAAATCAAAGTGAGTTTTAAACTCGAAAACGCAGAGGGACGCAAGTTCACTGCGCCGGATTTTGAGCCCCATTTTGTGTTGGTCAGCGGGCCCAATACTTTTTCCAGCATGTCGATGGCCAATGGGCAAGTCAGCCATACCACCGAGTACAGTTTTTACATCCAGCCCAAAGAAACGGGTTCATTTTACATTCCCCCGGCCAGTATTGAAGTCAATGGCAAGGCGTTGGAGACCAAAGCGCTTGAAATTCAGGTATGGCCCAACCCAGCAGGGATCAAAATCAATCCGCGCGAAAAGGAGGCAAAAGATGACTTTTTTGGCCTTGATCGCAATTTCCCCTCCTTTCGTGACCTCCCCGGTCTTCGCGATTATTGGGGCAATCCCGTTCCTCAGCCGACCGAAGACCCCAAGAAAAAGCGCAAAACCTACAAGTTGTAAGATCCATGAGCCTACTTAGAACGATTAGCCTTTTATCCTGTCTGCTACTTGGCAGCACCTTAAGCTGGGCTCAACGCGACAAACCAGAATTCCGAGCCTTTGCCGACGCCAAGCAAGTGCTCGAAGGCAGTTTTTTTGAAGTCACCTTTGCACTAAGCAATGCTGAAGGCACCAACTTTAAGGCACCTTCTTTTGGCAATGCCTTTGCCCTCGTTTCTGGCCCTTCCCGCAGTGCCAGCACCACCATCATCAATGGGCGCATGTCCAGCGAAATGTCCTTTGCTTATGCCTTGCAGGCTAAAAAAATAGGCACCTTTACTTTTGGCCCCGCCAGCATGGACGTCAATGGCAAAATCATGCGCAGCAACAGCGTGACGGTGGAAGTGGTCAAAAACGAAAACGTAGGCAAAATCAACAAGGCTCAAAAGGGTGAAGAATTGTTCGTCAAAGCCATTTTGAATGCCCGTGAAGCCTACCTGGGCCAGCAGGTGCGGCTCGATTACAAGGTCTTTACCCGGGTCGATCTAGAAAATTTCAATTTTGTTGAAGAATCCGACTACGTTGGTTTTTATGTAGAAGACATTCAGCACCCCGATTCCCACATGGAGGAAGAGATTGTGGGCGGCGTGCGCTACAATACCCGCATTTTGCGCAGCATTGCCTTATACCCGCAGAAGGAAGGCAAACTCAACATCGAACCCGCTACCTTGCAGGTGGCAGTTGTAGCAGGTGGCAGACCCGACCCACTGACCGGACTTACATTCGGTGCCGAAATCCGGCGGGTGCCCTTGCGTACCGAGGCTGTTTCGTTGCTGGTCAAACCACTCCCCTCGGGTGCCCCGGCCAGCTTTAGCGGTGGTGTGGGGATCTTCAACATGAGCAGCGTCATCAACCGTACCGAGGTGACTACCGACGATGCCCTGACCCTTCGCCTGACCCTCACTGGCGATGGCGATATGAAACGGGTACGTGCACCCCAACTCAACCTGGGCGAAGCTTTTGATGTATACGATCCCAAAACAATTGGGGAGGAAGCCAGTGAAACCGCAGGCCTGCGGGTATCGCGCAAGGCCATCGAATACCTGATCATGCCCAAAAAAGCGGGTAAATTCACGATTCAACCCGAGTTTTCCTTTTTCAATGCCGAATCGAAACAGTACGAAACCCTCAAGGATTATTCTTACACCATCAACGTGCGGCAAGGCAGCGGGAATGGGGGCAAAAACAATAGCTCCGGCCTGGAGGAAGGCAGCGACTTGCAGCCACTCAAGGCCATAACGAGTCTGAGCAAAGGCCACGAACCATTGTTCATCAACCCAATCTTTTGGATTCTTGCCTTGGCACCTTTCCTCGTTTGGGGCGGAGGTGGCTTGTACCAATACTTGCGCTTGCTCGGCAAAGAGCGCCGCGATGAAGTGCGTTTGCAGAAAAACGCCCGCAAAATTGCCCTGGGGCACCTCAATCAAGCTGAACGCCACCTTAAGGCCAATCAAAGCCGCGATTTTTACGACGCAGTATCGAAGGCTATTCTGGGGTATCTGGGCGACAAGTTGAAAATCCCCAAAGCGGACTGGTCCAAAGAAAAAATTACCGCCGCATTGGCACAACTCAATGTACAACCTGAACTAGTAGAACGCTTGCAAAAACTCCTGCAAAATTGCGAAATGGCGCTCTTTGCCGGGCAGGCCAATGCCACAGCCATGCAGGAAACCTACACCAACGCGCTCGAAATTTTGACCACTGTAGAAGACAACAATTAGATTTTCCCTGTATATTGCAGCGAAAATTCGCCAATTCTCAATAAAAAAATCATCATGACGCTCGACGAAATCACTGATCAATTCAAGGCGCTGGCCGGCAAAGCTCCCTCCATCGGCAAAACCCTCAAGTTTTCATTTGATGAAGGCACCGTTTTTGTAGACCTGAGTGGCCCCACCGCCAACATCAGCAACGAGGACAAAGAGGCCGATTGTACCATCATCACCAGCCTGGAAACGCTGAATAAGTTGCGCAGCGGCGAACTGAACCCGATGATGGCGGTCATGGGAGGTAAAGTAAAAATCAAAGGCGACATGGGCGTGGCAATGAAGTTGCAGTCTTTGTTTAGTTGAT
>JAIXOO010000475.1 GCA_027486765.1 Saprospiraceae bacterium
CGGAAAGGAAAACCCCGCACTACCCCAAACACAAAGCCCCCAATATGCGCCCAATACGCGATCCCATCCGTTTCGGCAGTTTCGATCTGAAAGCTGCCGAGGCCGTTTTGGAACTGTGAAAAAATCCAGAAGCCCAGAAACAAGAACGCTGGGACCCGAAAGGGGAAAATCAGGAACAAGACCTTCACCTGCGACTGGGGGAACATGACCATGTACGCACCCATCACCGCCGCGATGGCTCCACTGGCCCCAATGGTAGGAATGCCACTATCTGCATTGAAAAAAATATGTGCCGCATGGGCAATCAGGCCACCTGCCAGATAAAAAATCAGGAAGCGTACGTTGCCGATCACCGCTTCGATGTTGTCGGCAAAAATCCAGAGGAAAAGCATGTTGCCCACGATGTGCCCAATGCTGCCGTGCAGAAACATACTGGTAAAAAGGGTGTACAAACGTTGTCCTTGCGTGATTTCGGCTGGAATGGCCCCGTAATTCAGGATGAATTGTCCAAGTTGGTCGCCCTGGTTCATTTCTAAGATAAAAAACAATATGTTTAACACCAGGAATGTATAGCTTACGATCGGGTAATGTCCACCTTTAACATTGTCATCGCCAATTGGAAAAAGCATAATTGTTATTTTTGTCGGATGATAAAAGTCGCATGATAGACAAGGTAAAACTTCTGTGTATAAAAACTATTGTATTGCTATAAAAAATAAACTGCTATGTGGAGTCAAAGGATAGGTTTAGGTGTACTGGGTATTTTACTGGTTTTTTCGTCTCTGCAGGCCCAAATGCCGATGGGGTTGGACACACTTTACGGTTCGGAGTGGATTGTGCCCGGACAGGTTTATTACAAAATCAAGATTAGCGAAGATGGCGTCTACCGCCTCAATTACAGCAGCCTGCAAGCAGCGGGTGTCCCCTTGAATAGCCAGGGCAGCCAATACCAGCTTTTTCGACACGGCAAAGAAGTACCACTCTTCGTTTCCACTGGGGCTTCACTATTACAAGCCAATGCTTATTTAGAATTTGTAGCCCAAAAAAACCGGGGCGAACTGGATCGTTTCCTATTTGAATCAGCCGACCGCGACCAGTTAAACCCCGATTACAGCCTCGTTTCCGACACTGCCGTATATTTCCTCACCATTGCCAGCATTGGTACACCCACCCTACGTTACAGCAATCACCTCAACGATTGGACTAATCTCCCCAGCAAAGTACTTGCCTGTCGCAAAGTAAGCGCTGCGGTATTTTCTGAACAATTCAACCATACCCGCTACGATTTTGAAAACCTGATCGCCTACTCTAGCTACGACATGGGGGAAGGTTTTGGGTCTGCGTTTAGTGCCAGTCGCGATGTAGATTTTAGTTTGGACAGATTGTCTGTCAATGGCACTTCACCTGCTCAAGTTCGCCTGCGCCTTTCCAGCAATCAGGCACTAACCCACCGCCTGCGCCTGCGCTCCCTGCGCAACGACGCGCTGAACAACCCCGATGGGCAATGGCTGCTCAACGATACCCTGGATCGTTACGAAGTTGCCACTTACGCCGGCGCAATAGCCAGCAATGCCCTGGCCCGCAACATGAAAGTGCGCATCGAAAACCTGGCAGGATCAGGCGCAGCTTTTACCCTGGCCTATGTAGAACTGGAATACTCCGCCGATTTCAACTTCAATCAAAACACGGCGGCTCGATTTTGGGTAGAGGCACAGACTCAGCGCAGTTATTACGAAATAACAGACTTTGACGGCGGAGATGCCCCCATTTTGTACCTGCAAAATCCCCAATTTCGGGTACCCCTGGAGGCTATCGGCAATGGGCAATACCGTTTTACCTTGCCTGCTCTGACCCAAAAAACGGAGCTTTGGCTCATCAACCCAGTCAAGGCGGTAAAAGAAATCACCCAACTCATTCCCCGCAGTTTTGAAGATTACCGAAATACCCGCGCCAACTACGTCATCATCTCCCATCAGAGCTTGCGCAAAGACGCCCAGGGCCGCGACAATGTGGGGGAATACGCCGCTTATCGCCGCTCCAGTAACGGAGGAGGATATCAAGTATTGATTGCCGATGTCCAGCAAATTTTTGATCAGTTTGGTTATGGCATCTCTGATCACCCCCAAGCGCTGCGCAATTTTGGTGCCTTTTTAAAAAAATACAGCCAGCCCAAATACATGTTGCTCATCGGGCACGGCATCGAGTACAACCTCTTGCGGCAGCGCAATGCCGAGATGCGGCCCGAGCATTTTATACCTACTTTCGGCACGCCAGGATCGGACAATTTGTTGTTTGCACCCAATGGAGGTCTGGCTTCCTTTATCCCTACCGGGCGACTGGCGGTACTGGAACCTAGTCAAATTCTTGATTACCTCAACAAATTAAAAGAATACGAACAAGCCCTGGATGGCCCGCGGGATGCCCAATCTTTGGCTTGGCGCAAACGGGTTTTGCACATCTCTGGCGGCAATGTTGGCGGCAATGAAATCAGCACCTTTCAGGCTCGGCTCCAACGTTCTGGTGCAGTATTGAGCGACAATGATTTTGGCGCAATCGTCACCACGGTGAGCAAACAAAGCGCCGAAACCGTAGTTACCTCTACCGCTGAAGAAGTCATCAATGCATTCAATGCTGGAGTGGCCATCAAGGTGTTTTTGGGCCATGGCGCGGTCACCAATACCGATTTTGGACTCGACGACCCCTTGCTGTTCAACAACGCCGGGCGTTATCCCTTGATTTTTTCCCTGGGTTGCCTGACCGGCAAGTTGTACGATCGGCAGAATAGCCTCAGTGAGCGCTTCATACTGACGCCCAAACACGGAGGCATTGGCTACATTGCTTCTTCAGGGTTTGCCAACGACGGAGCGCTGGAGTTTTTCCTGACCCAATTTTATCAAGCACTGGGTGGCCCCAATTACCTGGATGGCGTGGGGGACATTACCAATGTAGCCCGGCGCAGTTTAGAGGGCGTCAACTCTTTTATTTTCCGTAGCATGGGTGAGCAGCTCAGTTACCACGGTGATCCAGCTGTTAAACTCAACCGCTACAAAGGCCCGGATTTTACACCCGATTTGAGCAGTTTTCGCCTACAGCCCAGCAACCCGGCGGTAGACCAGGACTCTTTTTCCGTCGCCTTTTCCATCCTCAATCTGGGACAAAACTACCGCGACTCCTTGCGCGTCAATCTTAAACGGATCTTACCCAGTGGACAAGAAATCAATTATTCTTTTCTTTTGAACATCCAAGGGTTTGCCGACAGCATCCAACTGCGTTTGCCCGTTTTGGGCAAAAATGGAGAAGGAAAAAACCGCTTATTGATCGAAATTGACCCCAACAATCGGGTAGCCGAAGTACCTAGTCCTGCCGCCGAAAACAACAACCGTTTACTCAGCAGCAGTGGGCAAGAGGGCCTGGAATTTGTGGTTTTGGCCAATGATTTTGCGCCCCTTTCACCAAGCAATTTTGGGATCTACACGCCCAGCCAGCGTCCGCCAATTTTGTTTGCCCGCGCAGGCAATCAGGATCAATTGTACCGCATGGAGCTGGATACCAGCGCCCAATTCAATAGCCCGGCTCTATTGGCCAATTCAAGGCGCGCGGAAGCTGGCTTACTGGCCTGGTCGCCGCGAGCAGGCACTTTCCAGACTGGCCGCGTGTATTACTGGCGGGTTCGGCCCGATACGGCCACCAGTGCCGATGCCTGGCGGCAAAGTTCCTTTTTGTACCAGCCTGGCGGAAATGAAGGTTGGAACCAGTCGCACTACTTTCAGTTTCTGGGCAATGCCTTGCAGCAAGTCAATTGGAATAACGCCCAACGCAAACTGGAATTTCAATCAAAACTCAACAACATCATCGCCGAATCGGTACCCACCAGTAGCCAAACCAACACTGTGCCGACTCGTTATCTATTCAACAACAACCGCATTTTCCGGGACTTTTCTTCCCAAGGGGTAATTGTGGCCGTTTTTGACCCTTTCACTGGGCAACCTTGGTTCAACTCGGATGGTCCACAGCGCTACGGCAGCCAAAATGGCAACGATTGGGCCTTTACTTTCCCCACCAACACAACCGATCAGCGCAAAAAAGTAATCCAGTTTATGGACGATGTGGTACCAAAAGGGCAGTACGTGTTGTTCATGACGGTGCACAATTTGGGACAATCCTTCCAAATAGAAAAATGGGCTGCTGATTCAATTGCACTGGGCACCAACCTTTTCCAAGTTTTGGAACGCAATGGTGCCCAGGTCATTCGCGACATGCTGCCATTCGGTAGCCGACCTTATGTTTTTGCCTACATCAAAGGAGGAGAAGTGCTGGCTGAAGCCCTCAGTGTTGATCCAGAAACACCAGCTTTGATTCGATTTGACTTGCCGGAAAAACTACGCCAGGGCAGCATGAGTTACCAGCGAATTGGTCCAGCTAAGAGTTGGCGAGAGGTAGTGTGGGTCGCTCAAAACGACTCCCCCCGCGATAGTTTGATTTGGCAAATTTCGGCACTGGATGCCAGTGGCAAAGTAGGGAAAGTGGTGTTTACGGGCAGCAAAGTGCAGAATACCATTGCTTTAAATGACCTGGATGCTGCTCAATATCCCTATATAGAACTAAAAGCTACTTTTCAAGACAGTACTTTGCGTAGCCCGGCTAAGCTGGATTACTGGCGGGTACATTACGAAGGCTTGGGCGACGCGGTAATCCGACTTGGAGCGGCGGCTCTGCCCGATACCATTGAGCA
>JAIXOO010000263.1 GCA_027486765.1 Saprospiraceae bacterium
AGGTGAATGTTTGGGGCGGGGCACGCTGCTCCTTTGTCAATGCGGAGGTGCAGGCCGTATCCCGACATGATCGCCACGGCTGGATCATCGGCGGGGAAGATGTTGTCCAGGCGGAAACCCAGCTTGGTAAAGAAAGCCATGTCCTCGCTTAGCTCATTGCTGGGAAGCACGAGCTGGGGTAAAATGGCTGCTGCTTTGTTGCCCATTTTTGAATCCGATTTTGTTGCCAGTTGTCTTAGGTAAAAGTTTCTGGCAGGGCTAATGTAGGCCGATTACCTAAAAAATTGGTAACTATTTAGCAGCCGCCTGCGGCGGTTTTTTATTTTATACCACTAAGACACGAAGACACTAAGGCACAAAGATATTAAGCGCTAAAATGTTGTCTCTTCGTGTCTTAGTGTCTTCGTGTCTTAGTGGTGAAAAATCCCGCCCCAGGCGGCTGCTTAATGGTTACAAAAATTGTACATCGAATGCGGCTCCGCCTCTTATTATTCACTCAAACAATTCTTCATTACTCTTTCTCCATACCAAAGCGACAATAATGGCAGCCCAGATGACGCGGATTTAGGCGGATTAACGCGGATTTTCATCACGCCTTCGGCGCGATTGGGATAAGATGAGCCACAAAGGCCCAAACATGAATCATCCCGAATTTTTCAGAAAACACAAAGCAACATTTTTTTAGCACAAAGGACACAGAGGCAGCACAAAGGACACAGAGGTGAGACGTTGACGAGGCTTTACATCCAAAATAGGGTGAAATTCAGGCGTATTGCTTTGTCAAAATCGCGTCTTTGTGTCCTTTGTGCTGCCTCTGTGTCCTTTGTGCTCATTTTTTCATTGTGATACTTGTAAATTCGGGATGAGGAACTGTTAATGGCCAAAAAAACTTTGCCGCAGGCAAAGCAAAATCCGCGTAAATCCGCGTCATCCGCGTCATCCGCGTTGCTATTATTGTCGCTTTGGTAGGATTGAATCAATTTTTAATCCCTTTGCCCCCCTGCCGGCACAAACCGATTCTCCGTCACCTGCCCCGACCAATCAAAATCAGGATTCTCCTCATGCAATTTTCGGTACTGCAGCGGCGCGCAATGGCGGTACTTCATGAACAAACGGTTAAAATTGGTCACATTGTTGAAGCCCGAGTGGAAACAAATTTCCGTAATCGTTTCTTCCGAATCCAGCAGCAACCTACAAGCAAAACGCACCCGAATATCGATTAAAAACTGCTTGAAACTGTGGTGTGCGTGTTTCCGAAAAAAATGACTGAAAGCCGAATCACTCATGTTCATCAGGCCAGCCAGATCGGATACTTTCATCTGGTGGTTGGAAAAATTCTCCAGAATATAGGTATAAGCTACCTGGATGCGGCGACTGTCAGATTTTGAAGTTGCTGGAGCCAAACCCTCGCTGTTCAGGTATTCAAACTCAGTGGAGCGAGAGAGCACGTCCAGCAGTTTAAAAAACTCCAGTACGCTGTCCATGCCCTTATCGGTGGTCAGTTCTTGCATCCGCAGGAAAGCATCCTCGTAGGTTTTTCCGTAAAAACGCATGCCGCGTCCGCAGCGTTGCAGGAGTTTCCTGATTTTGTGGTAAGGCTCTTTTTGCAACAATTGCGCTGTAAAGAGATCGGCCCCAAACTGGATGGTAATCACCCGGTAATTTTTGCCCTTTGGCTGCGCCTCCACTGCGCCATCCCACTTGTGGTAGAGGTAGGGGCCCAAAAAGACCAGATCGTTTTCCTCATAACTCTGGGTAGAGTCACCCACCGTCCGGTTGCCCGAGATGCCACTGACCAAATTGAGCTCCAATTCAGCGTGGTTGTGCAGGGGGTAAGCAAATTTGTTGTTGACCGCATCCAATACCACGAATACATCCGACTCTTTTAGAGGAGTTATTTCGAGAAAAACTTCCATCGTAAAATTTTATTTTGGAATAGGAAAAGAAACTATTTAAAGATTTCTTAAAGGTACCATTGATTTGCTGGAAAGTGCCATAATTCCAGGTATTCTCCTAGTAATTTTGCAAGAGTTGGCAAAGTGACGAAGGTATCTTCTGAGTCGACTTCGCAGCGCACTCGACGATATGAAGCAAATTTTACCCTTATTGATCCTGTTCTTGTACGGACTCAACAGTTTATGTGGGCAGAGTACTGAAACATTCGAACTCAAAGGTACGGTACTGGACGCCGCTACCCAGGAAGCCCTGATCGGTGTAAACATTCAGGTGAAGGGAACCCAACTGGGTGCGGTCACCGATTTAGCAGGTGCCTTTAGCCTCGAATTGAGCAAAGGCAGTGTACTCGTCTTTAGTTTTTTGGGTTATACCTCCATTGAACGTACCATCCAGGACGCCACTCCCCTGGTGATTCAATTGGAAACCGAAGCACAACTCTTGCAAGACATGGTGGTGGTGGGCTACAAACGGGAATTCCGCTCCGACGTGGCCTCGGCCATCAGTTCCGTAAAAGCCAAAGACATCGCCAAACTCCCCGTTTTGGGCCTCGACCAAGCCCTGCAAGGCCAGGTAGCCGGGGTACAAGTCACCCAAGCCACCGGCGCACCCGGCGACGACATTTCGATCCGCATCCGCGGAGTCAATACCCTGGGCAACAACAATCCGCTCTTCATCATCGATGGCGTGCCGACCACGGGCAGCATCAACATGTTTTCCACCAATGACATTGAATCCATCGAAGTGCTCAAAGATGGTGCAGCAGCGGCCATTTACGGTGCCCGCGCCGCGAATGGGGTGGTTTTGATCACGACCAAAAAAGGCAAATCGGGCAAACCCTCCTTTTCTTTTGACATGTACCAGGGCTTGCAACAAGCCAGCAATTTACCCGAATTGCTGAACTCAGCAGAGTACCTGACCATCCGCAACGAGGCCATCCAAAACGCCAATGCGCTGCGGGATCCACGCCGGCAACTCACGGGTTACGACCCCAAAATCCTGGATACTCTGCCCGACAACAATTGGCTCGACAAAGTCTTCAGCAGCGCACCCATGAGCCGCTACTACCTGAGCGCAACGGGTGGCGGCCCTCACGGCTCGTATTATTTGATGGGCGAGTACCTGGATCAGCAGGGCATTTATACCGGACAGGGTTTTAAAAAATATTCGGTCAGGATGAACAGCGAAATCGGCAATTCCTGGCTAAAACTGGGCAACAACCTTTCCTTTTCCGTTTCTGACCGCAAGTTGATCGGCAGTTCCGGCGATGGGGGTGGCCCCGGCAACGAGCTGAGCGGTATCCGTTACGCCTTGATTGCAGCGCCCGTTTTACCGGTGTCGCGGGCGGATGGGACGTATTACAAAACCAGCTCAGAATTGGGTGATCCCACTTTGTACGGCGACGGCAACGCCAATCCCTTGGCCTTTAATGAAGCTACCGATTGGAACATCAAACGTTACCGGGTTTTTGGCAACGTTTTTGCCGAACTACAACCCCTCAAAAACCTGCATTTTCGCACCAATCTGGGCGGCGACTTTTTATTCACCAACGAAAAGCTGTTCAAAGAAAGACTCTCGCCAGCGATTTATTCCCCAACCTCGCTCAACGAATCGCGGGTATTTGAACAAAACCTGGTCTGGAACAACTCCCTCGATTACAACCTCAAAACGGGTCAACACAAAGCCTCCATTTTGCTGGGCATGGAAGCCATCGTGAACCGCACGAACTACCTCGGTGCTTCAGCCAATAACTTTTCGCGTACCGATCCCCTTTTCCGCAACATCAACAACTCCGTGCCGCAGATTTTGACCAATCTTGGCGCTTCGGGCATCAGCACCGAATGGAGTTTGTATTCCTTTTTTGGCCAAGCCAATTACAGCTACGCGGGGCGTTATGTACTGAATGCTTCGCTGCGGCGGGATGGCTCTTCCCGTTTTGGCCAAGGCAATCGCTACGGGTATTTTCCTGCGCTGTCGGCTGCCTGGAATGTTTCCAATGAGGCATTTTTAGCTTCCAGTAAAATCATTTCCGGTTTAAAAATCCGGGCCTCCTACGGTGAACTGGGCAACCAGGAAATTGGTCTGTACCCGTATAGTTCCCTCGTACAAACCGGCCAACGGGTTTACTCTTTTGGTGGCGAAGCAGCCACCGGAGCACGACTGATTGAAACGGGCAACAGCAAGATCAAGTGGGAAACCACCGCGCAATTCAACCTGGGCGTCGACCTGAGTTTGTGGAAAGATCGCCTGAACTTCACGGTCGATTTGTACAAAAAAATCACCAGCGACATCATCGTGCGGGTGCCGGTTCCCCAGGCGGGTGGCGGTTCCAATCCACCTTATGTCAATGCAGGCAAGGTTGAAAACAAGGGCGTTGACCTGAATCTGAATTACCGCGCGCGCTTCAAAGACGGGAGTTACAGCATCACCGGCAATCTTTCCCTGGTGCGCAACGAAGTGCTTTCTGTGGCCGATTCCGAACCCATTTTGGGCGGCTTTGGCCTCTCCGATGGCCCCATCACCAAAACCGAACCGGGCTATCCGATTGGTTCTTTTTTCCTGTATCAAATGGATGGCATCTTCCAAACCCCGGAAGAAATCGCGGCCAGCCCCTTTCAAACGCTGGATACCCGCCCTGGCGATGTCAAATTCGCTGACTTGAACCAGGATGGCACCATCGACGACAAGGACCGCAGCCACCTGGGCAGCCCTTTCCCCAATTTCATTTACGGCCTCAATCTCAATGTGCAATACAAGAGTTTTGACTTGTCCGTACTGACCCAAGGCGTACAAGGCAACGACGTATATTTCCTCTACGGGAATTTTGCCTACGAAACCCAATCGCGTGGATTCAACTCTTACCGCGAGATTTTGGACCGCTGGACGCCCACGAACACCGACACCAAGATCCCCAAAGTGAGTGTGGACGACCGCAATGGCAATCGCCGCATTTCCACCCGCTTTTTGGAAGATGGCTCCTACCTGCGGATCAAAAACATCACCCTGGGTTACGACCTAAAAAAGAGCCTGAACTGGCCGGGTGTCGGCTCGGCTCGCTTGTACCTGAGTGCTCAGAATGCACTGACCATCACCCGTTACAGTGGCCTTGACCCGGAAATTCAGGCCAATGCCAACGATACCCGTGGCTACAATGTATCCTCTGACCTTGCCGTAGGCATCGACTGGGGAACAGTGCCCGCTCCACGTACTTTCATCCTGGGCTTTCACCTCGACTTCTGATTTTTATTCCTAATCAATGCTTTATGAGATTTTGGAAACAATTGTTTGGCATAAGTTTGTTTTTCGTTTGTTCTGCCTGTGCAGACATTCTGGACAAAGAACCCATCGGTATTTTGGACACTGGTTCTTTTTTTAAAACCGCCCAGGACGCCGAACAAGCCGTGAATGCCGCTTACAACTCCCTGCTGTTCAACAACGAAAACAATAATTTTTACTGGGGCCTGGGCGTCATTGCCTCGGACGAAGCGGTCGTGGGCGGCGACGGTTCACGACCAGGATTGAGTGAATTTGATTTTTTGATCCATACTCCCCGCACCCAGGAACTCAACGACTTGTGGAAACTCAATTACAACGGCATTACCCAGTGCAATACGGTATTGGACAAGGTGCCCGCCATCGAAATGGATGCCGCTTTAAAAAGCCGAATTTTGGCCGAAGCGCAGTTTTTGCGGGGGTACTATTATTTCATCCTGGCCCAGGTTTTTGGTGATGTTCCGCTGATCACCAGGCTACTTCCACCCGCTGAAATCAAAATTCCCCGCACCCCTTTGCGCGAAGTGCAGGCACAAATTTTACTCGATTGTGAAAGTGCCGCCGCGGTATTGCCCCTGAGTTATCCCGCCACTTCACAGGGTCGGGCCACCAAAGGGGCGGCGCTGGCTTTAGCCGCGAAAACCAAAATTTACCAAAAAGATTGGGTGGGTGCTTTGGACTACATTCAAAAAATCAAAGCCCTGGGCATCTACCAACTAGTGCCCGATTTTCGTGACAATTTTCGCAAAAACACCCAAAACAACAGCGAATCGGTGTGGGAAATTCAGCACAGCAACCTGCAACTCGGCGTAGGCAATTCGCTCAACCAGTGGTGGGCTTCCAAAAAATACGGCGGTGGTTACGGCTTTGCCGAAGTGACCAAAGAATTGGTGGATGCTTTTGAAACGGGTGACCCCCGGCTTAAATTCACGGTAGCCCGCAATCGCGACGATTATTTTGGCGTGGTCTATTTTGCCTCATTTTCCTCCACCCAATACAGTCCGCTTAAGTACCTGCAATCCGACAAAGAAGCGACCCAAAAGGCCGATGGCGACATCAACTACTCTGCCATTCGCTACGCGGAGGTTTTGCTTTGGGAAGCCGAAGCTCAAGCTGAACTCAACAAAATTCCCGAAGCAAAAATCCCGCTGGAAGCAGTCCGGGCGCGGGCCAGGGCACAAGCCACTACTCCCGCTACGACCTTGCCCACAATCAGCGCGACAGACCAAGCTACTGTGTTGGAAGCCATCCGCCACGAGCGCCAGGTAGAACTGGCCTTCGAGATGCACCGCTTCTTTGATCTGGTGCGCTGGGGCTTGGCTACCAAATACTTGTCCAACTTCAAGGTGGGCAAACACGAGTTGTGGCCATTGCCACAAACGGAGCTGGATTTGAATTCAAAGTTGGTGCAAAATCCGGGCTATTGATCATTGTAAACTTTAGTATCAGCTATTACTAACTAGCGCCGTAGGCGATACTTTCTAAGGTGACCCCTAAGGTGTCTAAGGTGCCTAAGGTGGTTCAAATAAAAACTCTTCGCGCTTGCGCGCTTGAGTCATATTTTTTCTTAACCACCTTAGGCACCTTAGACACCTTAGGGGTCACCTTAGCTAGACAGTATCGACTATTCCCCAAAAAACAATCATTTGTATATGAGCATTAGCATCATCAAGTTTCGTGCATCACTTTTCCTCTCCTTCTGGAGCATTGGCATTCTCGCCTTCGCCCAAGCAGGCCAAATCGCCATTCCCCGCATTGAACAAATGCCCAACCAACCCAGTCCCTTCAACATCCGCAACTGGGCGCAGGTGGCCCTGAAGTACGATTCCTTTGTGTACGATGCGACCAAAACCGGAGCTTACCTGCCACTCGTTTTTTTCAAAAATGCCGGCATCAACTATCCGGCAGCACCCGTTTTTGGCCTGACAACTTACGTAGGCTCAAATCCCCCGCCTGGCAATGAAGCCATCAACGTCTTGCCTTCGCTGGTAGGCGCAAGTTTGGTCGGCATCGACAAACAAAAGCAATTTGGCCGCAACTGGTTGCTGCTGGCCCAGGACTTTTACAACAAAGCCAACGGCGAAAAACTCTACCTCAACAATGCCAGTTCCCGCAGCGGCCAGGATTGGTGGTACGACATGATGCCCAACCTGTATTTTTATCAATTGACTGACCTGTACCCACAAGGGTTTGGGGAATCCAAGCTCCAGTTTACCACCATTGCCGATCGGCTATTAGAAGCGACCAAAACCATGGGTGGCAGCGCTGCCCCTTGGTCAAGTGCCTACATGAATTATCGCGCCTGGAATTTTGCCCAAATGAAACCGCTGGTTGCTGGAGTCAAAGAACCCGAAGCAGCCGGGGCTTTTGCCTGGATCTTGTACCACGCCTACAAAAAAACGGGCGACAAAAAATACCTCCAGGGCGCCGAATGGTGTCTGGAATTCCTCAACGGCTGGCCCGATAACCCCTCTTACGAACTCCAATTGCCCTACGGAACTTACGTGGCGGCCAAAATGAATGCCGAGCTCAACACCCAATACGATGTAGAAAAAATGCTGAATTGGTCCTTCAACCGCGGTGCTTTGCGCGGCTGGGGCACCATCGTGGGCAAGTGGGGTGGCTTTGAGGTGTCGGGACTGGTGGGCGAAGCCAACGACGCGGGCAACGATTACGCTTTTCAACTCAATGGCGTGCAACAGGCGGCGGCGCTGGTGCCGATGCTGCGCTACGACAAACGTTTTGCCCGAGCCATCGGCAAGTGGATGCTCAACCTGAGCAATGCCAATCGTTTGTTTTACCCCGGCTTTTTGACCGATGCGCAGCAAGATGCTTCGGCTTGGTCCAATCAATACGACCCAGATCGGGTAATTGGGTATGAAGCCCTGCGGGAAAAATTGAATGGAAAATCCCCCGTCTCAACGGGTGATGCACTAGGTGGGAAATGGGCAGCCACTAATCTTTCTTTGTACAGTACTTCCTCGATTGGGTATTTGGGCGCCATTGTCAAAAAGACCAATGTGGAAAAAATCCTGTGCCTGGATTTATTAAAAACTGACTTTTTTAAGGAAGCGGCTTATCCCAGTTATTTGTTGTTCAATCCGTATGCCACAGCTCAAGAGGTAGAACTGGACTTGGGCTCAGTGCCGGTCGACCTTTACAATACGCTGCAAGAGGCTTTTTTAAAAACAAATGTACAAGGCAAAGTCACGGTCTCCATTCCTCCCAATGAAGCAGTATTGCTGGTGCTGACTCCGGCAGGCGGCAAGGCCACTTATCA
>JAIXOO010000312.1 GCA_027486765.1 Saprospiraceae bacterium
CAGCAGCATTTTCCCAGGTTTGGGCAACAGCGGGAGCGGGTTGATCGGGCAGAAATTCGGGAATAAGGTAGTAAGGATCATGGCTATAGGGCTTGTCCTCGATTTTGAGGCCTAGCTCACAACTTTGCATGATCTCCAAAAAGAGTTCAACCTGCTCCTCCGGGTACTCACTCCAGCACCCGGCCAGCTCACTGTATTTGAGCAGGGCTTTACCCTTGAGCACCTTGTACCAGGAGTTGCGATCCAGTAGGGTGTAGATGGCATCCAGTGCCCATTTTTGATCCAATACAATTTGATCATTAAGGTAGCGCTCATGCCAAAATACGAAGCCTGAATGGTGCAAAAAGCGCAGGAGGGTGTATGCTGAGTCCTCGGAAAGGCCTTCTTCGGTACAGATGTTGTGGTAGGTGGTAAAATGGATATAGGGTTGATCCTGGATGGCGCTCAGTTGGTCCTGTACCTTTTTCCAGGAGAGGGGCATCTGCATGCCCATTTCATGCATTTGTTCCAATTGTGTCTGTACATGCTGAAAAAGGTCAGGGATGTGGAAACCTGTTTTGGCGCTGACGCTAAAAAAACTCGTGATTTTGTATTGGCTTTGCAAGTCAAGGAGTACTGTTGGAAAATGCTCCTGCGCATCATCAGCCTTGTTGCATACCACGATGATTTTGGCGAATTGGCTCAAGGCCCGGATATTACCGAGCCAGTAGCTGAGGGGAAAGTTGCGGAAGAAATAAGTTTTGCCCTGCAGCTGAACCGCTTCTTCGCCCAGGTTTTGTTCGGTATGCTCATCCCAAATGAGCAGGTACAAAGCCCTGCTTTCCATAAAAATGCGGTGAGTGGCATGGTAGAGCTCCTGGCCACCAAAGTCCCACAACATGAGTTTGGCATCGGCTTGCTCTGAAGGCAGGGGCACAGTGGTATGGAACAAGCGGATGCCATGGGTAGAGTCTTCCTCGGGATCAAATGCCCCGAGTTGGAAGAGGGCTTTGAGCACGCTGGTCTTGCCCACCCGGCCATTGCCTACCGTAATGACTTTGGCCTGGTAAGAGGGGTAAGCGTTTTTTAGCAATTCGGTGTGGTAGTTGCGGAAATCGGGTAGGGCCTCGTAATCATAGGTAAGTTCAGAGGGAAGGTTGATGCAACTGGTGTACTCGAGGTGAAGGTGTTCAAGTTTGGGCAACCATAGTAACTCGAAAGGAAAATAGGACATTGTGCATGAACATAAGTCCAAGGTCTCTAAATTGCTCAGACCAACTAATGGGACTAGGTCATCAATCTTTAAGCCTCTCAAATAAAGGTAGGTCAAATTTTTCAAGTTACCTAATGGTCGAACATCAATGTGTTGATCGTTGATTAAGTGCAGAGATTGCAACTGGCTTAAGCCGATCAAGGGGCTCAGATCAGTCACTGGGGTAAGAATCATGTCCAGGGCCCTCAAATTGGGTAAGCCACTCAAAGGGCTCAGATCACTCACTGGGGTTTCACCCACGTTGAGGTATTCTAACTCACTCAAAGTACTCAAAGGGCTCAGATCGCTCACCGGGGTTTCACTCAAGTTGAGGGAGTTCAACTGGCTCAAGCTGCTCAACCCGCTCAAATCACTCACTTGGGTATTATTTAGTTCAAGGGACTTTAATTGACTCAAGGAGCTTAAAGGACTCACGTCACTCAAACGTTTATTGTAATTCAATTCCAGGCTGGTCAAATTGGATAAGCCACTTAACCCGCTCAAATCGTACACGTCGGAAAAACTCAAATCCAGGTCATTCAGTTCGCTCAAATTTCTCAAAGGGCTGATATCACTTAGGCGGGATGACTTCAAACGCAGGGACTTCAAGTTCAACAAGCTACTCAAAGGGCTCAGATCACGCACTTGGTTAGAACTCAAGGTGATTTTTTTCAAACTCGTTAAGCCACTCAGGGGGCTCAGATCGCTCACTTCGTCAGAACTCAAGTTGAGTTCGTTCAAACTCATTAAGCCACTCAGGGGGCTCAGATCACTTACTTGGGTAGAATGCAAGCTCAGGCTGCTCAAACTCAACAAACCCTCCAAGCCGTGCAGATCGCTTACTGAATTAGAAGATAATTGGAGGCTGTTCAAATTCAACAAAGCACTTAATGGGCTCAAATCCCTTACATTGGTAGAACTCAAATTGAGGCTGCTCAAATTTAACAAGCCACTCAAAGGACTCAGATCGCTCACCGGGGTCAAATACAAGTTCAGATTTCTCAAACTCAATAAGCCACTCAAGGGGCTCAAATCGCTCATTTTTTTGGCATTGATCAGGCTCAGGTTGCTCAAATTCGGCAAGCCTATCAAAGGGCTCAAATCACTCACGGGGGTACCACTCAAGTCCAGGCTGGTCAAACTAAACAAAGTATTCAAGCCGCTCAAATCGCTCACTTTGGAATGCCCCAAGTCCAAGCTGATCAAACTCGATAAACCGCTCAAGCCCCTCACATCATTTATTTCGGAATGACCCAAGTCGAGGTTACTCAAACTCGATAAACTACTCAAACCGTTCAAGTAATTCACTTTAGCGCTGCTCAAGTCCAGGCTGGTCAAATTTGATAAGCCGCTCAAGCCGCTCAAATCGTTCAATTTGACTGACCACCATTTCAGGTTACTCAAACTCGACAGGCCACTCAAACCGCTCAAATCGCTTACTTCTGAAAAACTCAAGTCGAGGCTTTTCAAACCCGACAAGCCCCGCAAACCGTTCAGATTGTTCACTTTGGCCGAATTCAATTTCAGACTACTCAAACTCGATAAGCCATTCAATCCCCTCAAATCGCTCACTTCCAAATAACTCAAGTCCAGGCTGCTTAAACTCGATAAACTGCTTAAGGGGCTAAAATCAGCGATAGCAGTGCTGTCCAAAAAAAGGTGAGTTAATTGTTGAAGATTCGCAATGCTAAGGGGTAAAACAGATAAATCATTCGGCATTTTATCACTAAGCCTGCGATCCCAGTAATCGTACCAGCGCTGGAGTTCCTCATTCCAATGATACCAATACCCCAATCCCAATTCCTCCACCCACACACAATCCCACAATTCCTCGGGCAGCTCGCTGAGGCCCAGGCCGCTGAGGTCGAGGATTTTGGAACGGGTACGTTTGTTTTCGTGGATGCGCCGGAGTGCTTCGGTGGTGTTGCCTGCCATGGGGTAGGGTTGTTTTAAGTGCCTGGTGGGCGGGTGTATCGGTACTTTGTCAAATGTAAGGAAAGGGGGCGGTAGTGGCAAAAAATGAAGGGGTGTTTTTTGGGGGTGGGTGGCATGTGGTAGCCCACTTCAAAACGCTTAACTCATGTATTCTGTTTTTTTTCAAAAAACTGGAACGCTTTTCCATCGCCAGCACACCTTATCCTGTAACAACAATTTAATCCTTTACACCTAGAATCTATTAACACCATGAAACAGTCCATTTTTTTTACAGCAGTAAAATCATTTTTCGCCACTTTGGCCCTGCTGATTGCCTTCCAGGCCCAAGCCCAACAATTGCCCGGCGGCTTGACCCCCCAGCAAGTAAATACCCACATAATCGACCCCGCTGAACTGCGCGGCGTAAGCACTGATGGTGAAGAACAAGAGCGGATTATGCCTTTTGTGTTCCGCCCAAGAATCCAGTTCAACACTGCGCCTAAACTCAATGTAAACGCATTTGGGCAAGAACTCCACGCCAAGATCAAAGACCATGTAACTGGTTATGCCATGCAATTGCGCCAGAACGGCGCTCCAGCTTATACCTTGATCTGGAACTGGGCTCAAACCCCAGCAGATGCCAACCAGGGCTGGAAACTCGATACCCGGATGCACGTAGCCAGTGTGAGCAAGTACATCACCGCCGTTGCAATGGTTAAATTGCTAGATGCCAAAGGGATTTCCCTGGATGCCAAAATCATCAACTACCTGCCTGCGCATTGGGTAAAAGGGCCTAAAGTAAATCTGGTTAGCTTCCGTCAGTTGTTGAACCATACCTCTGGTTTTGCTTCCAACTCCTCGGCTTCCAACTACAATTTCATGAAAACGATGGTTGCTACAGGAGCATTGACCAATGGTTCTTACGACTACGAAAACATGAACTTCGGCTTGTGCCGCCTCTTGCTGGCTGTGATCAACGGTAATATTCCTCAAAACTTCAATGTTGGCCCAATTACTGATCAGGTTTGGGACATGGTGGGGATCAACGCTTACAAATCTTATTGCCAAACCCATATCTTCAACCCTGCCGGTGTGCCTAATGCCAGCTTCGTACCCTTGGCTGGTTTCAAAAACGCCCTGGCATACAAATTCCCAAACAACAACGAAGATGGCTGGAACTCTGGCGACCTGGCCAGCATGGCTGGTGGTGCTGCGTGGAGACTTTCGGTAGATGACTTGTTGAAAGTGATGGATCACGTACGCCGCAGAAACACGATTATTCCTGCTGCCCGGGCGCAACAAATGTTGGATCAGAAGCTCGGTATTGATCAGGCCATTGACACGCCTGCTGGTAAAATCTACAACAAAAACGGCAGCTGGAGCAGCGGTGGTCGTTCTGAAAAAAGTGTGATCTACTACTTCCCCAACGGTATGGAACTGGTGTTGTTGGTCAACTCCAAAATCAGCGTAAACGACTGGTCTTTACGCGGGATCGTGAAGGACTTGTATATGGATAACCTGCAAGGGGGGAACTAAAAGTTGAGGGAGGTTGAGGAAAGTTGAGAAAGGTTGAGGCTACCGCGAGCGATTTTGACAATGTCCTTGTCCGAGTCGCTCGCGGTAGCCTCAACCTTTCTCAACCTCCCTCAACTTTCTCAACCTCTCTTACCTATTTCTCATTCTGTCCACCAGCAATGCCGTGGATTTTCATTTTTACGTAGTCATCCAAATCCAGGTCTTTGAAACCCTTGTCGCGCATTTTTTGGATGTATTCGGGCGTCACACCGTGGATTTTCAGGTTTACCGCTTCATCCAGGTCAAAAGATTTGAAGCCCATGCCCTGCAAGGATTTGACAAAATCGGGACTCACGCCATGAATTCTCAGGTTGATCAGATCGCCGGCGGAAATGTCTTTAAAACCCAATGCGCTGTACTCTTGCGCAGCTTTAGGATTCACCCCATGGATTTTCAACTCCACCAATTTGCTGGCTGAAATGTCTTTAAAACCAGCATCGGTGAATTGCCGCAGGTAATCGGCACTTACCCCATGGATTTTGAATTCAACAGCTTTGCTGAAAGACAAATCCTTGTAAGCGGTTTTATAAGCCTTGATCAGTTCAGTACTCAAACCATGAATTTTGGCTTCAATGGCTTGTTCGAAAGAAAGATCAGTATATCCAGCGTCCTTCAAGGCTTTCATGTAAGCGCCATCAAGGCCGTGAATTTTGGCTTGAACCACTTCCTGATGATCCAAATTGCTGAAACCGGCGTCTTTCAAAGACTGGATGTACGCATCATCCACACCATGAATGCTGTAGTTGCGCAGGTCATCCATACTCATCTGGCCATTGGCGCTTTTTTGGATTTTTTCGATCCGCTCTGGATTAAGGCCATGGATTTTGGAGCTGACCAACTCGTCGCTGGACATCACCTTGCCGCCATTGGCCTGAGCCATCCGCTTCGCATAATCAGCAGTGACGCCGTGAATTTTGAACTCGACAATTTTCTCCATGGGCAAATTGGTATAACCAGCATCTTTCAAATCCTTGATGTAATCTGCGGAAACACCATGAATTTTGGCTTCCAACACGTCGTCCAAATCCAGGTTTTTGAAGCCGAGATCGGCCAAACCCTGCATGTATTTGGGGCCAGCGCCGTGAATTTTCAACTCTACCAATTTGCTTAGGCTCACCTGACCATAACCCGCTTTTTTAAAGGCGTCGAAATAAGCTGCCAGGGTTTCTTTGTCCAGACCATGAATGGCCATTTCCACCAATCTGGAACCCGACAAGGAAGTGTAACCATTTTGACCCAGGTAGGCGATGTAATCTTTGTTGACATTGGCCATGAAGAGGTGCAACATGTCGTCTTCGTCAACTCCCGCTACCTTTTGTTGATCGAGGTACTGTTTGAATTCGGCACTTTGTACAAATTCGAACTTGCCGTACCCTTCGTTGCCTTCAAATTTACCTTTGAAGTTGAGTACGCCAGCCTCTCTCTTCAGGTTAAAATCAGACTCGGTGGTGGGCAGTGCTGAGAACTCTTTTTTGTCAAAATAGCGGGAAGTATTCCAATTGGAGTGTTCCGTTTTGGATTGCAGACTAAGGTGCACCCGATCGCCTTTTATTTCCGCATTCCAGAAGCCATTCCGCGCCATAAAGGCATTGTTGTCGGTTTCGTTGATGGAATAGGGGGCTTCCCAGGTTTCAACCAAACCTGTTTTGACGTGGGTGTAGGTGTTGTGGGCAAAATTTTTGATCCATCCCATGCCGACGAGGGTTCCGGCAATGAGGACGACGGTTAGCATTTTTTCCATTGTGTTAGTCGTTGGTGATTTAATGTGTAAAATTCTTTGCAAGCGCAGCATAAACTGGCTTTTTTGTTGCCCAGCAAAGGCTAGGGCAGGTGACATGGGTAGGTAGCCCATTTCTTGTACAGTGACCAGGGCTTGTGCGTAGGTAAGCGCATCGCCGGTGAGTTGGATGGCCATCTCGTCGCTGGCGCTCTCGCGTTCGGTGCGGATCTGGGCCGAAATCCACCACACTCCGGGGTGGAAATAAAACAGGGTTTCGACCACACTCTGTAGCACATTCAACAGGTGATCGTGCCGCAGAATGTGTGACAATTCGTGGGCCAGGATGGCTTCCACCTCGGCGGCGGGTAGCCGATTGATCATCCCCAGAGGAAAAAGAATGACCGGCTTGAGGTAACCTACGACTTGAGGAGTGCGCACCAGGGCCGATTCAACCAGGCTTACGGCCTTGTCCAATCCAATTTTTCTGATCATATCATCCAGCAGATCCAGCCAATATTCGTCGGCTTGAAAATTCATCCGCCCTTTGAGGTAATACACATAACTGATGCTGCTGAGCATGCGCAGCAGGAATATGGCAACGCCCAGAATCCACAAGCCCACAATCAGGGGCAAATTTTGATTAAAATAGGCCTGAATGCTTTGCCAACTAAAGGAGAGCGTTTCTTCTTCAGCAGGGAAAACGGGGACAGGGAGTTCGGCAGGTGGGCTGAGTTCTGCCATCAATTCATCGACCAACTCGGCATCGAGGTTTTCCAAACCTTCAAGTTGCTCCAGTAGCGCGGTATTGATCTGCTGATTGGGTAGCGGCATTTCCAGCGATGCCACAGCCAGATCAGCTCTGCTTGCCGAGCTTGCCTGGGCATAGACATAAAACGTGAAGCCTGCCGCCAGCACCACCGCTAAAAGCCCAAAATTGGCTACCAGATAACGTTCCTTGGCACTGTGGTGGCGCAACGCAATCAACGCCACTCCGGTGATGATCGCAATCAACATCCCTTGCCACAGGGAATGCAATACCATCCAGCCCAGCGCGTACTCGAGCTGGCGGTCAAAAAGGGAAAAGGCTAACATAGGTGAAGCGTTTGAGAAAGGTAGAGGAAGTTGAGAGAGGTTGAGAAGGTTGAGGCTGCCGCAGCGATTTTGACAATGTCCTTGTCTAAGTCCCTGCGGCAGCCTCAACCTCCCTCAACCTTCTAAACCCCACTCAACCTTTTTTCTGCATGTTTTCGATCAGTCGTTTGATTTCTTCCAATTCTTCAGGTGTAGCAGATCCATCGCCGAGGGCACGCATCACCAGTCGGGAGGTGGAGCCTCCGAAGGCCAGGTCGCGCAGGCCATTGACCACTTGGGTTTGTACTTTTTCGGGATTTTCGGCGGGGCGGTATACGTGGCTGCGGTCATTGGTATCGCGCTGCAGCAGTCCTTTTTTGGTCTCCATAAGTTGCATCAACTTCAGGGTAGAGGAGTAATGAACCTCCCGCTGTTCGTTGAGTCGTTCGTTGACGGTACGTACTGTAGAAGGGCCGTATTGCCAAAGCACGTGGAGAATCTCCAGCTCGGATTTGGTGGGGCTGCTTCCTTCATTATGTTCTGGTAAATTTTTCATAGTCGATTGCCTAGGAATTTTTTCCTAGCACAATGTCTAGGAAATTTTTCGTACGTCAAAATTCCTAGATGTTTTTTTTTGATTTTTTTTCATTTAAAGCCACAAAGGCGCTAAGACACCAAGCAAACCTGTGCTTTTTTAGTGTCTTAGCGCCTTTGTCAACATCTAACTTTTTGTCCTTTGTGCCCCTTTGTGTTTTCTTTGTGCTAAAAAGTGTGTTTTTGCCCATACTACTGGACAACATTTTTGTACTTTAAAAGCGGAGGACATCAATAGCCCCTGGCTTTAGCCTGGGGACTAAGGTGATCGCTTTTAATTGGGCTTTAGCCCCAGTCTGGCCTTTCAATACAGGGCTAAAGCCCAATCAAGAGAGCGTTTCCATGACCCCAGGCTAAAGCCAGGGGCTATTGATGTCCTCCGAGCAAAATGTCCAGTAGGGTGGTTATTGCTCCACTTCATGATCACCCCTCAGCCAAAGTGTCCGAAATATCCGTATTCCTTGCCTGAATCGCCGGAATCACTGCAGCTATAAATCCTACCGCCAGTGCACCAAGGAGCAAATAGCCTTCTTCAATGAGGAAAGTACGCCCCGTAAAAGTATAACGGTAGGCCGCTTTCATTTCTCCCGCCAGCAATTCCATACCGCCGTGGCTAATCAGCAGGCCAATGATGTAGCCAAAAACAGCCAACAAAAGCCCCTCCATAATGATCATGGCAAACAACTTGCCCGGAGAAGCGCCCATCGTGCGCATCAAGGCCAGTTCATAGCGTCGATCGCGCAGCGAAGAAAACAGCGAGATAAAAATACTCAGCCCCGAAACCCCCATGATGATAAAGGCCAACCAGCGCAGTGCGTCCTGCCCTACCCCCATCAAGCTGTACAAGCGGGTAATCTCGATGGCGGGCGTAGCTGCCTGCATGCTGGTATTTTGGTTGATCATGCGTTGCAGGTTGAGCGTCGTGATGTTGTGGCCATTGAATTGGAGGAGCAGCGCGGTAATTTCTTTATCGGGGTATTCCAAAATGGATTTGAGGTGGTGCTCTTCAGCATGATCATGAGGCGCTTCATCATCATTCTGGTGATCCTCTTCCTGATTGGTAAGGGCGATGCCATTGACTTGCTCGGTGCTTTCAGCGTGATTTTCGGCGATGCTATCTTCAGCAGCGTGTTCCTCGTCGTTGTGCTCGTGCTCGGCTTCCTCTGGTTCTTCGACGGCCGGAGCAGCGCCCATTCCAGCGTGTTCGTGTACCTCCCAGATGCTTTGCGCGGGAGTGAGCAAAAGTTGGTCAATCGAAGCACCAGTGGGTTTCATGATGCCGACTACTTTAAAGGCATGTCCTTCGTGAACCAGGTTGTCATCTTCAATCAAGCCGTGAGAGCTTTGAAAGGTACTGCCTACTTTTAAACCCAATTCCTGCGCGGCGGTAGCGCCAGCCAATACTTCCATTACCGCTTTAAACGAGCGACCAGTGCGTACTTTGGCCTGGTACAGTTCCAAAAAATTAGCGGTGGTGCCGACAATCCGATACCCCCGATAACTATCCCCCAGCGAAAGGGGAATGGCAGCCTTGATGAACGGGTTTTTGGGGTTCAGATAAGGCATCACCCCTTTGATTGGAATGTTACCCGTAGGCGCGTCGATGTGGTACATGCTCGACAAAATGAGTTGCAGTGGGCTGCCTTTGGCCCCAATCACCAGGTCGATCCCGGCCAGGTTTTTTTCGAATTTCTCGCTGATTTGGTGATTGACGAGCAATAGAAAAGAGATGAGCCCTACACCTAGTGCAAAAAGCACGAGGCTGAGCAGCATGGTGAGTGGTTTATTGCTGAGGTTTTTCCAGCTTAGGTTGAGTAAGGTCATGATTGATATGTTTTCCCACGGCTAAAGCCATGGGGTAGGTCTGTATATGTTCCTCCCACGGTTAAAACCGTGGGGTGGGCTGTGGATGTTTCCTTCCCACTGCTAAAGCCATGGGTTGGTTCTATGGACTCCCTCCCACGGTTAAAACCGTGGGTTGGGGGGTTAGAGGGCGATCTGGTTCGGAAAACGGTCTTTGAGGCGTTTGTCGTGGGTGACTACGAGTAAGGTAGAGCCCTGCGCTTTGGCTTGCTCTTCGAGCAGGTTGATGACCTCGGTGGCGTTGTGATCGTCCAGGGCCGAGGTAGGTTCGTCGGCCAGGATGATGGGGGCTTGATTGATCAAGGCCCGGGCAATGGCGGCGCGTTGCTGCTCACCTATGCTCAGGCGATCGGGCTTGAGGCGCAGTTTATCCCCAATGTTGAGCCGTTCGAGTAACTCGATGATCCGTTCCCGGTTGGGTTTTAGCCCGGCCAGTTGTTGGGCAAGCGCCAGGTTTTCACCAATGCTGAGGGCGCGTACAAAATGGGACTTTTGGAAAACGATGCCAATGTTTTTACCCCGAAACTGGTCCAGTGCCGAAGCACGCAATTGGCCCAATTCGGTGGTTCCAATCTGGATGGAGCCGCTACTCGGTGAGAGTAAACCGCCAAGCAAATGGAGCAAAGTGGTTTTTCCACTACCTGATTGTCCCAGCAAAAGCCAATGTTCACCTTTTTGCAGGTTAAAATCGGGAAAGTTCATCACCTGATTGCGGGTGTAACTGAACTGTAATTGTTTGGTTGTTAACATGGAATAAAAATAAGCGATTTGGTTAGTGGTGATTACTCAGGTAATGTTAACTTTGATAAAGAAGTGATGGAGTCGCATCACTTAAACTCTTCAAAATTAAACATCTTTACCATGCGCTTGTTGGTCTGCTCTTCAATTTTTCTACTTTTTTTTGCGGCTTGTCAATCAGAGCCCAAAACCAAAGACAATGGAACCGGTTTGACGACCGATCCACCTACTGCCAAAGTTCATTTTCGTTGTGAATCATCTGGCGAGGATGAAAATGGGGTTCCTCACAACGAGGTTTTTTTGGTGGTCAACGACCAAAGTACCAAAATTGCGGACGTCACGGCTTGTGACGAAATCACCAAGGATAGCTACCTTACTTTTCAAATCCCTGCAAATGCCGTGGCTGCCTGTGGAGGCTGGTATGCTGGAGCGGGTGATTACTTTTATGCCCTGGAAGTCAAAGGTAAAATCGTAGTGATGAAAGGTTGGCAAGCGGAGGAGCAAACGGATGAGGGTTATCATTATGAACAGCATGCTGTGGTGCCGATAAAGAAGTAGTGAAATGTTTCCAGGGCCAATTCAGCGTGATGGGTTGGCCCTGAACAAAAGTACACATTTGATTTTTTTTACAATTTCCTGACAAAAACTTGCTTGGAGTTTTAAAAGTATATATATTTGTGCAATGATTTAAGGTTTTCTAAATCATTTAGGTTATCTACACACCTTACACTGAAGTGAATCAAACATCACCATTTAATAAAGTGTAATTCCTCCCTACAATTTCGATTTTTTTGCAGCGCCTTCAGGTATTTTGTACCTGTTCGCCAGGGAACCACGCTTAGCAGGTGGAACAAAATGAATATTCATTTTCTACCGCTCCTTAGGTTCCCCATTCGTTTCGCATCCACTAGTGTGTTCGTCATTATACACCAAGAGGGCCCCACTGTAATACTTGTCAGCTGGGGCACTTTTTTTTTACCAATTCCAAATCGGATTATTGGGCGTGTTTGCCTGCAAAATTACCGGTGCTGCATCGATAGGATCCTGGAAAGAAAGGGTATAGGCATGTAGTGCGATACCTTTATCGGCATATGTGAAGTGACTAGCGCCATATTTATCATCACCAATAATCGGGGTACCCATGGCCGCCAATTGGGCCCGAATCTGATGGAATTTTCCCGTCAGGAGTTCTACTTCCAACAAGGTTTTTTTCCCATCTTCAGCAAGCAGCCGGTAATGCAATTGGCAGGCGTCCCGCTGCTCGCCAGCTTCATCAAAAATAAAGGCTTTTTTTTCTTTTTGGTCTTTGTACAACCATTGGGAGAGCAGGGCTTCGGGCTTTTCGGGCAGGCCCTCTACTACCGCCAGGTAAGTTTTTTTGACTTGTCGTTGCGAAAATTGTTCATTGAGTTTGCGTAGGGCGCTCTTTTTTTTGGCCAAGAGTAAAATTCCTGAAGTCACCCGGTCCAGCCGATGTACGATGCCCAGGAAGGGCATTGAAGTGCTGCGATACAAATATGCAAGCACCTGATCCTCAATGGTATCATTGGCGCCAATGGTTTTTTCAACGCTCAACCCGTACGGTTTGTTGACCGCAATCCAGGCTGAAGTTTCAGCAATCCACCAATTTGGTTTGTGTTCTCTCATGTTCGCTCAAAGCTGTTGTACAAAATAAGCAGTTACGCAAAAAAACCATTAGTTTAGCGCACAAAAATTCAGAATTGTCACAAATAAGCACATTATGGAAGAAAAGTCAAGCCCAGAAGTCATTGAAAATCCAACCATCATTGAAGTGATCACGAATGGCCCCCTGCGGGTCTTGGGTCCTTTGGAGGTAAAACTGGCGGATGGAACCATCGTCAACAAGCCTGGGCCACGCACTACTTTTTGCCGTTGTGGCGCATCGGCGAACAAACCTTTTTGCGATGGTGCCCACAAAACTTTGCCACCTTTTGAAACGGTAGCAACACCGGGCTAAGATCGCGGGCAACGCACTGTGGAGACGCACGACCGTGCGTCTCTACAATCCGGAATCAGCCATCATTTATTGTGAGTGATTAGATTGGTTGTTTACATCTGGACCTTCGGGCAGATCAGGATTGCTATTTTCCACCGTAGCGGGAACAATCGCTGAAGGAGTAGTCTCTTCTTTTTGATAATAGCGGAAGAAATCGCGTTGAAAAATTAAAATATTGAGTACACCCACGGTGATGGAGACATCCGCGATGTTGAATACGGGTTTAAAAAAGAAATAATCTTTACCACCTAACAGCGGGAGCCAAGCGGGATAAACACCTTGCCAAATCGGGAAATACAACATATCGACCACCTTGCCATGTAAAAATCCGGCGTACCCGCCCTCGGCAGGAAAAAGTGTAGCCACTCCCCCATGGTAATAAGAAGGTGAAAAAATCAGGCCATAAAATGCACTATCGATGATGTTCCCCAGGGCACCCGCCAAGATCAGTCCAAAACTGGCCAAGACTCCAAACCGAATTTTTTCCTGGATCAATTGACGGATAAAAACAATCAGGAAAATGACCGCAGCAATGCGGAACAAACTCAGGGCCAATTTGCCGTATTCGCCCCCTAAGTCCCAGCCAAAGGCCATGCCATTGTTTTCCACAAAATGAAGCAGAGCCCAATCCAATCCCAGGATATGAATTTCAGATCCGTATTCCATATGGGTTTTGATGCTGATCTTTAAAGCCTGATCGAGCAACAAAACCAAAAAAATCAGCATTCCTACTTTAGTGGATGGCTTCATAGTATGATTGAGAGGTTGAGAGAGTTGAGGGAGGTTGAGTAGGTTGAGGCTACCGCGAGCGATTTTGACATGACCTTTGTCTAAATCGCTTGCGGTAGCCTAAACCGTCTCAACCTTCCTCAACCTTCTCAACATATATTATTGTTCTTCTTCCTCTTCGTATCCCTCTTCCTCGTATGGCTGATCGTCTTCCAGCTCCTCCTCCAGTTCCAGTTCGTCTTCGAGGTCTTCCTCCTCTTCTTCTATTCCACTTTCAGATTTGATTTTGCTGCGGCGCACCAAAGCATTGGCACGATCTGCGTAGTATTCCTTGCGGTTTTTGGCAATTTCAATGGCCATAAACAGGGCTTCGCGGAACGAGTCGGGTTCGGCCTCATTTTTGCCCGCAATATCATAAGCAGTGCCATGATCAGGAGACGTACGCACTGCACTCAACCCTGCGGTATAATTGATACCTGTTCCAAAAGCCAAAAGTTTGAATGGAATCAAACCCTGGTCATGGTAAATGGCCAAAATGCCGTCAAATTTTTTGTAATACGCCGAACCAAAGAAGCCGTCAGCCGGATAAGGGCCCATGGCCAGCATGCCATGCTTTTTGGCTTCGATGATCGCCGGACGAATGAGACGGTCGTCTTCGTCGCCCAGTACCCCTCCATCACCTGCGTGTGGGTTCATGCCCAAAACGGCAATGGTTGGGCGATCAATGCCAAAATCAATCCGCAGGGTTTCTTCAAACGTTTTGAGCTTGCGGGCGATCAGTTCCTTGGTCACCTTACCGGCTACCTCGCGCAGGGGCAGGTGATTGGTTGCGATCCCAATCCGCAGTTCTTCGCTGACCATGAGCATCAGGCTTTCTTTGCCATTGCCCAATTCCTGGGTCAAGAACTCGGTATGCCCCGGAAAGGGAAAGTTCGCCATTTGCATGGCCTCTTTATTAATCGGGGCGGTCACCAGCGCATCGATGTTGCCCGCTTTTAGTTCTTTTACCGCAAAATCCAGCGCCTCATACGCGTATTTGCCGCTGGCATCAGTGGGTTTCCCCAGTACAATATTGACATTCTCCTGCCAACAATTCACGATGTTGACCCGATCGGGAAAAACCCGTTCGGCATTGCGAATTTGCTGAAATGGGAAGTCGATACCGACGATGTTTTTGTGGTATGAAACGATCTTGGAAGATCCGTATAAGACGGGGACGCAAAAGTCGATTATTTTTGGATTGGCCAGAGTTTTGATGATCACCTCCAGTCCAATACCGTTGATATCTCCGATGCTGATGCCGATTTTTAGTTTGTCCAGTTTTTCCTGGGCTGCTGCTTGTTCATTCATCACAGTAAAAATCCTACGGGTTGCTGTAATTTTGATAGTTTTGCAAAGTAATGGTAAAAAAAGCAGAAAATTGTTTTGAAAGCTAAAAAATCCTTCGGGCAACACTTTCTCAATCGGGAAGAAATTGCGGAACGCATCGCCACTAGTTTAACCGTAAACAACGAATTGGGCCATCCTGTTTTGGAAGTCGGCCCGGGAAAGGGCATGTTGACCAAATATTTGCTCAAACAGTACCCCTTGCTCAAAGTGGTAGAAGCGGATGTGGACATGGTCAATATCCTCCACAAATATTATCCCCAACTGGAAAATCGCGTGATCTCGGGCGATTTTTTAAAAGTTGACCTGGCGGCGGTATTTGAAGGACAAAGCTTCAGCCTAATCGGGAATTTTCCTTACAATATTTCTTCCCAGATCGTGTTCCGCATGATCAAATACCGCGACATCGTACCCGAAATGGTGGGGATGTTTCAAAAAGAAATGGCCGATCGCATCATCGCCAAACCGGGAGGAAAAGACTACGGCATAATCAGCGTTTTGGCTCAGGCGTATTATGAGGGCCAGACCCTCTTCGATGTAGACAAAAGTTGTTTTACGCCACCCCCCAAAGTACAGTCGGCGGTCATTCGATTGATTCGGAAGGAAAATCAGGATTTGGGTTGTGATGAAGGGCTTTTCCGGCAAGTGGTCAAAACCTCATTTAACCAACGGCGGAAGATGTTGCGGAACACCTTGAAGCCGCTGTTTCCTGAGGGCAGTACAGCATTGGAGGATGCGTTTTTTCAAAAAAGACCGGAGCAGTTGAGTTTGGCGGATTTTGTGGCGGTGACCCGCCAGGTGGAGGCGCTGAAATCGGTTTAAATTTGCATCCATTTGGATGATTCAAAATTGATTATTGGGCAACCGCAAGGGTTGCCCCTACTGCGGGAAAATATCCATTTGCTGGATTTCATACACATCGGGCAACCGCAAGGGTTGCCCCTACGGGAAAATATCCATTTGCAAGATTCAAATCCCCTTCCTATCTTGTTCAGCAGTCCTAGAACAATTCAACTCATACCTTAAAACCCTTTCATCCAATGACCACTTCTCCTTTTTTAGGCGAGCTCATCGGCACCGCCGTTTTGATTTTACTCGGCAACGGTGTAGTCGCCAACGCACTCCTCAACAAAACCAAGGGCAACAACGGCGGGCTCATCGCCATTACCGCAGGTTGGGCCTTCGGGGTGACCATGGGTATTTTTGTGGCCCAAAAATTTGGCAGTGCAGATGCCCACCTCAATCCGGCAGTAACGATCGCGATGGCCATCAAAAGCAATGACTACAGCAATGTACTGCCCTTTATCGCTGCTCAAATGATTGGCGCATTCCTCGGTGCAACACTGGTCTGGCTGCACTATCTATCCCATTGGGGCGCTACCAACGATCAAGGGCTCAAACTGGCAGCCTTCAGCACCAGCCCCGCCATTGCAAATGCACCCGCCAACCTGATCAGTGAGATCATTGGCACTTTGGTGTTGCTCATTGGGGTAATTGCCCTGTATTCGGAAGCAGGTTCGGGTATGTCCCCTTATTTGGTTGGTGTCTTGGTTTGGGCCATCGGCTTGAGCTTGGGTGGCACAACGGGCTACGCCATTAATCCAGCCCGGGATCTGGCACCCCGAATTGCCCACGCTATTTTGCCCATTGCGGGTAAGGGAGGAAGTGATTGGGGTTACGCCTGGGTTCCAGTGGTAGGGCCCATCGTGGCTGCGGTGATCGCAGGAGCGATTATGAGTGGATTTGGATTTTAGGTTGAGTTGAGAAGTTGAGAGGTTGAGCAGTTGAGGCTACCGCGAGCGATGTTGACAAAGTCCTTGTCTAAGTCGCTCGCGGCAGCCTCAACCTCTAAACTCCTCAACTTCTCAACCTGATTATACGTACTGATTCAAGATATTCTCGTACAATTCCTGCTTGCCGCTGGTCAAACCGGGTTCAGGGTTGGCGTGAGCGAGTGCATGCAAGTCTTGCAAACTGAGTTTTCCATCTTCAAACTCTCTACCCTTTCCGCTGTCGAAGCTGGCGTAACGTTCCTTGCGCATGGCCAAAAACTTCGATTTATGCAAGATGGCATCTGCTGCGAGCATGGCCCGCGCAAAAACATCCATCCCACCAATGTGTGCGTAGAAGATGTCGGCCAAATCCGTGGAGTTGCGGCGAGTTTTGGCGTCAAAGTTTACGCCACCACCTTGCAGGCCACCCGCTTGCAAGATCACCAACATCGCCTCGGTCAGTTCCATCACGTTGTTGGGGAATTGGTCGGTGTCCCAGCCGTTTTGGTAATCACCGCGGTTGGCATCAATACTGCCCAACATGCCAGCGTCGGCTGCTACTTGTAGTTCGTGTTGGAAGGTATGCAGCGCCAATGTGGCGTGGTTGACTTCGATGTTGATTTTGAAATCATCGGCCAGACCAAACTGATTGAGGAAACCAACCACCGTTGCACAATCGAAATCGTACTGGTGTTTGCTGGGCTCCATCGGTTTCGGTTCGATGAAAAATACGCCTTTGAAGCCTTGGCTGCGCGCATAATCCCGCGAAAGGGTCAGGACTTTGGCCAA
>JAIXOO010000064.1 GCA_027486765.1 Saprospiraceae bacterium
GTCAGTTTTTTGTAATTGCCCTCAATCTCAATTTTATCTACACCCGTAGAAGATAAAAACTCAGCTCCCAGGCGGGTAGCCTGCGTGATGGCCCGACGGGTGAGATCAGACCCACTCAACCCATCGGGAAAGCCGAGGTAGTTTTCAATCCGCGAACTCGTTCCAGCCTGCCCTCCGGGAGCCCGGCGTTCAATCAGCAAGGTCTTCAAGCCCTCCGAACCACCGTATACTGCCGCCGCCAGACCAGCAGGCCCGGCGCCAATGATGACTACGTCGTAAGTTTCCTGGGTAGCCCGGGTAGCCAGGCCCAGTTTAGAGGCCAATTCGGTAATATCGGGATTTACCAGGGGAGTGCCGTCCTCCAATATAACCACGGGCAAATCCTTCGCTTCCAAGTTGTGGAGGCTCAGCCATTCCTGGGCCCTTTCATCATTTTCAATGTCAAGCCATTGGTAATGAAAAAGGTTTCCGGCCAAAAAATCCTTGATTTCATGCGACTTTGGAACATATTGGTACCCAATCAACCGGATGCCATGAAAATCAGGAATGTAGTTGTTTTGCCATTGATCCAGGAGTTTGTCAATGACCGGATAGAGCTTTTCACTGGGCGGGTCCCAGGGTTTGATCAGGTAGTGATCGAGCCCAACGTTGTTGATGGCGCGGATGGCTGCTTCGGTGTCTGAATAGGCCGTGAGCAGCACCAGTTTGGCTTCTGGAAAATACGTTTTGGCTTGTTCCAGAAACTCCACGCCCAGCATGTTGGGCATCCGTTGGTCGGACAAAAACAGTGCCACCGTATCCCCTTGTTTTTTGAGGTCGGGTAAACTTTTCAGCGCCTCCAAAGGGGAGTCCGTACTCAGGATGCGGTATTCATTTTTGTAGGCGTTGCGCAAATCATTCTTGAGTGAGCGCAGCACTTGGGGATCGTCATCGATGGAAAAAATGATGGGTTTTTTATCGGAAGCCATGGTTGAGTGTTGTATTTATTAGGTTTAGGAAGGTTGAGAAGGTTGAGGGAGGTTGAGGCTACCGCGAGCAATTTTGACAATGTCCTTGTCTAAGTCGCTCGCGGTAGCCTCAACCTTTCTCAACCTCCCTCAACCTTCTCAACTTTTATAGCGGTAGGCAAACCGTAAAAATCGTTTCGCCCGGTTTGGATTTTACATTGATTTCGCCGTGGTGTTTGAGCACAATGCGGCGGGTGATTTCCAGCCCCATGCCGGTGCCTTTGCCTACTTCTTTGGTGGTGAAGAAAGGGTCAAAGATTTTGTTGAGCACCGTTTCAGGAATGCCCGCGCCATTGTCGATGATGTCGACTATCGCTTTGTGGTTCTTGGTATAGGTACGTACTTTCAACACTCCATTGGTAGCAGGGATGGCGTCGATGGCATTGTCGATCAGATTGGTCCAAACCTGGTTGATCTGGCCGGGGAACACCTTGACCAAAGGCATCTCCTGGTCAAAATCTTTGATCACCTGGATGCCTTTTTCCTTGAACTGGTGTTTGAGCATGATCATCGAGCTGCGGATGCCTTCGTGCAGGTCGCTGGGTTGCAAATCCTGGCTCTGATCCATGTGGGTGTATACTTTTACAGAACCCACCAAACTCCCAATTCGATCCGCTGACTCCCGGATTTCCTGCACCAGCCGCTCCATACTCAAGGTACTTTCTATCCACCACATCATGGCGTTGATTTCCTTGCCATTGAGGGCGGCTTTCATGGCTTCGGCGTCGCTGAGGTGCAGGCCAAAGTCAAGGAAGGTTTCGGCGATGTCGTCGGCATTGTCTACGTCGTGGTCTTCAAACCAGTCCAGCAGTTCATCTTTACAATCTTCCCGCTCCAACAGGCTTAGCTCTTTGATGGGCCCCTGGCGGGCTTTGGCAAAGAGAATTTCGTTCAGCGCGTCGGTTTCTTCGGGGGTGACCCGCATGGTGATGATCGACTTAAAACGTTCGGGTGACATGTGTAGGCGTTGGTACAATTCATCGGCACTGCGCACCAGGGCGGCGGCTGGGTTGTTGAGTTCGTGCGCCAATCCTGCCGACAGTTTGCCCAGCGACATCAATTTTTCCTCCTGCAAACGCTGCTCGGTGAAGGTTTTGATGCGGGATGACATGGCCGCCACCAGATTTTGGGTCAGTTCATAACTCACGTTGGCCATTTCCACGAAACAATCGCGGTGCAATGCCAGAATCTCCAAATCATTGACCGCAATGCCGTAACCCGTATATTTTTTCATGCGGGAGAAGGGCAACAAACCGGTAACGCTACCAGGAGTCCCCTCGTTGATGTCGCGAAATTCGTTGCCTTGTTTGGCCCGCAACAGGTATGTTCCCTTTACGGTGAGGAACATGTGCTCCGCTGGCTCCTCAGGCTTCAGGAATGTTTCTGCATCATGGTACAGGCGATACTCGGCGTGGTCGATCAACCACTGGATGGCTTCAGGAGCAACACCTTCCAATAATTCAAATTGCGCCAGGGTGGCCAACAAATCGGGGTGTTTATCGATGATTTTCACAGCGAATAATTCAGTTGATTCAGGGAAAAGGGTACGCTAAACGATCATTCAATACGGGTAAAAAACATTCTCTTCGTAACACCACAACCAACTTTCCCCTGGCTCGGCAGAGCTGACCACGGGATGCCTGCTGGCATGGAAATGTTTGGTCGCGTGTTTGTTGGGCGAAGAATCACAGCAGTGCGTTTCGCCGCAGGTTTGGCAGGTACGCAGGTGCACCCAATGCCCACCTGCTTTGACACACTCGATGCATTCATGGGCCTTGGCCGGTTTGATTTCGTCAAGTGGGGGCATATGTTGACAAGCTTCTTTTGCCATGTTTGGATGGTTTATTCAAGTACAAATATTGATTATTCAAGAACAAATAAGGCATCGGTAAAATACTGTTTTTGATCCTGAAAATAGGCCAATACGTTCAGCTGCGCATCAGCAGCCAGGGATTCAATTTCAGCAAAATCAAATTTTTTGGACAACTCCATATCAATCGCTTCCCAGGCGGCAAAGTCTATGTTGACATCCAGCTCTTTGATGTACACACTTTGCGCAATGGTGCTCAAAAGGTAACTTTTGGTATGCCCCGTGGTAGGTTGATACAATGGCCAGTGTAAAAAAGTTTGCGGGTCAAAATTTGCGCCCAACTCCCGATTGATGCGCAACAAATGATTGTGGTTAAAAGCCCGGGTCACTCCGGCTGCATCGTTGTAAGCGGCGAGGATAATGTCCGGGTCTTTTTTGAGGTCAAAACCGACCAGCAGCAAATCGCCAGGAGACAACTCTGCGCGTAGTCGTTGCAAAAAAGCCCGGGAGTCCGCCAGGGTCATATTGCCAATGGTCGAGCCCAAAAACAATACCAATTTGCGGCGCGGAGTTGAGGCGGCGGGCATTTGGTGCAAAGCGGTAAAATAATCACCTTCCAAAGGGACAACGGCCAAATCGGGCCACAAAGCACTCAGCGTTTCTTGCAAATGCGCCAAAATATTGGCAGAAATATCCACCGGCAAGTAGCGAAACTGCA
>JAIXOO010000453.1 GCA_027486765.1 Saprospiraceae bacterium
ACCGATGAAGACGGCGACGATAAGCCGGACAAAAAAGAAATCCTGCTCACCGGTTTTGGCGGCAAAGACCACGACCACTCGCTGCATTCCGTAGTGACTGGCCCCGATGGCAAGTGGTACTTCAACACGGGCAATGCCGGGCCACACCTCGTCAAAGACCGTGCGGGTTGGAACCTCCGCTCCGGCAGTGTCTACACCGGAGGCACGCCTTACAACAACAAAAACGAAGGCAATCAACGCAGCGACGATGGCAAAGTCTGGGTCGGTGGTTTGCAATTGTGCATCAATCCTGACGGCACTGGCCTGCGGGTGTTGGGGCACGGCTTCCGCAACAGTTATGAAACTTACATCGACAGTTATGGCGACATGTGGCAAAACGACAACGACGATCAGGTAGTTACCTGCCGGGTTTCCTGGCTGATGGAAGGTGGAAATGCCGGGTTCTTTAGCGCCGATGGCACCCGCTACTGGTCGGCTGACCAACGCCCCGGGCAAGAGATGTTCACTGCGCATTGGCACCAGGAAGACCCTGGCTTTATGCCCGCTGGCGACAATAGCGGAGCGGGTTCGCCGACCGGTGTAGTCGTCAATGAAGGGGATGGTTTGGGCGAAAAATACCGGGGCATGTTGCTCAGTGCCGATGCCGGGCGTAACGTCATTTTTGCGTATCAGCCCAAAACCCAAGGTGCTGGTTTTGATTTGGGCAAAAGGCAAAACCTACTGAGTTCCGTAGCCCAGGACGATGAAGGTTACGTTTGGAATAATCCAGAGTTCAAGGCCGACCTCAGCAAATGGTTTCGCCCCTCCGACGTGATGATGGGCACCGACGGCGCCATGTATGTGGCCGATTGGTACGACCCCGTGGTGGGTGGCCATCAAATGAAAGACAGCATTGGCTATGGTCGCATTTACCGGATTACGCCCAAAGGGAAAAAATTGAGCGCCCCCAAATTGGATTTACAAAGTGCGGAAGGCCAATTGGCCGCATTCCAAAATCCAGCCCCTAATGTACGGGCGCAAGCTTATCAGGCCTTGCTGCAACAGCGGGCTACCAGGATTCCTGAATTGATGTCCTTGTTGAAAGCCGAAAACCCTTATGTACGGGCGAGGACGATTTTTTTATTGGGAAAAATGTTGCCCGCCCCAATTCTGCTCCCTACCCTCGAACCCTTGGTTAAGGATGTGGATGAACGCCTGGCCGTCGCCAGTTTCCGTACCCTACGCAGTATTTTGCCCAAAACCGAACTTCTGGCCTTGTGTACCCGCCATGCACCGTCAGGCAAGCCCATGCTGCGCCGGGAAATCGCCATTGCCATCAGAGATTTTTCACTGGAACAAAAGACTCCTATTCTACTGCAACTCATTCAGCGATACGATGGCCAAAATCCCTGGGAATTGGAAGCACTAGGTGCCGCCATGGAAGCCCATACCCAGGAATTGTGGCCGCAGCTACAAGCCATCACCCCAGCACTGAGTGAAACAGTTTGGCGCAAACTCGCCTGGCGTTTGCACCCCGTCGTAGCCGTAAATTCCTTACAAGGCTGGGCCAGTGATGCCAAAGCAAGTCCGGCTGCTCGCAACCAGGCTTTGGTGGGCTTGGCTTATGTCAAAGACCGCAAAGCCGCCGAAGCCATGCTGGCCTTGAGCAAAAGCCTTTTGCCCGATGTGGCCGAGCAGGCGAAGTACTGGCTTTCTTTTCGCCAAAGCAACGATTGGGCCAACTTACTGGACTGGCAAAAAACGGGCTTGGACCTGGCCAAAGAGAAAAAAATGGCGCTGTGGAAAGCCCAACGCGCCAAACTACTCAATACCAATATTGCTGCCGGGGATCGACTCAGCACGGCGGAACGAATGGCTAAGGACTCCCTGGGTGGGCAATTTTTGATGGGCATGCTGTTGGAAAACAAGTTGCCAGCCGACTTACAAGCGCAGGTGGCCAAGCATATTTTTAGCAACCCCAGCCAAGCGGTCCGCATCCAGGCCGGGAATTATTTCAAACGACCAGGAACTGAAAAACTTTGGTCGATTCCCATGATCGCTAAGCTTAACGGAAATGCTGCCAATGGTAAAAAGGTATTCCAGAGCAGCTGTGCCAATTGCCACCGCGCCGGAAAAACAGGGCTAAATATCGGCCCGGATCTGACTTTGATCAAAAAGAAATTCGACCAGGTAAGTTTGTTGGATGCCATCATCAATCCTTCGGGAGCTGTCGTTTTTGGCTATGAAGCCTGGAGTGTAACTACGCAGGACGGGGAATCGGCTTTTGGCTTTATCGTAGCCGATGGCCAAAACCTGGTGATCCGCGATCTTACTGGTCAACAACATACTTTCCCCGCCAACAAGGTATCCAAACGGCAAAAGCAGCCTGGATCACTGATGCCAGATCCAGTGGCCTTGGGCTTGAGTCAGCAGAACTTGGCGGATGTGAGTCGGTTTTTGTTGGAGTTGTAGGTGGGGCTGGGGTGCTGGGTACAAGAAAAGGGCTGCACCCTTTTTTGAGAGATGGCGCCCTTTCAGGGATAATTCATGACGGTGTAAGAGTAGCTACTTTTTTTTGGCTAATGCCAAATTATTTTTAGTTTATTTTTGCTTTAAAATTCAGTCCTACTATCATCGGAGCCGCAATTACCCACGATTTACCAACCAATTTAAGTAATATGTCAACATTCTTACGCTTATTTATTAGTCTGAGCATTTTGCTGACCGTGGTACAGCTCAATGCCCAGGTGGCTGGCGATTTGGCCATCATTGGCTTCAATGCCGATGGCAACGACGATTTGGCCATTGTTACCCTGGCTGAAATCCCGGCAGATCGTACCATTTACATCCGTGACGACGAGTGGTCGGGCACGGCCTTTCGGGATGTCATCGAAAGTACTTTTGCCTGGAGTACGGGCAGTGCCGCTATCCCGGCCGGTACCGTCATCGTTTTTTCCGACCTCTCTACCACCATGGCCGCAAGCATTGGTACGATTGTACAAGTGGGAACGGGCAACCGTGGTTTGGCCGCAACCGATGAAGCCATCTTTTTTTACCTCGGCACAGACGCCAATACACCGACGACTTTTTTACACATGGTGACCAACGGTACCATTGCCGCCGCCGCAGGGTCGCTGGATGGTACGGGTTTGATCGCAGGCACCAGCGCCCTGCTGCTGAAAGCCGGAGCAGATGTAGCCCAGTACAAAGGGCCGCGTTCGGGCCTGGATAAAGCGGGATACCTGGCCGCCATCAACGACTTGAACAATTGGGATTCCCAGGATGGTGGCGGCGACCAATCCAAAGATGGGATCGTTCCCGATTTGCCTTTTAATACCACTGCCTTTGTGATTGGAGCAGCCGGAACGGACACCAACCCTCCGGTGGTTTCTTCAGCGGTTTTGCGCAGCAGCAGCACCATCCAGGTTTTGATCAGCGAAGCAGTCACCCGCGCTTCGGCGACGAATCCAGTCAATTATAGCCTTGAGCCTAGTTTGACCATCAGCAGCATTACTTATGATTCAGTTGGGCGTAGCGTCACACTGACGACCGCTAGTCCATTGAGTGATGGTATCATTTACCGCTTAAGTGTCAAAGGGTTGGTGGACCTGGCGCCAACGCCCAATACCATGAGCACTACCTTTGTATCCAGTCCCTTGTTGTGGAATGGCTACACAGGTGAGGATCTGGTGATTTCTGAAATCATGTACAACGCCGGAACGGGTACCGACTCCCTGGAGTTCATCGAAATTTACAACCGCAGCAGCCAGGCCATTCCCATGGGTGGTTTGCGCCTTTCGCGCAGTGCCAATGGAGTGCTGGGGGTATATACTTTGCCTGCTAAAGGGCTGTACATCATTGCTTCGGATTCCTTGCGGGCGGGGCGTTTTTATGGCAAAAGCTTCCAGCAGTGGAGCACTGGTTTTTTGAACAACAATGGTGCGGCCATCGTTTTGTCCAACTCTGCAGGAATGGTGCTGGACTCAGTCAATTACGACGACGCGGCCCCCTGGCCAATCAGTCCTGATGGCACTGGCCCCTCACTGGAACTGAGCAACGCCAATACCGATAACAACTTAGGTAACAATTGGCAAGCTTCCTTGACTGAAACGGGCAAGTCCGTCAATAGTGTAGCGATTTTGGCTTCGCCTGGAGTATACAAGTTGACGGTGGGCACCCGCGAAATTGGCCGCCCTGCCTACAGTTTTAAGGTATACCCCAATCCAGTCCACGAACGCCTTTATTTTAGCAAAGTGCTGAGTGGCAATGTGTACAATGTGATGGGCCAATGGGTGCGCCGTTTCCAAAAAGTGGATCAGGTGGAAGTACACGGTTTTGCCAAAGGTATGTACGTCCTGCAAGCCGAAAATGGTGAATACATCCGCTTTATGGTTGAATAATTCTCACAGCTGACAGCTCAATGCTGACAGCTGATTGCTGAAAAAACACTTCCCGAATTTTGCCGAAAGGTAAGGTTCGGGATTTTTTTTGAAAAAAACTGAGCCTTTTTGGAACACTCGGATGGAATCAAAACACCTTTATGCAAAACACCTAAAACCCATTTTTATAAAACCGTAATTGTTCTTTAAAAACCAAAGCGGCATATTTTTTCACAAAGGACACCAAGGCAGCACAAAGGACACAAAGGGAAGCGTCGTCAACGTCTAACTTTGTGTCCTTTGTGCTGCCTTGGTGTCCTTTGTGCTAATAATGTCGTTTTAGAGCTAGTTTAAATTTTTCTTCCGTGTAACATCTTTCCCATTTTTTTCGTAAAATGCCCCTCGTAAAGCCCAATTATGCGCGAGACCCAATTTATTCAGCAGAATAAGGAAAAATGGGGCGAGTTTGAAAACATCCTGGAGGATGAATACAAGGACCCCGACAAGCTCAATGACCTGTTTGTACAGATTACGGATGACCTGTCCTACTCCCGTACTTTTTACCCCAACCGTTCGGTGCGGGTATACCTCAATGGCTTGGCGCAGCGGATTTTCCACGACGTACACAAAAGCCCTACCTCGCCCTGGCGCGCTTTCAAACATTTTTGGGCTGAAGAATTGCCGCAGTTGTATTACGAAGCAAGGCGCGACATGCTGATTGCTTTTCTGGTGTTTATGCTGGCCTTTGGCATTGGGGTGCTTTCCTGTGCGATGGATCCCGACTTTCCTGAAATCATTCTGGGAAAAGACTACATCGACATGACCGAAACCAACATCAAAAGTGGCGACCCCATGGCGGTGTACAAGCAAAAAGGCATGTTCAACATGTCTTTGGGCATCACCCTCAACAACTTGATGGTGGCACTTTTGACCTTTTTGACGGGTGTATTTATTGGGGTAGGGTCTTTGATTGTGCTGGTTTTTAACGGCATCATGGTGGGCGTTTTCCAGTATTTTTTCATTGAACGGGGTTTGTTTTGGGAATCTTTTTTGACCATCTGGATTCATGGCACCATCGAAATATCCTGCATCATCGTGGCAGGTGCTGCGGGCATCACCATGGGACGCGGCCTGGCTTTCCCGGATACTTATGCCCGCGATCGCTCCTTCCAACTTTCGGCCCGGCGGGGCATGAAAATGATGATTGGCATCGCGCCCCTGATCATTTTAGCAGGTATTATTGAAGGCTATCTAACCCGCAATACGGACGCGCCCCAACTGGTTCGGGGCATCTTTATCCTGATTTCCCTGTTTTTTGTATTGAGTTATTTTTTGTGGTATCCGGCCTTGAAGGCACGGATTGGTTTTGCTCCACCTCTCCACAATGCCGACCTCACGCCCGATCTCAACCTTAAAATCAACTACCACAGCATCAAACGCAATGGGGAAATTTTCACAGAAGCGTTTTTATTCATGCGCAACCACCTGCGTTCAGTGTTTTTGCTGGTATTCGGCTGCACCGTTTTGTACTGCCTGCTGGTGTTTTCGATCAGTCCGGCAATCAACGACGAGGTTTTTTATTTGCCGACTGATTGGTTCGCTTTTTTGGACAATTTCGACGACATTATTTTTAATCATCGTTTGCCGGCCCTACCCTACTTTATGGGCCTTTGTGTGCTCTTGCTGACCACTGGAATCAATCGCCTGATGATTCGGGATAGCGATGCTACCTGGCCGAGTTGGCGAAAGTTGGGCATCGATTTATTGGCGGCGGTGCCTGGCACTGCGGGTTTGCTGCTCCTTTTCTACGCACCTGGTGGCGTTACCTGGCTCGCAAGTAGTTTGGTTTTCCCTCTTGCCCTACTCTGGATTTTTGTCACTCAACGCGAAGCGGGTGGCAACCCCTTCAAAGGTATCCAGCGAACTTTTGCGCTAAGTATGCCCCAATTCGGCAAAATGTGGGGCTTGTCGCTCATCATGATGAGCACCGGAGTGTTTTTTCTGGGTTTGATGCACACTGGCGTGGTGGGCTTTTTCCTGGATGTGGTCAATTGGATCGTCAATTTGCCGGATAAACAGATGGATAAATTTGGCATCGTCTTTATGATGGGCCTGCAAATTTTTATGACTTTTTTTGTATTTGCGATGCTCATCATCGGGTTTGGGCTTTTGTATTACACCTTCTCCAGCATTCAGGACGCGGGAGATTTGTGGGATAAAATTGGGAAGATTGGGCAGCAGCGGCGAATTCGGGGGCTGGAGCGAGAGTAGAGTTTAATCTCCCAAACTCTCCAAAATCACCCCACAAGCCCACCTAATCTCCTCCTCACTGATAATCAGCGGCGGTGCAATCCGCACCGATTCCGTATTGAACAAAAACCAGTCACTGATCAGTCCGCGCTCCAAGCAGTGGCGAATGGTATGCATCACCGCGTCAAAAGAGCCCAAATCTACGGCCATCAGCAGTCCGGCGCTGCGTACTTCCAGGATTTTGGGGTGTTGGAGCAACTCGTGAAAGAGGGCTTCTTTGGCTTTTACCTCCGCTATATAAGGTGTATCCAGCAATGTCTGCAAATTGGCCAGTGCCGCTGCACAGCACACCGGGTGCCCACCAAAGGTGGTGATGTGCCCCAAAATTGGGTCATGGGACAGCGCCTGCATCAGTTCCCGTGAAGCCACAAAAGCCCCGATTGGCATCCCGCCGCCCATACCTTTGGCGAGCAAGAGTATATCCGGCACTATGCCGTATTGTTCAAAGGCAAAAAGGCTACCCGTCCGGCCAAAACCCACCTGAATTTCATCCAAAATCAACAGTGCTCCAACTTCGGTGCAACGCGCCCGGAGTTTTTGCAGGTAGTTGCGGGTCGGTTTGCGCACCCCCCATTCGGCCTGCACTGTTTCAACGATCACTGCGGCGGTTTTTTCTGTGATTTTTTCCAAACAACGCTCACAGTTGAACTCAATGTGGTGAATGCCAGGCAGAAGCGGGTGGTAAGCCTGGGTAAAATCTTTGGGCCACATCAAACTGGCGGCGCCTTGGGTACTGCCGTGGTAAGCGCGTTTGCAGGCCACAATTTCGGCGCGATTGGTGTAACGTTTGGCCAGTTTCATGGCACCCTCGGTGGCTTCGGTACCGGAGTTGACAAAATAGACCGATTCTAGTGGGTCGGGGAGTTGATCGGCCAGGAGTTTGGCGAGTTGCACCTGAGGGTCGAGCACGTATTCCCCGTATACCAGCGTATGGAGGTAACGATCCAGTTGGTGCTGGATGGCTGCAATTACCCGGGGGTGGCGGTGCCCGAGGTTGCTGACGCTGATGCCAGCAATCAGGTCAAGGTAGGCTTTACCTTGGGGATCGTAGAGGTACATGCCTTCGGCGCGGTCGATCTCCAGCATAAGTGGGCTCGGACTGGTGGGGGCGAGGTGTTGGAGGAAAAGTTGTCTGGTGTGCATGTTTGGTGGGTTTCAAGGTTCCAGGGTTCCAAGGTTCCTTGGTTCGGGGTTGGTTCAACCCAAGAACTCAGGAACCTTGGAACTTTGGAACCTTAAGAATGATGGTTTGGGGTTAGGTCTTGGACATGACAAAATTGGCAATAAACTTACTTGCAGCAATCCCGACTAGCAATTATTTTGTCGAAGCAAAAAAACAGGATTTGGAAGGAATTTTAAAGGGTAAAATTCGGTTCTGAATTTTTTTCATTTGTTACCAATAAATTAAAGCCGGAAAATGCTTTGCGAAAACAAAATTTTTTCTGTATCATTGAACGCGAACTCAAAAAGGAAAGATTTGTGTATGCGTTTGATAAGATGTTAGTCCCATGAAACAGTTGTTAATGCTAATCAGCATTCTAGTCTCAACCGCTCTTTTCTATTTTAACGGACCCGCGTCTTGGTCCGACGACTATGCCGTTCGTGGCATTGACGTATCCCATTATCAAGAAAACATAGATTGGAACAAGGTAGCAAAACAACAGGTTGACTTTGTATTCGTCAAAGCAACGGAAGGAAATACCCTCAACGATAAGCTGTTTTGTGACAACTGGGAAGCCATCAAGGCCGAAGGTATGCACCGTGGCGCTTACCATTTTTTCCGCGCCAACGTTTCGCCCGAACAACAAGCCCTTAATTTCATCCGCAACGTCAAAATGGAAGCGGGCGACTTACCTCCCGTATTAGATGTAGAAACCCTGGATGGCTCCGGTAAGATTCAATTGTTGGCGGGTGTGATCACCTGGCTGTACATGGTGGAGATTGCTTACGGCGTAAAACCAGTCCTTTATACCAATCAAAAATTCTACAATACTTATCTGGCTGGGCATTTCGACGATTACCCACTCTGGATAGCCCGTTACAACGGCATCCGACAACCAAGCCTTGCAGATGGTCGCAAATGGGAATTCTGGCAACGCCGTGATACCGGTAAGCTGGACGGCATTGCCGGCGCAGTGGACATGAACGTGTTTCAAGGCAGCAAAAAAGACCTCGAAGCCATGTGTATGCCGGAGATTTCCAGCCGCCCTTAATCGTTCAGCCAATTATCTTAGCCCATCAACAATTCACCTCATTCCAGGTGTAAATCTTCCAATTCACCAATTTCTTGCAGGTAAGAAAACGTTCGTTTGGCTTCTTCTTCGTCTACCACACTGATGGCTACGCCAACGTGTACCAATACGTAGTCCCCCATTTTGGCGTCGGGTGTCATGGACAAATCCACGTCTTTAGAAATGCCTCCAAAAGAGACCTTGGCCTGGCGCACATTTTTATGCAACACTGAAGGGGTAATGGCCGTGATTTTTCCGGGAATTGCTAAGCACATCGTAACAGCATTTTAATGAATGACTGCATAAGTAGTCTTTTCTTGCCCAACTGGGGCAGGGTTTAGTTTCACTCTGGGGCGGGCCAACAACCATTGGTACCAGGATTGCATCCCAGTACCTGCGGTTGCCGATACCTCAATAAACTCCAAATTGGGATTGACGCGCCGGGCAAAATCCTTGGCGCGTTCCAGGTCAAATTTTACGTAGGGCAATAAATCAATCTTGTTGATGAGGCAAAGTTGGGCGGAATGGAACATATCCGGGTATTTAATCGGTTTGTCATCGCCCTCGGTAACGCTGATGATGACAACCCGGGCGGTTTCACCCAAATCGAACATCGCCGGGCAAACCAGATTGCCCACGTTTTCAATCATCACCACTGCATCTTCAGCGGGGCGCAACTCGTGCAAAGCCCGGTACACCATATCGGCATCCAGGTGACAGCCCTGGCCGGTATTGATTTGTACTACTGGTGCACCCGTGGCTGCGATGCGGTCGGCATCCTGAGTCGTTTGTTGGTCGCCCTCAATGACTGCAAAGTTCATTTTCTCCCGCAGGTCGTGCAGGGTGCGCTCCAACAAAGCCGTTTTTCCTGAACCTGGCGAACTGACCAAGTTGAGCGCCAGGATGTTTTTAGCTTCAAAGTACCCCCGGTTGCGTTGAGCCGACTGGTTGTTCTTGACCAAAATATCCTGCTCCAAATGGATGGTTATCTTTTCCCCTGTACTTTGTGCGGCAGCGGCGGCTGAAACACTGTGTTGATGTGGGCCGTACCATAAAAAATGCCAAAAGCGCCCCCAGCCACTCAGGTGTTGGTGCTGAGCCTGCTCCCCTACCCGGGTAATGCTGACCCCGTCTTCGTGTGAACTACAACCACAGGTGGTACACATTTTTCAAACAGTTTCAAAGAAGCTGTTTGAATGTATATCGCGAAAGCGAAAAGGAGGCTAATTGAAGCCAAATGAGGCACGAAAAGCGGAGTTTAGCAGCGCTAAATGAGCATTTTCGGAACGAAATTTGGCTTCAATTAGGCCCTTTGGAGCTCGCGATATACATTCAAACAGCTTCTAGAGTGATGGATTTTATTTTCAATTCCCGCCCTTGCGTCACTTGAATAAAGTAACTGTTGCAAATGGGGCAAGGATCATACAAGGTTGTTACCGGAAAACTCAGTCCACAATCGCTGCACTCCGCTTTGCCCGGGATGAGGGTGAATTTTTTCTCCGCCTGGGCCAGAATCGAACGTTTGATGCCTTCACTCCAGGCAAATTCCAGGGCATCCAATTCAACACCCGACAAAGCGCCGATTTCCAACTCAATGGCATCGATGCGTTCGGCCTGGTTTTCCTGCGCGACTTGCGCGGCCGCATCCACTACACTCAAGACGATGGATAACTCGTGCACAGCTTTGTAAATCTGGTTTTTATAAAAAAATATGCTGAGCAATATTAAGTGCGAACCTAAAAAAGCCGAATGACAAAAATCATTGACGGCAATGATCTGTATCAATCGAATTGCCAGTTCATTTTGCAAATTTTGTAACGTCCTATAAAATACAATCATTTTTTTTCTTTCTCCCTAAAGCCTACCCGGCCACCATAATTTTCTAAAGCATCCTTTCTACCGAGGTTCGTACAGAGCCAGTGGCAGATCGCAAAACCGCAAGAAAATGGCCGTACAAACCGACCAAAAGCGCCCTACCTACTTCGAAGAAGTGATGCGCAAGGGCTATGAGCGCAGGGATTTTTTAAAATTCTGCGCCACAATGGCTGCCTACATGGGCCTGGAGACCTCCGGCGTAGCCCAGATTACGGACGCCTTGATGAACAAACCTCGCCTCCCGGTGATTTGGTTGCACTTCCAGGAATGCACCTGTTGTAGTGAGTCGTTCATCCGCTCCTCCCACCCGATGGTGGCCGATATTTTACTAGATCAAATTTCACTGGATTATACCGAAACCTTGATGGCTGCTTCTGGCTTCCAGGCTGAAGCCGCCATGCAGGATACCATGAAAAAATACAAGGGTGAATACATCCTTTGTGTGGAAGGCTCCATCCCTACCGCTGCCGATGGCGTTTATTGCTGCATCGGTGGCAAATCCGCCTTACAAATTTTGGAAGAAACCGCGGCCAATGCCAAGGCGATCATTGCCTGGGGCAGTTGCGCGACCCACGGTTGTGTACAGGCGGCCAAGCCCAATCCTACCAAGGCTACACCGGTTCGCAAGCTCATCAGCGGCAAACCGATCATCAATGTACCGGGCTGCCCACCGATTGGCGAGGTAATGGCTGGTGTGATTGTACACGTGGTCACCTTTGGCACCATTCCTGAACTAGATAGTCTGGGGCGCCCCAAAGCTTTCTACTCCAAACGGGTACACGATTCCTGCCAACGCCGTCCGTACTACGACGCCGGGATGTTTGTGGAAACCTTCGATGATGAAGCGGCCAAAAAAGGCTATTGCCTCTACAAAGTGGGCTGTAAAGGTCCTTCTACCTACAATGCCTGCGGGGTCATGAAATGGAACAACGGGGTCAGCAACCCGATCATCTCCGGCCACGGTTGTATTGGCTGTAGTGAAGAAAACTACTGGGACAATGGCCGCTTGTATGAGCGAGCTTCGGTTTTCCCTGGTTTTGGCATCGAAAGCAATGCTGATACGGTTGGAAAAGTTGCTCTTGGGGCTACCGTAGCCGGTATCGCAGCCCACGCCATCATGACCAATGTGCGCAAAAAAGAACTCATTTCTGATTTGATTGGAGAAGGGAAGGAAACCGAGAAGGGAATAGAATAAACCAAAAACAATGAGCCAAAGAATCGTCATAGATCCAATTACCCGGATTGAGGGTCACCTGCGCATTGAAGCAGACATCCAAAACGGGAAAGTAACCGATGTTTACAGCGCGGGCACCATGGTCCGCTTGCTGGAAGAAATATTGCGGGGTCGCGATCCACGCGACGCCTGGGCCTACGTTGGTCGGGTATGTGGGGTATGTACCTCAACACACTCATTGGCTTCGGTACGTACGGTTGAGGATGCGCTAGGCATCGTTGTTCCCCCTAATGCCGAGATTGTGCGCAACCTCATGTTTGCCACCCTGTACATGCACGACCACGTAGTCCATTTTTACCACCTACATGCCATGGATTGGGTGGATGTAGTCAATGCCCTCAAAGCAGACCCTAAAAAGACTTCTGAA
>JAIXOO010000014.1 GCA_027486765.1 Saprospiraceae bacterium
CTGCAACAGTTTGATTTCCGGGCATTGGAAGAAGACTGTGGCATTTCCCGTGGCCAAATCCGCAAGGCGGCGCGGATGATCAAAAAATCCAAACGCATCATTGCCTGCTGGGCGATGGGTCTGACTCAACACGAAAACGGGGTCGACAACATTCGGGAGGTGGTGAACTTGCTGTTGCTCAAGGGCAGCATTGGCATCCAGGGTGGTGGCACCTGTCCCGTACGCGGGCACAGCAATGTGCAAGGCGACCGTACCATGGGCATTTGGGAAGCACCTAAAGCAGAGTTTCTGGATAAATTGGAAGAGGTAGTCGGCATCAAAGCGCCGCGCAAACACGGTTTTTCAACCGTCGATGCCATTCAAGCCATGTACAAGCGCCAGGCCAAGGTCTTTTTTGGCTTGGGTGGGAATTTTATCTCCGCTACTCCCGATACCGAAGTCACCGCTCAAGCTTTGCGCAATTGCAACCTGACGGTGCATGTATCCACCAAACTCAACCGCAGCCACCTGGTACACGGCAAACAGGCCCTCATTCTACCCTGCCTGGGTCGTACCGATGCCGATGATCAGGAAAGTGGCGAGCAGTTTGTCACCACTGAAAACTCGATGGGCGTGGTGCAAATGTCGAAAGGTATTCTGAATCCTTGTTCGGAAGCCCTGTTTAGCGAACCCGCGATTGTGGCTGGACTGGCTAAAGCAACCCTGGGCAATAAGTCCAAAGTGGACTGGGACTTAATGATCAGCAATTACGACCATATCCGCGATTTGATTGAAAAGGTCATTCCCGGATTTGAACAATACAACGAACGGGTGCGGGAACCGGGAGGTTTTTACCTACCCAACCCCAACCGCAATCAGGAGTTCAGTACCGCCGATGGCAAGGCCCATTTTACCTGCACCCCCTTGCCAAGCCATAAGCTGGAGCCCGATCAGTACTTGATGATGACCATCCGTACCCACGATCAGTTCAACACGACCATCTACGGCCTGGACGATCGCTACCGGGGCATCTACCACGAACGCCGGGTGATCCTGATGAACCCCGATGACCTGGAAGCGGAACAACTCAAACCGGGCGATGTGCTGGATTTGATCAGCGAATACGATGGCCAGCAACGCATTGCCCGCAAGTTCATCGCCGTTGCCTACGATATTCCGTCCAAGTGTGTAGCCACTTATTTTCCCGAAGCCAATGTTTTGATCCCCGTGAACCGTTATGCGCGGGAGAGCAAAACGCCGATTTCGAAGTCGGTAGTAATTAAGGTAAAAAAGGTTGAGGGAAGTTGAGGAAGGTTGAGAAGGTTTAGGCTGCCGCGAGCGACTCAGACGCGTTCTTGTCTAAGTCGCTTGCGGTAGCCTAAACCTCCCTAAACCTCCCTAAACCTCCCTAAACCTTTCTCAACTTCTCAACTTCTCCTCATATGTCCTCATTCACCCATCTCGACGCATCCGGCAATCCCTCCATGGTAGATGTAGGCGAAAAAGCCGCTACCAAACGCCTGGCCCGCGCCCGTGCCATCATGGTGTTGGGCGAAGAAATCATGGATCGTTTGGAAAAAGAAGAAATCCATACCAAGAAGGGGCCAGTATTCCAAACTGCGATCATTGCCGGGGTCATGGCTGCCAAAAAAACGGGTGAACTCATCCCCCTGTGCCATCCGGTAGGTATGGAAAATTGCCAGATTCACATTCAGGTGAATGAGCAGCGGGAAGTGATCATCGATTGTACGGCCTCCGTTACGGCTAAAACCGGGATCGAAATGGAAGCCCTGACTGGTGCCAGCATCGCCGCCCTCACCGTTTACGACATGTGCAAGGCTTTTTCCCACGACATCCTCATCAAGGAAATTAAGTTGATGGAAAAGACCGGTGGGAAGAAAGATTTTAAACGCGAGTAATCCAATACTCCCAATGAATCGATTTGTCAACGTCAAACTTTGTGCCCTCTGTGCCCTCCTTTGTGTCCTTTGTGCTAAAAAATGCCGCTTTTGCTATCAATCCTTCTTTCCAAAAACCCGCACCCCCAAATACACCAAAACAAGCAATGTGACCCCCATCATCCCCCAAATCGGCTCCATAGCCTCCTTTGGCAAAAACTGCCCAACCTCATTAACTGCCCGCCAAATATTGTTCAACCCCAAAAAGCAAGTCACGCCCACGATGAACAAGGTGAAGAAGTTGGACCAAAATCCATTCGCATAAGCAGCACCCAGCAGCGCTTTATCATTCGCCGCAAAAAGCAACGCAATCGTCACCACCGGCAACAAAACCCCATTGATGGCCTGCGCCAAAATGATCGCCGGAATTGGCCGAATCCCAATGATGCTAAAAATGGTACCTACTAGCAACACTGCCCCCCAAACCAGTTTAAAGTTGGCAGATTTCGCAGACCAGTCCCGGCCATTGCCCTCACTGCTGAACATACTTTGTGCAGTAATGGCGGCAGCAAGTGGTGCAGTGATGGCAGAACTGAAGCCCGCTGCAAACAAACCCAGGCCAAACAACAAAACCCCCATTCCGCCTAACTTACCATTCAATGCAGTAGCCAAGGCCTCGTAAGAATATGTACCCGTAACCAACATACCCGCCGCCAATATCGCAATCGAAATCAGCCCTCCGATCCCAACTGCAATGGCGATACCCCAACGCATTTCCGATAAACTCTGGTTTTGTCCAATGCTGGAACCCAAAAACAGATTGTAAGGTACAATGGTCGTCCCGATCAACCCAATGATCAGCAAACCAGAACCATCCGGCACGCTGGGCCAAACCAGGTTTTGCGCCCACTCCCCGATACTCGCCGGAATTTGTACTGCCACATATACAAACGCGATGCCCATCACCGCCACCAGGATGCCCAATGCACGGGATAAAACCTGGAAGTTGTTGATCCACAACAGAGCAGCACAACCTGTGGCTAAAATCAGAGTGAGTACTTCGCGAGATACACCAGGGATAAACAACAAAGCGCCCGAAATGGCCCCCAATAAGTTCCCGGTTTGATAAGCTGCACAACCAAAAGCGACGGCAATAAACAAGGCCCATTTGATGCTGCGCCCACGGTTTCCACCGTATTTCAAGGCGATAATCTGCCCCAGGTTTTTGCCCGAAGCAATCGTCATCCGCGCCGCTGTTTCTTGTAAAATGATGGCAGCAATGGTGGAAAAAGTCAATGCCCACAACAATTGCAGGCGATAAGCCGCACCTGCCTGTGAACAAGTGGTGACCGTGCCCGGCCCGATGAATGCTGCGGAAAGTACCGACCAGAGCAGGACGGAAGAAAAGCCTTGGCTGAAAGAAATGCGTTTCGACATGAGGGTGTGAAGGTTCCAAGGTTCCAGAGTTCCCGGGTTCCAAGGTTCGGCAGCCCAACCCTGGAACCCAGGAACCTTGGAACTTTGGAACCCTAAAACCCCTTCACCCTTCTAACCTTGTATGGTTTTTTCTGTTGCGACTCAAAATACGTTCGCATTTGGATTTCTACTACAATTCCGATGGTAATAAATTGAATGCCGCCAAAAAGCAGCATCATACCCAGGATGATGAGCGGGCGTCCCCAGATGTCTTCCCCCATCAGTTTGAGCACCAGCAGGTACAAATTGATCAATAAGCCACTCACAAACAAAATCACCCCGGCATTGCCAAAAAGGTGCATGGGCTTTTGCATGTATTTTTTAAAAAAGAGCATCAGCAGCAAATCGCTGATGACTTTGAAGGTGCGGCTGAGGCCGTATTTGGATTTACCAAACTGCCGGGCATGGTGCTTCACATCCACCTGGGTAAGCCGTGCGCCCTCAAGGTGGGCGAGTACAGGTACAAAGCGGTGTAACTCACCGTACAGGCCAAGGTCTTTGGCCAAGTCAGCCTTCAAGACCTTCAACGCACAGCCGTAATCCTTGAGGTGTACATCGGTCGTGCTGCGGATGATGTAGTTGGCAATGCGACTGGGGATTTTGCGCAAAACCATACCATCCTGTCGATTGGCGCGATTGCCGGCCACCATGTCAAAACCTTCCTCTTCCGCAATTTTGAGCATGCGGGGCAGGTCGCTGGGGTCATTTTGCAAATCGCCATCCATGGTGGCAATGTACTCACCCTGGGCATAGTCGATTCCGGCCATGAGGGCCAAACTTTGGCCGTAGTTCTTTTTCAGCTCGACCACCCGCAGGCGAGGATGCTCCACGCTGTACAACTCCTTGAGGGTATTGTCCTTGGAGCCATCATCCACAAAGACCATTTCGTACTCGTATCCCTCCAGCCCTTCAGCGATGCGCTGAATCTGTGGCTTGATGTTTTCTTCTTCGTTGTAGACACAAACGACAACTGATAGTTTGATTGTTGACATGATCCTTAATTGAATGCTCGTTGTACTAGTGTTTAGTTTTTAAAGTCCCAATGATAAAATGCCGCTGACCATGGCGCACTTTGAGTTCAGATACCGAATCGACGGCATCAAAATAGCGCGCCGGGTCCACGATGTATAGGGCCTTGGGGTCCATTTTTTCCATTTTTAC
>JAIXOO010000334.1 GCA_027486765.1 Saprospiraceae bacterium
ACCCTGGCAGAAATCACCCCGCTCCAACGCATCAATTTTTGGCAAGCCGTAGGGCTGCTGATTCTTTGCCGTATCCTCTTCGGCGGTTTTCGCTTCAATGGCCCCAAAGGCCGTGGTGGTGGCCCCAACCACCCCAAAGCCCAACAATGGCGCGAAAAATGGATGGACATGAGCGACGAAGAACGCGAGCGTTTCAAATCGGAATGGAAAAAACGTTGTCAGCCACCGGGCAAACCTTAAAGGATATATAGGTATGCGTTGAGGCAGCCCTAATCCTCCAAAAGCTTCCGCCAACCCACGGATTTATCCGTGGGAGGCCACCTCACCGCCCCACCCCACGAATTTATTCGTGGGCGTACTTACGAATTTATTCGCTTTCAAAAATCTGATAATCATATACTTAAAAATATTTTCAAAAAAACTCCACATTTTTTAAAGTAATTTTCCCATCTCCCCGTCTACCCAAATGTGACGAGAAATCACCGATTGTTAAATCTCAAAACATAAAGAAATGAAAGTGCTATTTTTTGCACCAGCCCTGCTACTGTTCATGGGCTTGTGGCTGGTACCCTTTTTCCTGTTCAAAGCCTTTTTGATGTTTTTCATCTTTGGGGCCATCTTTAAATTCGTGATGCGGCGCAAGTGGCGTCGGCATTTTTGGGGCCACCACGTACCCGCCTTTGCCGACCGGATCCGCAGCATGAGCGACGAAGAATACGAGGCATTTCGCCACAAGTTCAGCCGGGGTTGTGGAGCTAGAAAAGTAGAAATCCAGGACGACAACAGACCATTATACAACGACCGGGATTTGGTTTAACTGCTTATTTCCATTTTATTCCATATCAATTATTCATTGAGGGCGGCCCGGGTGGCCGCCCATTCAAAACCATTCATTATGCATTGGCAACACGCAATGGCCAAGTGGGCAAACTGTGCCCCAAAACATCAACATCATGGTCGTCATCAGGGCCGCCACCAGCACGGTGGAGGCATGCACCGCCGACCTAAGTACAACATTCCTGCCAACGTAGCGGAAACGGATACCTACTACGAAATCCACCTCTACGCCCTCGGCTACGACAAGGCTAACATTAGCATCACGGTAGTCGACGACGTGCTGTATGTGAGCGGTACCCGCGAAATTCCGGAGGATTATCGCCCGAATTTCATCCGTCAGGAGTTTCCGATCAAGTCTTTTGAGAAGGTCTTCCACCTGAATGAAGAGATCGAGACGGAAGGGATTGTAGCGAAGCAGGAGGAAGGTATCTTGATCATTACGCTACCCAAAAAGCCAGAGGCGCAACGGGTGGAGCGGAATGTGGATATCGTGTAACAATTTTTGGTTTTGTAACGAACAGTGGCGACTCCGGAAGGGGTTGCCCTTTTTGTTTTAAGCACATCCAACATTTTTACCCACAAAAGCAAAGAATGCTTTATTTTTGGAGATTGAACCTACCAAACTTCACGTGGATAACTTGAAGGGTCTGTGGATAATTTAGGGATTATGGAAGATGTTTTTGTTAGCCATATCAAAATCAATAAGGTTCGCCATTTGGAGAACCTGGAAATCCCCTTATCGGGTGAGGAGCGGAAGCATTTGATTTTGACGGGGAAGAACGGGAGTGGGAAGACATCGTTACTTCTGGCGTTGAGAGCATTTATTGATTCAACGTTTACACCTGAACTTGAGGCTGATTCCCTTTTAAAAAAATACCAATCCGAGAAGGGTATTATTAGACTCAGTAAAGACTTATATACTGATTGTTCTTTTAATAACCCAAGCAAATTTTTCAAACTTTATACTGAAGAAAAATTTATTTTCGCCCATTTTGGAATAAATAGACAGTCTAAATTTAATCAACCTGAAGGTCCATCAAAGCTTGACATTAAAGAATCTTATAAATTTGATGAAAAAGCTAATCTTGGCTTTATGCAGCATATGGCAAATTTGCGTTTTAATTACTTAAATGCAGTAGTCAGTCAAGACACATCAACAGCAAAAGCTATTGATGAATGGATGAATAAATTCGAAACCAGTTTATGTGAAATTTTTGATGACGCACATTTAAAATTGAATTTTCAGAGCGAAACCTTCAAATACAATATTTTATCTCAAGGAAAAAAATTCGATCTTAATACACTCTCTGATGGATTTTCTGCTGCCATAAACATAGTCACAGAACTCATGATGAGAATGGAGAAACAGCGGTCACGATTCTACGACATGCAAGGCCTAGTCCTTATCGACGAGATCGAAACCCATCTCCACATCGACTTACAAAAGAAAATCCTACCCTTTTTAACCAGTTTTTTCCCAAAAATTCAATTCATTGTCACGACCCATTCTCCGTTTGTTTTGACTTCGATCAAAGACGCTGTTATTTATGATTTGGAGCATCAGGAAGCCATTGAAGACTTGAGCGGCTATTCAGTGGAAGCAATTATCGAAGGGTATTTTGGATCAGATAAATATTCTGAGGCATTGAAAACCAAAGTTGATGAGTACGAGCAGTTGGCCAAAAAAGATGAGCTTTCGTTTTCGGAGGAAAAGCGGTATAAATCGCTAAAAAAATACTTTGAGGATCTTTCAGATGTCTTTGCGGAGGAACTTAAGCTCAAAATCCAGCAAATTAGAATGCTCAAGCCAGTGAAATGATTAATGTTGAAAAATCGCAGCCTGCACCCGAGTGCCTAGCGCTGGAAAAACTGAAAAAAGATGGCGATTATGGCTGTAAGGACGTTCGTTTACGCCTGAAACATGATTTTTTCAACAAGTGCTACATTTGTGAAGAAAAGGCCCCCTCCTCTATCGTAATTGAGCATTTTGTCTCGCACGAAGGTGATCTGAATCTAAAATTCGATTGGAATAACCTCTTTTTCGCTTGCACTCATTGCAACAGCATCAAACACAACACCTTCAGTGACATTCTCAATTGTACCGATTTTTCAGAAATCATTACAGAATGCCTTGAATTTCATTTTACTCCCTTTCCTGAAGAAAAAACTGCAATAATCCCCATAAAATCAAACCCTAAAATTTTGAGAACCGCAGAATTCCTCATGAAAATATACAATGGAAAAACAACCAACCAGATCATTGAAGCCGATAACATACGTTCCAAGTTGAGGAATGAAATCAGTCATTTTCTAGATGCCATAGAAGATTATCAGCACTCTTTGCAAGAAAAATATCGACTAAAAATCAAACAGTTATTGAGTCCAGAATCTGCATTTACTGCTTTTAAAATTTGGATTATCAAAAGCAGAGCAGATTACATGATCCAATTTGGAGACCTACTGCCATCGTTTTAAAGGAGTTCCAAACCCAATCCCGCCTTTTCCCCCGGCCACATGTACCCATCCTCTAACACAAATCCCCCCTTCACCACATCCTGCGCCAAATCAAAACTGCCATCCAAATCGATGTACTTCGTATGCGGCTGCGCGAATGCCACGTGCAGTGCAGCAGTGATGCTCACAATGCTCTCATCGTTACA
>JAIXOO010000204.1 GCA_027486765.1 Saprospiraceae bacterium
CTCAACTTACTTCTTCAGCGTCCCCAAATACTCTACCAAATCCCGAATCTCCCGCTTGGACAAGGACTGGCCAACTGGAGGCATACTCGATGGCGTGTTGTCGCGGGAGGCGATGCGCGATACTGGAATCACCAGCGGCTCAGCATTGGTTACATTCAAGGTGACGGCTTCTTCGGTTTCCTTGAGCAGGGTTCCAAAAATTTCCTGACCATCTTTCAGCTTGAGGGTTACCGTACCAAAACCTGGTGAAAGTCGGGCACTGGGTTCGATCAAGGCCTGTAACAATTGCTCGCGGGTCAGGGTGCTGCCGATCTCGGTGAGCGAAGGCCCGGCGGTACCCCCTACCCCACGTACCGCGTGGCAGCGGGTACATTGCGCGGTGGCGTTGTTGTTGAAGATGTTGCGCCCCTGCGCCCAGTTGCCCCCATACAATGCTTCCGCAAAGTCATCCATTAGGGTAGTCCCTGGTTTTAAAGCGGCCATTTTGGCCTTCAAACTGGCGGAACCCGTTGCGTCGATGGCTTCTTTTAGCTCCAGGCGTAGGTTGGGCGACAGTTTTTTGTCTTCCATTTGTTGGACCAAATCAGCAAGAATTGTTTCTGTTTTCGCCAAATCCAGTTTGCCCATTACGGTCAACAACTGCTGCTGTTCGCGGGTGCTGCCTTTGCCAAAAACGGCTTGTACGATGGCTGGCAAACTGGCTTTGCTAACGTTACTGTTGTTCAACAAGCCCAGTGCAACGGTGCGCAAGCTCTCTTCTTTGTCTTCCATACCCGCTTTGATGGCGGTATCAATCTCTTTGTATTTCAACAGATTCAAGGCAGGCAATACGGCAGCCCGCACTTTGACATTGCTGTTGTTGTAGTAAATTTTTGACAATGCATCATTGGCATCGCTCAGCTCTAGGTTGGCCAACATGCCTGCTACCGCGATCAAGGTCTCAGGGTTGGTTTGTTCCAAGAAACTGTTGACAAAAGGTTTGATCTTGGTCCGGGCCAGGTTGGCATCGCGCTCCAGTTTGCCCCGGTAACGGCCATCTACTCGGTCGGTCAGCGAAGGACTGCCCCAGGAACCAATGGTAGCCAGCGCTTCGGCCTTGATGACGTCGGTGATGTCAGTACGATTGGCAAAAGCAATCAGAAGATCCAGTTCGGTGGCGCTTCCTACCCGCAAAGCTGCGTTGATGGAGCGACGCAAAAGTGGCTCAGCCGTAAAACGTTTTTCCTTCAGGGTGGCTGCCAATGCAGGCAATGCGGCTGGAATCGACAAATCATCGTTGATGGCCCGGGCCGCTTCGGTTGCAATGTACTCGTCGGAGTCATTTAGGAATAGGGCAACCTTTTCACTTTTTAGTTTTCTCAACACCAACACTGCCGCAGTACGCAGTGCCTTGCTTGGGTTGTTGGCCAATGCAATCATCGGTTCAGCCTGACCAATACGCGACAAAGCCATTACTGCCGCGTGGCGAATGTACAGGTCTTCATCGTTGTTGTCTTTCAACTGTGCAATCAAAGGCTCAACGGCTGGTCCGTAGACCAATTGCCCCAGGGCTTCGGCGCTGTAAAAACGCACCCGAGGGTTTTCATGCTTCAGCAGTGGAAGCAACTCTGGCCCTGCTGCAGCAATTTTGGCATCGCCCAACATCTTGATGGCTTGGACGATGATTTCTGAATCGGCGTCTTTCAACAGCGGCAACAATTGTGCGCCTTGTTTTTGGTCAGCCCGAGCCAACTGCCCGACGCCCCAAATGCCGTGTACGCGGGCCAATTGGTTGGTGCGTTGGGCAATGGCTTGCTGTAAAGTGGGCAAACCTTTGCTGCCCCGGCGCACCAATTCAAATTGAGCTCTTTGGCGGATGCGCATGTCGCTATATCCCAGCAATTCCAACAATTTAGCGGCTGCCTGGGCGCTGTAGTCCAACTCCATCAAACCTTTGGTCATCTTGCGCTCAGCCGCCAGGTCATTTTTATCCGCAGTAACGTCGAGCTTCCAAACCCGGCCAAAGTTTTTGGTACCCCAGCCATTCACCCAGTCGGCAATATATAAGGCGCCATCGGGGCCAAATTCGATGCCCGTAGGCAGGATACCACTGACCAGATTGGTTTCACTTTTCAACTCAAATGTGGCGCCCTTGGGCTTCAAGTCGAAAGCCCAGATGGGCGAGCGGGTGGGTGTACCAACAAATTCTACAAGGAAAAATTTATTCTTCCAGGCCGAACCCAAGGCAGTGCCAGGATTGTATACCATACCCGTTGGGCCGTTGTGGTAGTTCATGATCGGAGGGATGATGTAGGCTGCCTGGCCTTCCCAGCGAGGCTTGTACAGTTTTTCCTCCATCCACACGTTGTAGCGGTTGTTTTTTGGGTCGGTGTATTTACCATACTGCCAATTGGAACGCCAGCCTGCATCCGAACCTTCCACGACGTGCACGAGGCGTTCACTTTCGCCGGGGTGGTCACCGTCGTTGTCAGAGGAAATGAGGTTGCCGTACTCGTCAAAGGCAAACTCGTGGGTATTGCGCAAACCAGTGGCAAAAATTTCAAAATCGCTGCCATCAGGGTTACAACGGGCAATGGTGCCGGAGTTGGGATTGGGCCATTTTTTGCCATCCACGGTGGTAACGTTGGAGCCAATGTCGCCAATGTTCCAATAAATGCGCCCATCGGGGCCTTCGGTTACACCCGACATGCCGTGCCCGCTAAACCCAATGTGTACAGCATAACCTGTGGCAAGGGAGGTCTTTTTGCCCAATACGCCGTTTTTGTATTGTATTTTCCATAAATCTGGCGCAATGGCTACATAAACGTTGTCTCTTGCGACCATGATGCCACCCGCTACGTCGGTCACTTCATCGTGAAAATCGCTGAGGATCCGGGTCGATTTATCGGCCATACCATCCCCGTCGCTGTCTTCGAGGCGCCAGATTTCGTCGCGCTCAACGGCGAGGTCCTTCCAGTCGTGGGAACCGTCATTGTTGAGATCTTTGAGCCATTCGTTTTCTTTGCTGCGCTCGGGAGCGAAGGTTTTGTGCAAAAAGGCCCGCCGATCTTCCACACTTTGCAAGCCGATCGACTCGGTCATCCAGTCGCGGTGCCCCCGGATGTCAAACTCCGAGTTTTTTTGGCGATTGGTCCGCGTGAGGTATACGCGCCCGAGGTGGTCAACGTCCATGGCCACCGGGTCGGGTGCCAGGGAGTCGGTTGCCCAAAGGCTGAGTTGAACCCCATCGGCTAGTTTGATGGTGGTTTTGTCTTTCAGCTCCAGTGCCTTTTGTTGGGCTCTGGCAGAAGTTTCTTGTACGCTGATGGTATCCGGCAATTTCATGCAGGAAATGACCAGCAGGGTGAGTACGCCCAAAAGGGGGATTTTTTTTCTAAATGTTTTTCTGAATGCCATAGTCAAAAGTGTTTGTAACATTGATAGCTGATGTAAGAGAGGTAAATTTAGGAGATTTTGAAGCTATCTCGGGAGAGAATAATTGTAAAAAAGACAAAAATGAGTGGTAGGGTGTGGTTGGTTTGCTTTTGGGGATGAAAGCCGTTCATCTTGATTAGCTTAAAAAATTGAGCGTAATGAGCAAAATAATGATCAATATCCCAACGAGTGCGACAATGAATAAATAATCAGCGATGGTTTCAAATCGCTTTTCTTTTTTTTCGATGCTGGTACGGATAGAGCTAAATGAAAAAATGCAGGATAAAGTGAGCAGCATGGCCACCACAGCTGTCAATTCATCGATGAGGTGATTTTCAACCTGATTCGAGAGGTGGAGAGAGGTGATCACGACCAGGCAAAAGCCCAGGAGATTTCCAGCTGTACTTAAAATGTGTTGGGAGGTGTTGTTCGCCATAGTACAAATCTAATCCTTTTTATCGCTCCTAATCCTCGATTAGATTCCCTTCCAATACAATCACTGCCGTTCCATTGATCAAAACCTTTTCGCCAACTAATTCCACCGGACAGCAGTGACTGGTTGATAAGTTTAAATTCTTCGCCAGTCAATTTCTGAACTTTTCTTTTTTCCTAAAAACAAAACCTGATCTACTAAAGCTAACAGTTTCAGGCGAACTTTGAGGATAGGCATTGACGTAATCGAATCCAAGTTTGGACATGGCATTCAGCAAATCGGTTTGATTCCTTATGCCTAGGTACTTATTTTCTTCCAGCATGTCTCGCAAATCTGTGAGTACTTTCTCAGAATCAGATTTTTTGGATTGAATCGCGATTCCTATTGTTCCGCCTGCAATTGAAGTAAAATTGTCACAATTAATGACAATGTATTCGGGAAGCTCCTCTATTTTAATTACTTTATCATTCAATGCTAACTGCTGCGCAGACAAGCTTGTCGCGAACATTATTGCGCTAATTGCCATGGTTTTTTTTAGGTTTTTCATTGTTAGGTTTTTTCTATTAAACTTCAAAACAGCTCTCTTGGTTCGTGGTAGGCTTGACGCGGCAATGTAGCGGAGTCGGCGATCTCTAACAAGATGATTTTGTTTTTGAGCTATAGAAGGTATTGAGTACTGCTTCCAGCCCTAAGGCATGAAGCACAGCTGGAGAAGTTCCCAGAAGAGTCAAATCTTGTAGCGAAGGAGGGCTTTTTTGGCCTTTTTATTTGTTGGGATTAAAAGGAGAATTCCACAGCGGCCACTGGGGCCAAAGAGGGCGTTGGCTGTTTTTTCATCAGCTACCTCCAAGTGCTTTATTTGATCGGTGGTTAATTCCTTGGTCAGGTTTTTCACAGTTTGGGCATCCGTGTCATTGTTTGGTTGGATTAAATGTCCATCAACCATTAACCTCGGTTTGCAAAGCCCAATTGGTTTGTCCTTGTTAAGAAGTATTAATCTGTCCCCAGTATTCCTAACAAAAACGTTTGTATCGGCCAGAAGCCTTGAGCGAAGCATGTTCAATTGTTCTGCTAAATCCTTCTCGGCTTTTAGTTTATTGACCCAAGTAAGGTTTTCTTGTTCGGTCAAAATCAATTGTGCGTTTGCTTTTTCACAGCTGATGAGTCCAATTAGAAGGATTAAGGTGGGTAATTTCATCTTGTTTAGCATGGTAGATTGGAGCTTGTAAATTTGAATGGGGTTGTGATTGATTGCTTGTTCCTCTAGTCAAAAATATCCCTGACAAAAACTTTTGTGCTGTCCAAGTTTGCCCAAATGGTTTGAATGTTTCTACGGTCATCACTCGAATATTCGTAAACCATAATGCTGTCACCTAATGTCTTTGGATTGAACCATTTTATTGTTTCACCGTAAGGTGCTTTTCCATTCCATTTATCTGTCGATACTTTGCTCCCCGAAAATTCATGTTTAGATAAAATCCGTTTTAATTCTTCCGGACAAGTTTCGAATTGCAACCAAATGGCATAATCAATTTTGGGGATAATTTGATCCTGGTAATTCAAAATTGAAACGCAGTTGGTTTTTTGCTTGCCAAATAAAGCTTCATAAATTTCTTCTCCTGTTCTTGATCTAAAGGTTTCACGGACTTTGATATCAAATAAGGCAATAAAAACAAAAAGCAGGAGTATTGCTATCAGTTTAAGTGGGTTTCTTTTCTTCATTTTCAGCATTACCATTTATTTGTATTCCAGAAGCGAAGGACATGAATTGCCACGTGCTTTAGCTCGTGGAGAGTAATTTCTGCTGTTTTGGGCTTTAGCCTTATCCCAAATTTAAAGCTGTGGCTAAAGCCCACAATAAAGTGTTGACTCCTATCCACCAGCTGAAGCTGGAGGCAATTCATGTCCTCCGAGTAAAAATTTGGCAATGAGTAGTCAATCCTCCCTCACACCCTCAAACACCCCCGAAACCCTCTCGCTCCATAATAAGACTCCGCGCCATTGTGGTAAACAAAAACATGACCATAACGGAAATCACAAAAGACGGCGCCGCCCAGTTTTCGGATATCCGCAGGAGTGAGGATCCAGCTTGAGGTTTTGGCATCAAATTTTCCCAATTGCTGCAAGGCCCGGTATTGTTCTTCGTTTAGGAGCTCTATGCCCATGTCGGCGGCCATTCCAAGGGCGCTATCATCCGGTTTGTGTTCTTTCCGGGATTCCAGGGCTTCGTGGTCGTAACAGACACTGCGGCGGCCTTTGGGGCTTTCTGCTGCACAATCGTAAAAAAGGTATTCGCCGGTTTGGGTGTCCATACCAACTACGTCCGGCTCGCCGCCCGTTTCTTCCATTTCGTAGAGCGAGCGCAGTTTGGCTGGATTGGCTTCCAGTTTTGCTTGTATGGCTGCCCAGTCGTGCCCTTGATGCCGACTCATGTTTTTTTCAAAACGGACTTTTACCGTGTTGAATAGGGTTTCATGTTGTTCTGGTGACAATTGTTTTGCCATAAGTAGCGTATTGAATGTCTTGCAATAGATGATGTGTGCCTTGTTAGGCTGAGTGCTCCGTCAGCCTTTAGTCAAAACGAAAATAGGTGTAATTATTGCAGGCTGTATAGTAGAGCTCGATAAAATTGGCAATCAGCAGTACCTGGTGGAAAAGATCGTCGGTGTTGTGTCCCTTCTTTGCCAGATTGAAACGCTTCACTGGCTTGCACTGGCTGGATTGGAGGAATGCAGTGGATTGGTTGGAGTATGAACGGTTGAGGGGAAGACGGAGAAAGAAGTGACCAATTTGCAATGGAACACACAGACAACGCTAGGAAAAATCCTTTAATTGTCAGATCAAGTCGTACCTATTACCGTTCATACTTGGAGAAATCAATTGTTAATAAAATCATCTAAATCAGTAACTTGTCTACCCAGAGAAGACCAGTATGCTTGGAACACCATAGCCATTCCGTTCGTAGCTGATGCATTAGTGGCCGTATCCAACAACTGGGCAATTTGCCCGTTTATGACGCTGGTCGCATTGCTCAGGTTCTGCGAAGCGTTTATCAAGCTCTGAACGCTGGAACTCAACTGCTGGGTAACTGCGGCAGCATGTTGCAAGCTAAATACCGTCACCGAAGACGTAAGCAGTTGTAAATTTGCCATAAAGATACTCTGCTCCAGGGTTTGGGACTTCGTTAGCAGGTTGGCTCCTTCATATATTAAGTAAGATATTGGATTGATTGATATTAAGGCCAGGGTTGCTTTTTCCTGTGCCAAGATATTCCGTTGATCCTGAATGCCAGCCTGCATGGCCAAAACTTGCGCATTGATTTGATTCAATATTCTGCCAAGTTGTTCCTCGTCTGCATTAAAAGTCTGTCTAAAGCTGCTTAAATCCTGAAACAACTTAGTATTGGCCGAAGTTGCCGCTTGAACAAATGTAGAAAGCCCTTGTAATTGGTTTATGGCAAGCGCTCTGGCTTCATCGCTGCCACCCCTCCAGACTGCAATAGCTTTGTCAACGTCGGCCTTTGCTTGTTTATAAGCACTGATGAATTTGTTTGTTTCATCGATGTCATCTTGAGCTTCTGGAGCAACGTTTTGAATGAACGTGCTGACATGCTGCGGAATAGCTGGTGCCTGGGCTGACAAAATAGCTTGACTTTGGATAGATTGGGCCAATTGGACCACATCTTTGATAAGCGCTATCATAATGTTAAAAAGTTAAGTTATTGAAGAAAAAGGATTAAAATCATCAGTTAAAACTAAATTAAGCAGCAGCTTTCATGATTGATTCGCTATTCAGTTGCATCAGTTGGCCCTTGTCATCTTTCAGAATTTTAGTTTGCACCCCAGTCATCTGCTGGTTGATGGTTTGTACCACTGTTTTGACATCCGCCCACTGGCTGTTGGCTGTATTAAGATATGCTTGTACGATTACAGGAAGGTCGCTGTAAGTTTGTGCGTCATTTATAGAACCAATGACGTTGTTGAGGTTCCCACCTAAGATAGACCAGGCATTTGCCATATTGTTTACCTGTACAATGGCATTGCTGGCAGAACTTTGGAGGTTCACCATTGCAGGCTTAAGCAGGTGCAAAGCATTCAAATCGCTATTTAAAACCGCTTTTAGTCGAACCGCATCACTTTTCCCACTGATTAATGAAGACAAAACCACCGAGGAGGCCGTCAAGCCGCCTGCTCCAACCACTACAACCGCTGCGCCTGCAAAAATGAGTCCGGTTGATGCACCTGCGGTAAAAGGTGTAAGACCCGCACCGACGACAATGAGCAGGCCACCGCCAATGGCAACCAGGCCGCTTATCGCTACTCCAGAGGCCGCCCCGGCAATTTTGCTGTCAAAGGAGCTGATTGTATCGTCTAAGTCGTGGATTGCCTTAGAATCTGCACCAATCTCTATATCTGCTGTGGCCACTGCTGTATTAAAATTGGCAACATCGCCGTTCAGATCAGTTAAGAGTCTCCCCAAGTCTTTGCCAATGAGAATCACATTATTCTGTTTGCTGGTAAGCCCAATTTGCAACTGCTTCAAAAGTTCAAGCGCTTCTTGCTTCGCTGAAAGGTTGTTGCCCATCTTCCATGTATCAATAGACTGGCCGATCAGATTGTTAAAACTGCTAAACTGGCTTGAATAGCCATTCACGTCCTGTATGGTTTTTATGATTCCTGGCTGAATGTTGTTCAAGTAATTGTCGGCATGCGTACGGGCAGTCTTTAGGAATACATCAACCGGGATTTTAGCGAGCAAGTCTGCTGGAAGTGGAATGTCCGGTTGTTGCAAAATGGTGTTTGCATAAGTTTGAACTATTAATCCGGCGCTGGCACTGCCCTGTACTGCGTCAGTCAGCGAGCTTATGGAACTATTATCGGCTGCTGAGCCAGTAATGAAGTTTCTACTAGAAAATTTCATGATGTGATGGTTTGTGTATGTTTAAAATTCAAGGAGGATTTTGTTTCAGGCTGCAAGTGTCTTTGATTTGTCTCGATAATAATCAAGTACATTGTCCACCTGTTCTGGCTTAAGTGTGGTAACTTTTGCAAGCACGTTTTGAACCGAAGTGCTCACATCTTTCCATTCAATTTCTGCTAAGTGGAGTGCGGTCATGAGTTCAACCTGGTCTCCGTTTTTGTTGGCTCTGCCCACGGTTTCTTTGAAATCCCTAATTCCGCTTATTACGCTGCCCCATTCGGTGTTGAAATTATTGATGGCCGACACCAGGTCATTGCTGGTCTCGTACATATAATCTATCTGGCCTTTCAAGATCAACAATAAGGCAAGAGTGGCGTTCAACTCCGCAGATTCCTCATAAAGTGAGAGCAGTTTTTGGTTGTTGTTTGCTAAATCACTAGCAGATGTCGCCAAAAGAGTAGCGCCTCCTGCAATGACTCCAACCCCACCAATGGCAACTTCTGCAGATGCACCACCACTAAGTAGTGTTCCGGTTGCCCCTAAAAAGATAACAACAGCACCTGCGCCTACAATGAGTCCTCCGACAACAATCTGTGCGATATCCCCTTTTATTTGTTGCTGAGCATCTTCGACTTCTTTTTTTATATCGGCCAGTCTCCCAGTATCCGATCCGATAACCTTGTCTGCTTCGTCCAAATCAGCTTTGAAGTTCGTTTCGTCAAGCGTCGTTTGCAAAGCATAATTGCGCAGAATTCCCACAGTCGTTTGTGCATTGGTTTGATTCTGTAGCGCAACCCTTTCCAATTCAGACAGCAAGGCCAGGACGGATTTCTTTGCTTCTGTATCCATTGGAACCATTGGAATCAGTTCATCAATTTGGTTTTTAAAGCTCCGAAACATGCTCGAATAACCCAACAAATCAACCATTATCTGTAAAATGCCTGGCTGGATGGTGTTCAAATAATAAGCACTATGCCGTTTGGCCAATTTCTGATGTTGTTTCAGGTTGGTCAAAATGTCCTGATTTTTGGCCAAATTGACGGTTAAGTCAGGTTGTTGTAAGGCTAAATTGGCGAAAATTTGCATCAGCAGGATATGTGCCCCTGCGTCGTTCGCGTCCTGAGATAAAAAGTCTGGCGAAAGATCGTTGTTTGAGTTTTGAATTAAACTCAGAATTCTTGCTTGTGACATTTCAAGAAGATTGAATGAATGAAATAAAAAGGGTTGATGAATCATTGCTTGAATGATGATTCAAAGGTCGGCGGAAAGTAAAGGGGCTGAAACCACATGATGATGTAGTATTGGACCTACTTTTTGAATTGGAGGACCAGGATTGGGACTAAGCATATCTCCTTTTACATCTCCTTTACACTATTTTACACGAATTAATACCTAGTCGGAACAGCCCAGTTTACTTTTGGAAAAAAACAGCGCTATGTTTAAGACCATTACCAATGCCCTCTGTTTGCTCGTTTTAAGTTGCGGTTTATTCACCGCCTGTGGGCTTAATAAAAACCCTAGCGCTTCAATGGATGATCCCAAAAGCAGTGGGGTCAAAGCCGTGAAAACCTCGATCGTACAAAAGTTGAAAGAATTTGACTCACAGCCCGTCGAGCAAAGAGTTGCGCTGTACTACCAATTAAAAAAAGAAAGCCCGGATGCCTACACTTTTGGGGTCGAAGATGAGTTGACCATGTATGGCTACGGCTTGCTGTGGAATAAAAAAGTGAGCGAGGCCGTCGCCATATTCAAGTTGATTGTGGCCGAATACCCGAATTCCGCCAATGCCTATGATAGCTTGGGCGAAGGCTATCTGAGCAGTGGGGATACCACAATGTCATTGACCAATTACAAAAAATCACTCGCGCTCAATCCCGACAATTTCAATGCGGAAGACTATATTGAACGCATTAAAAACCCCAATAAAAAGCGGGAAAAACCCACCGAAAGGTTCGTGAAAACATTCACACCAGCGCAATACAAAGCGGATTTGGATCAATTGGGCCAAACCTTAACGACGGTACACCCCAACGCGCTCAAATTCATTTCCAAAGAGGCCTTTTGGAAAACCATCGAAGCGAAAAAAGCCCTGATTACTCCGCATACCACTTACGGCGAATTCGCCTGGCATTGCAATGAAATCATTGCCAATGTACATTGTTCACATACCACGATGGGCGGTTTTTATCCTGAAAATGCCATGTTGCCACTAGCCTTGAGGTTCCCGCTGCAAACCCGTTGGGTGAACAATCAATTGTTTGTGATTGATCCCTTAAACAATACCGATAAAGTGAAACTAAAAGACGAAATTCTGAGCATCAATGGAGTGGCAGTTTCGACAATCATCGGGGGTATTTACAAGCACATTCCTGCCCAAGGTTATGCGGAAACGACCAAAAAGCATTATTTCAATTGGTGGTCTACGGGCTTGATCCCGTATGAGCTGGGTTTTCCAAAGACTTATACGATCGTCACGCAGGGGGGAAAAGAGCCCATCGTATTGCACCAGGCCGAAACTTTTAAAGACCCCTATGATGATTCATCCATCCAACGTTGTGACAATGGCTTGTGCTTTGAGGTGTTGGCTGACGATCCCAAAACGGCCATTCTGACGATTGCTTCCTTCAACTATTACCCTTGGAACAACCTCAGTGTGTTTACCACATTTATGGACAAAACCTTTGCAGAAATCCAGCAAAAAGGCATCAAAAATTTAATCATCGACGTACGGTTTAATGGGGGCGGTTCTCAACAATCCAGCATTCATTTGTTGCGGTATTTGATGGCCAAACCCTTTCTTTATTACGCTAGGGCTGAATTTGAAGGAAAAACCGAAAAAATTGATGGTGAAGAAATTGTAGCTCCTTTTGAAAACCGCTTTAAAGGGAAACTCTATTTTATGATGGATGGAAATGGGCAGTCCACCACCGGGCATTTTATGTCTCTGGTCAAAGTTTTTAAGCTAGGCACCATTGTGGGTGAAGAACTGGGGTCAAATCAATTTTGCTCGGCAGGCCAAAAAATATGCAGGTTGGCCAACACGAAATTGGAGTATTACGTGGCCAACAACACCCATGAATCTACCGCTACTTCGCTGCCGGATGAGGTGGGTATTTTACCCGATCATTATGTTATCCAGGGTATTGAGGAGTATTTGGGCAAGGTGGATGCGGTGAAGGCGTTTACAATTAAGCTCATTGGGCATAAAAACAATTAGAAAGCTTTATGCGTAGAAAAGTTCGGCTCTGCGCCCTGCTTATTTGAGCCTGACATCAAATCTACCATCGCTGATAACAATGGAATCAGTAGTTGAGGTGGCAAAAGACTCTTCGCTGATTCTTCGGAATAATTTGCCGGAAAACTCGCCGGACATTGTCTTTGAGTCAGGGTCAAATTTGGTGATAACAATCGTAAAAACTGGATTGCTTGCTGAAAGAAAATAGGTTTTATCCGGCTGCCGGATTTCGGAGAATGAATAAGTAACTCCAATGGTGTCCTTCGTAAGTGTGCTATAGGTTCCTGCGCCGCGAAAGTTGGTACTCAGATTCAATTCGATATTTTCCTGAGTGTTCCAGACATTGTTTTTGTACAAAACCTTATCTGCCGTGATGGAAATGTCGCCGTCACTGGGATAATACCTGCCATTCAAGTTTTCCCGGCAGCCCCCCGCGAATGGAAAACAAACCTTTCCATAATTGGTCCAAACTCCAGTATTTAAAAGGAATCCGAAGGTGTGTTGCCCTGATTGGGTCTTTGCCGGAAGCACAAAGGTAAGCCCGCTATCGTCTTTTATGCAGGAGCTGAGCAGCAAAGTCAATGCCAGAAAAAGAACTAGGCAATTTTTCATAACCTGTTTTATTCCATATAGACTGTCTTAAATCAGGATACGTTGGGGGGTTGCCACAATTTTCATTGCACAACCTGTGGATGTTTGTCCCTTACCCGCTTCCGCCATTTTATCAATTCATACCAAATCACCGATACAAATCCAATGCCAATACAAATAGCGATTTGCGCCCCATCCAATGGCGCAAACAAAAAGAAGCGGGCAAATGGCGGCACGTACAACAACAAGGCGGTGATGGCAATGGTGACACCGATGATGAGGGGTACCAGGTTGTTCTTGTACTTCAAGGTGGTCAGTATGGAATAATAAAAAGAACGATTGACCAAGGTCAGAAAAACATTGGCAGCGACCAGCACGGTGAAGACCATCGTTCTGGTAGTAGATTCCGGGAAGCCCTGATACACGGCATATTGATAGGCTGACAATGTTCCTGCGGTGATGAACAGGCCTTGAATGATGCTCGTGGTTAATTCTTTCCAATTGAAAAAAGTAGTGGTGAAGGGCCGAGGGGATTGCCTCATGGTATTGGCTTCCATGGGTTCGTTTTCGTAGATGATCGAACATGTTGGCCCCATGATCAACTCCAGGAAGATGATGTGTACTGGTGTAAAAATATTGGGGTAAATCCAGCCCAAAACCAATGGAATAAACACAGTCAGGATAATCGGGATGTGAATGGAAATGATGTACTGGATGGCCTTTTTCAAATTGGTGTAAATCTTCCGACCCATCGCCACTGCATCCACCATTTTGGAAAAATCATCGTTCACCAAAATCAATGAAGCAGCTTGTTTGGCAATCTCGGTTCCTTTTTTGCCCATCGCAATGCCAATGTGGGCGGCTTTCAGGGCCGGGCCATCGTTTACGCCGTCGCCAGTCATGGCTACGATTTCCTGTTGGGCCTTTAGGGCTTCGATGATTTTGAGTTTTGCATCGGGAAACATCCTGGTGAAAAGTTGGGTATCGAGCACCGTAGCTTTTAAGGCTTCCTCCGACAATTGCATCAATTCTTCACCCGTAATGCTTTTTTCGTAGCCCTTGAAGCCAATTTGTTTGGCAATAGCAGTCGTGGTAGCCGCATTGTCGCCGGTGACAATTTTGACCTTGATGCCAGCTTTATAAAAGTGTTTGAGTACCGCTTTGATGTTCTTTTTAGGCGGATCGTAAAAAGCCACCATGCCCTTGAAATTGAACTGGAATTCTTGCTGGGTTGCTGGAAAATTATTCCCTGCAAAATCTGCTTCCGCAACTGCCAACAAGCGGTAACCATCCACCGCTAAAGCATCGATGGCTGCTTCAATTTGTGTTTTTTCCTCGGCTGATAATTTGCACACTTTCATCAAGGCCTCCGGGGCACCTTTGGTGGCAATGATCCGGTGGCCAGCTTTGTCTTCAAACAAATGGGTCATCATCGGTGGTTTGCCATCCAATGGATACTCATGAATCATTTTGTAATGCTTCCTTTCATCCTTGTGGTGGGTTTTGGCATACGCATCGTGCAGTACAATTTCCATGGGGTCAAAAGGGATGGGTTCGCTGGCCCACATGGCGAGTCTGAGCAGTGCTTTTTCGGAATCATTGCTGATGTGTTCAGCATCTGTTATATTTTGGGAATCCAGCAGGAAGAGTTTGGCCAGACTCATTTTGTTTTCGGTGATGGTGCCCGTTTTGTCGGTACAAATCACGGTGGCACTGCCCAGGGTTTCCACGGTTTTCATTTGTTTCACCACAATGCCCAGCTTCATCAAACGCCAGGCCCCCAGGGCCATAAAGGTGGTGAAGGCCACCGGGATTTCTTCGGGCAAAATGCTCATGGCCAGGGTGAGCGATTTTAATAAACTATCCAACAATTGATGGGATTGAAAATAATTGATTGCCCAGACCACTACAAAAACCACAGCCCCAGCCAACACCATTTTTTTTACAAAATTGTTGATCTGGAGTTCCAATGGGGTCTTTTCTTCCTCGATGCTTTCCAGGCTTTTGCCAATTTTGCCCAACTTGGTTTCGTTGCCAATGGCCGTGATGGTCACAATGGCTAGACCGCTGGCTACGGTGGTGCCTTTGTACACGAAGTGGTCTTCGCTGTCTTTGTCTTTGCTGACCGACATTGACTCGCCCGTGAGGATGGATTCATTGACCGAAAAATCGTTGGAATGGACGATAGTACCATCGGCGGCGATAGAGGTTCCTTCTTCCACGATCAGGCTATCACCCAGCACCAAATCTTCACTGTTGATCTCTTCGGTGTTGCCATTTCGAATGACCTTGCATTTGGCCTGGGTGAAGTTTTTTAATTTCTCCAGGGCATTCCGGCTCCGGGAATCCTGGTACAAGGAGATCGCAGCAACCAACACAATGGCAAACACCATAAAAAAGCCGTCGCCCGCATCGCCACTGATGAAATAGACGGAAGCCGCCACCAACAACAAAATAAGCATGGGCTCCTTGATCAAACTTTTCAAGGCGTCCCAAAAGCCGCTTTCTTTTTTGTAGTTCAGCTGGTTGGTCCCAAACTTTTCTCTTGCCTCCAGTACCTGGTTGCTGCTTAGGCCTGTGATGTGGTGATTGTTTTTAGGCATTGGGCTGATCATTGTGTGATGGCTCTTCTTTGAGCGGTCGATGTAAATTTATGCACCACAGGGGATGACCAGGCGATTTTTGTCTTTTTATTTAGCGCGTGTTCAATCTTTTAAGTGGGAGCGTAAAAACCAGGCCATTTTTTCATGGTTTTCCATGAGTCCGGTGATAAAATCGCTAGAGCCCGAGTCATGAAATTCGTTGGCAAAACTTTTGATGTGCTCCCGTAAAATCATGATGAGGCTTTCGTGGTCTGCTAACAATTCTTTGATAAACCCCTGACTGTTGTTTGGTTCTCGAGTCTGTTCGCTCAGGTGAGTCAAACCCAAATACGATTTTAATGTGGCTGGTGCGTAATGACCAATTGAACGAATGCGCTCGGCAACGCCATCAATCAAATCGTCCAATTGCCCAAACTGGCTTTCAAAAAACTTGTGCTTGTCATAAAAATCTGGCCCTTCAATGTTCCAGTGGGCATTTTTGGTTTTGATGTACAATACAGTTTCATCTGCCAAAATTTTTGCCAACTCATTGGCGACTGCTTGCCGGTTGGCATCGCTTATTCCTATTGCTGTTTTCATGGTGTTGTTGAATTTAGTTTCTGCTGGTTTGCGCGGGAATGAATTTTCACCCGATACAAAGATGCGCCCAAGCAGTAACTAAGACTTTACACAATTCCTGAAATGAGTTACATGATTCACAGATTTCACCAGCCATCGGCGCGATGGAAGAGAATGACAAGTACAATACAACTGCAGGGCTGCAAATTGTGAGTTTTTTCCCCTTAAAGCTGCTCCAACTCGACGGTATAATCGTGTTGCAAATCCTCATGCAAGAGCGGAATCACCTTGCGAATCCGGTCCAATTGCCGTTCATAAAGGTTTTGGAGTACGGGAATCCGCTTGATGGATGGGCGGATTGCTTTCATTTGGGCGCAGAAGAACAGCAGGAGTTCTACTTCTGTTTCTTTTTTGGTAGAATATCGGATCGTCATTTTTACGCCGCGCAAAATCTTGCTCACGCCTTTTTTGATAAAAAGCTGAGATTTGGTATTGATGGTTGAAAACTGCTCCAGCATCTCCGCCTCAGTCCGGCGGATGAAAGCGTCTTCATCGTCGACCTCAAAAAGCAAGTAGCTGAGCAACTCTTTGTTCTCCTTTTTGAACTTGCTCAGGCGCAAACATAAAGCGACCAGCTCGGAAGCTGGTCGCTGCTGCAATTCTTTTTTTAAGTCTTTTACACTGGCCGCTTTCATCAATTTGGATTGTATGTCCTCAAAATTACGGCTTTTTGACCTTCAACTCCGCAAAAACTTTATCAAACAGCTTCACGTCATAGTTGTGATCCTTGAAGTAGGTATAATCATCCTGCATCAATTTCTCAAAACTCAAATC
>JAIXOO010000490.1 GCA_027486765.1 Saprospiraceae bacterium
AAAATTTAACCACAACAACCTATGGCAGGCGAAAAGATCATCTTTTCCATGGAAGGGGTCAGTAAAATCTTCCCCCCTTCAAAACAAGTGCTGAAGAACATTTGGCTCTCCTTTTTTTATGGCGCAAAAATTGGCGTCTTGGGCCTCAACGGCTCCGGTAAGTCGACCTTGCTGAAGCTGATTGCAGGCTTGGATTCCAACTTCCAGGGCCGCATCACCTTTGATGGCACCTACAAAATTGGCTACCTGGAGCAAGAACCCGTTCTGGATGAGTCCAAAACCGTGCGCCAAACCGTAGAAGAAGCCGTCAGCGAAGTCGTGACCAAAATGGCCGAATATGAGGACATCAACCTCAAACTCGCCGAACCCATGGACGACGACGAAATGATGCGCCTCATCGAACGCCAGGGCGAGCTGATGGAATACCTCGACCACGCCAACGCCTGGGAGCTCGATCATAAGTTGGAAACCGCCATGGATGCCCTGCGTTGCCCCGAGGGTGACACGCTCATCAAGGTGCTTTCGGGTGGGGAACGCCGCCGGGTGGCCCTGTGCCGCCTGCTGCTGAGCAATCCCGACATCCTCTTGCTCGACGAACCGACCAACCACCTCGATGCCGAATCGGTAGACTGGTTGGAGCAATACCTCAAAAGTTTCCCCGGCACGGTTATCGCTGTGACGCACGACCGGTACTTCCTGGATAACGTAGCGGGTTGGATTCTGGAGCTCGACCGCGGCGAAGGGATTCCCTGGCAAGGCAACTACTCTTCCTGGTTGGAGCAAAAGGCCAAACGCCTGGAGCAGGAGGAAAAAACCGAGTCCAAACGCCGCAAAACCTTGGAGCGGGAATTGGAATGGATTCGTCTGGCCCCCAAAGCCCGCCAGGCCAAGGGTAAGGCTCGTTTGAGTGCCTACGAAAAACTGGCCGATGAGGAAGTCAAAGAAAAAGAAGCCCGTCTGGAATTGTTCATCCCGCCCGGGCCCCGCCTGGGCGATGTGGTGATCGACATCAACAACGTGAGCAAGTCTTTTGGCGACCGGATTTTGTTTGAAAATCTTTCCTTGTCCATTCCCAAAAACGCCGTAGTGGGCATCATTGGCCCCAACGGGGTGGGTAAATCTACTTTGTTCAAAATCATCATGGGCAAAGAACAGCCGGATTCTGGCGAGGTGACTGTGGGGGATACCGTGCAACTGTCCTACGTGGATCAATCGCACGAGCAATTGCAAAATGCGGATAAAACGGTGTACGAGGCCATCTCGGCGGGCAACGACAACATCACCGTGGGCAAAGCCGTGGTCAACTCTCGCGCCTACATCAGCCGCTTCAACTTCAGTGGCGACGGGCAACAAAAGAAACTCGGCATCCTCTCCGGCGGGGAACGCAACCGCGTACACCTGGCCATGACCCTGCGCGAAGGTGGCAACGTACTGCTGCTGGACGAACCGACCAACGACATCGACATCAATACGCTCCGGGCACTGGAGGATGGTTTGGACAACTTCGCGGGTTGCGTGCTGGTGATCAGTCACGACCGCTGGTTCATCGACCGCCTGGCTACCCATATCATATCTTTTGAGGGCGACTCTACGGTGGAGTTCTTTGAAGGGAACTATTCGGACTTTGAACGTTTGAAAAAGGAACGTTTGGGGGATGTGACGCCGAGAAGGCCGAAGTTTAAGAATGTGATCAATCGGTAATTTTGGAGATCCCGAAGTTTAAGGATCACAAATAAAAAATTAGCACAAAGGACACTAAGGCAGCACAAAGGACACAAAGTTAGACGTAGACAGTCTTTGTGCTCTTTGTGCTGCCTTTGTGTCCTTTGTGCTAAAAAAATGTGTTGCTCTGTGTTTTTTACCTAAAACAACCACCCTATGCACGAGTTGCCCTACCTCGATGAGCACGACCGCCAAATCCTCAAGGCACTTGAGCAGGATGGCCGCCGGGCCTACGCCCAAATTGCCCAGGATCTGGGTATCTCCAACACCATGGTACACCAACGGGTAGCCCGGCTCAAAGACCTGGGCGTGCTGAAGCAGGTGAGCATCATTTTGGATGAAAAAAAACTGGGCTTCGAGTGGAGTGCTTTCACCGGGCTGGTGCTGCGGGATGACTCGGATTCACAACAGATCATCGAGGAGTTGAAAAAAATCCCGGAAGTGACTGAGTGTTATTACATCACTGGGAGTTACGCACTGTACATTCGAATTGTGGCCAGGAGCAGTGAGCACATGCGGAAGTTGTTGTATGAAAAGATAGACCACATTAAAGGGGTGATAAAGACGGAATCGCTGGTGGATTTTGGGAGTGCGTTTAAGCGGAATGTGCCGATATAGCTCCTTTCACACAAACACCTGCTACATCAGCTGCATTTGTCAGCTTAGGCAAGCGCGAGGCCTGCCCCTATACCGAGCCTACGAACACATGAACAATGGCGACAGTCGGGGGTGTTGGTGGTAAAGGTGGAGGAGATGGGGTGTTGGTGAAATAAAAGGAGGTTTCTGGTTTTTTACTTATTTTTCACAAAAATTAACCTCCATGAAAAAAGTAATTTACCTGCTCTTGTTGCTCTCTTGGCCACTTGTTGCCATTTATGCTCAACAAAATCCAGATAAAGGAGGCTATACCCTTTCTTTTAAACTTCACCTGACCGGAGTCCCTAAGCCCGATTCCGTCGCCGTTGCCTGGTTTTTGTATCCCTCGCCAGAAACCAGGCCGATCAAAATGAATGGCCCCAACTCCGATGGTTACTACAACGTGGAGATCAACTTTCCTGATTCAGTGATGGGTAAAACCTTATTTTATCGGTATCGATCGGGTAATCAATTCGATATCCGCCGCAACTTCAAATTTGATAAAAATGGGTCTCAAAGTTTGATGGACCGCTGGGGCTATCTGGATGGTGTGGTGGGTAAGGTCAAACCGGCTCAACCTATTGCAGTGTTCCAGGCCAACACCGCACCAGAGACGGCAGAACTGGCCAAGCCATTTGTAGGCATTACCAGCACGGGGAAACCTGTTGAACATTTGTTCCCCATCAAAAGAACCGGGGCAAGTACGAAGCCCATTAAAAAAGCAGTAACTGCATTTCTCGACGCCCTCAGTCCAGCTCAAAGATCAAAATGTACCTTCCCCATTGAATCAAATGAATGGCGACGCTGGCACAACATCGAATTTTACCAAAGAACGGGTATTGGTTTGGAAGAACTGAATGCTCAGCAGAAAGAACTGGCCTTTGGCATTTTGAAAGAAAGCCTCAGTACCAAAGGGCTACAAAAATCTAGGTCAATCATGAAGATGGAGGCCCATTTGGCCACTTTACGGCCAGACAACAAGTTATTGGGTGGCGAAAAGTATTGGTTCACTTTTATGGGTACGCCCTCGGCAAAGGAGCCCTGGGGTTGGCAAATTGACGGCCATCATCTGGTCATCAACTATTTTGTATTGGGAAGCCAGATCGTGATGACGCCTACTTTTATGGGTTCAGAACCCACTTACGCTTTATCAGAACCCAACAAAGGGCTGAGGACGTACGAGACAGAAGAGCGCAAGGGTTTGAATTTTTATCAGTCCCTGAATGCGGAGCAAAAAACCAAAGCCAGACTCTGGGATAAAAAAGAAATGGATTTCAACCGGACCGAAGCCTTTCGAGACAATGAAATCATTCCCTTTACAGGTATTCCTGCACTAGAACTAACAGCAGCCCAACAGGAAGGCCTGCTCGATTTAACCGCCGAGTACGTTGGTGACATGAGGGATGAACACGCTAAAATCAAGATGGCTGAAGTGCGGCTGCACATAAAGGAGACTTATTTCACTTGGGTGCAAGGCGAAAAAATGGAGGATCCGTTTTATTACCGCATCCACAGTCCGGTTATCCTGATTGAATTTGACCACCAAACTCCGGTGGCCATCTGGGATCGATCCAAACCCCGGCCTGGCCCGGTTAAAACGCATATTCACACCGTGGTGCGTACGCCGAATGGCAATGATTATGGGAAGGATTTATTGAGGGAGCATTTGGAGGCTCGGCATAGGGAGTAAGAAATGAGGGGATGGAGCAATAAGAAGTACCTACACAAACAACTCCTCCGCAGCAATCTCCAAGTCCCCCAAAGCTGGAGTAGCACTACAAATGGTCTTGCCCCGGCAGATGGTCACCTGTTCTGGAGAAGTGTAGACGTAGACTTGTTTAGAGTCCGGAAAAATATGCCAAACTACTTGTACTCCAGCCAGGAAGTATTCGTCCAGTTTTTGGTTGATCAAATTGACTTGATCATTGGTTGAAATAATTTCTACAACCCAAGCAGAAATTTGGTTTTCCCCTTTTTTCATCAACTGGCGTTGTGACCCTGAATAAAAAGCGATGTCAGGTCGCCGCAACTGCACGGTACTGGTGTACATATCCGTCTCGGTAATCAAGCCTCCTCCTGCTTGCGCGGCAACAGTCTTTTGAAAATAGGCTAACAAAATGAAGTAAATTTCTGCCTGTTGCTGGTTCAGCGCCTGTGTTTTTTCTACTGCGCCATCATTCCATTCATACTTATAGCCATCTTCGCGATCTGCATATTCTCGCAAAAAGTGTGCTTTAGAAACCCGACGTGGCTTCTTTTCGGTCTTTTTTTGCTCGGTTTGTTGATCAATTGCGGCGATACTGGCCATTTTTGTTTTTTTACAAATTTACATTTTTTGGGTTAAAAAAGCCAGCGGCGGCATGATTATATGGAAGCTGGGATCAAATTTTTATTTTTTTTGTTTTTTATTTTAAAAAAATAAAACTATTTTGTGGGTCAAAATATTGAGCTATGGACACACAAAATAAAATCGTTGTTTTTGAGTCGAAACAGGTGCGGCGCGTATCTACCAAAAGGGTAGGGACAAATTGTACCCACCCTTTCAGTAAACACTCCTAGAGTGAAACAAATAAACAACAATAAATTAAAACCAATATGGGAGTAGAAATGAACCTTTATCCAGTTCGGAAAGCTCAACGAATTGAAGAAATTGATAACCTTAAGGAAGAAATAGATCAAGCCAAAGACAATGCGGCGTACTTATACAAGATATACCATGATCTCTTGATTGTAATGCAAGATGCAGCCGATCCCTATGAAGACGAGAGTACACTGGCCTATAAAGCAGTGATGGGAAATTATACCCCTGATGAGTCTATCTCGCACTATGTTGGTTTTATACCATTTGAAGAAGTGAATGCCATTTATCAGTGGCTGCAAGAGCTTGACATTAGGACGCCAGAAGGTTTTGAAAATTTGTACAATCGCTGTGGGGAAGAGGCCAAGAAGGAGCTGGAAGATATTGACTCGGATGATTGGAAAGAAATTTACCCTTACGCCGAAATACTTGTAAAAGTCTATGATTATGCGTATCAGAATCAGTGCTCGATGGTGATTTTGGCTGAGTGAGTTCATTTTTGGGTAGAGTTTGGTTGCCTTACACTATTTGACATTTTACATGAACACCTGCTACATCAGCTACCTTCGCCAGCTCGGGCAAGCGCAAGGCTTACCCCTACGCCATCGCCTGCAACTCCACCAATTTCCGGTACTCCCCGTTTTTCTCCAACAGCTCCGCATGACTCCCCCGTTCGGCAATCTGCCCAGCGCGCATCACGATGATTTCATCGGCGTGCTGCACTGTGGATAGGCGGTGAGCGATGACCAGGCTGGTGCGGTCTTTCATCAGGTTCAATAAGGCTTCCTGAACTAGTTTTTCCGATTCTGAATCGAGGGCAGAGGTAGCCTCGTCGAGGATGAGGATGGGAGGATTTTTGAGCACCGCCCGGGCGATGGTCAGGCGTTGGCGTTGGCCGCCGCTGAGTTTGCTGCCGCGGTCGCCGATGTTAGTTTGGTAGCCGTTTTCAGTAGCGATGATGAAGTTGTGGGCGTTGGCGATTTTGGCGGCGTGTTCCACATCTTCAGGGGTAATGTTTTCCATGCCGAACACGATGTTGTTGTAAATCGTGTCGTTGAACAGGATGGCTTCCTGGGAAACGATGCCCAATTGCTGGCGCAAATCGCGCAGGGAAATGTCTTTGATGTTGATGCCATCGATAAAAATGCCGCCCTCGCTCACATCGTAAAAACGGGGTAACAAATCGGCCATAGTGGATTTGCCCGCGCCGGAAGCGCCGACCAGAGCAATGAGTTTACCTTTGGGGATACTGAGGTTGATGTTCTTCAGCACCGATTCGTCGCCCCGGTAGTTGAAACTGACGTTGCGGTATTCGATGGATTTTTCAAACTGAGTAAAAGCTTTAGCATCGGGTTTTTCCTCAACCACAATGGGCGCGTGGAGAATGTGTTCCACCCTCTGCATGGCAGCAATGCCTCTTTGCACGTCGTACAAGCCACGAGAAAAAGCTTTGGCCGGGTTCAAGACACTAAAAAAGGCATACAAAAAGGAGATAAAGGTACTGGCTTCGATGCTGCCTTTGAACACCATCCTGGCCCCAAACCAGAGCAATACCGACACTACCGCAATGCCCAAAAACTCAGACAACGGGGAAGCCAAATCCCGCCGCCACAGCATGCGGGTCTGCATGCGGCGGTAGTCGTTGTTTTCGCGGTTGAATTTGTTTTCCTGGTATTTTTCAGCATTGAAACCCTTGATGATGCGCAAGCCAGAAATCGCCTCCTCAACGATGGACACAATGCTACCCAAACGCTCTTGTACCTTGGAAGAACTTTTGCGCAGCGTACGCCCAATCCCGCCAATGATCACTGCCGAGAACAGCATGAGCACAAACACGAAGCCCGTCAACGTTGGGCTGACGTAAAGCATAAAAATCAAACTCAGTACAATGATGATGGGCTCGCGGAAAAGAGATTCCAGGGCATTGAGGATGCTCCATTCAATTTCCTGCACATCGGCGGTGATGCGCGACATGAGGTCACCCTTGCGCTCTTCTGAAAAATAGCCCAGGGGGAGGATCATAATTTTGCTAAACAGTTGGGTCCGAATGTCCCGCACAATACCATTGCGTGCCGGGGCCATAAAAAACATGGCCAGGTAATTGAATAAGTTTTTACCCAAAAAAACCAACAGAATCACGGCACAAATCCGAATCAAGGCGGCTTCTTGCCCTTGTGTTTGGATCAAATGGCTGATCTGGTAATTCAACTGCCCTCTGAGTCCATCCGCCGTCCAACTCCAAACTGGTTCAGGCAATGCCTGGACGTTTTTTTGGAAAATGATGTCGAGCAATGGAATCAGTAATGGAATGCTGGCGACGTTGAACACGGCCATCAGGAGATTGCTAAAAATACTCAGCGCAACGTTGGCGCGGTACTTGTGCAGGAAGGAAAGTAAACGCCAGAAACTACTCATGGAAATGAAAAACGAAAAACGAAAAACGAAAAACGAAAAACAATACGTCAAGTGAATAGGCAATAAATGCTAAATCCAGAGGATTGACTTTATGTTTTTCATTTTTCGTTTTTCATTTTTCATTCTTTTAGTCTTTAAAGTTGAAATCATTCAAAAAACTAGTATTGAAATCGCCCTTGCGGAAGTTTTCGTCTTTCATCAACTTCTGGTGAAAGGGCACTGTCGTCTTTGGTCCTTCAATGATGAACTCGTCCAAGGCGCGCTCCATTTTGCGGATGCACTCCTCGCGGGTGCGGGCGCGGCAGATGAGTTTGGCAATCATTGAATCGTAGTACGGAGGAATGGTATACCCCGCATAAACGTGGGTATCAACCCTTACCCCATGCCCTTTGGAGCTGTGGAAAGAGGTGATTTTGCCTGGACTTGGCCGGAAATCAAAGTTTGGATCTTCCGCGTTGATGCGGCATTCCATGGCGTGCATCTGTGGATAGCGGTTGCCTCCGGTGATTTTTTCACCCGCTGCAATCTTGATTTGTTCTTTGATCAAGTCAAAATCGATCACTTCTTCGGTCACGGGGTGCTCCACCTGAATCCGGGTGTTCATCTCCATGAAGTAGAAGTTGCGGTATTTGTCCACCAAAAATTCGATGGTTCCTACACCTTCGTAATTGATGGCTTCACCAGCTTTAACTGCGGCATTGCCCATTTTTTCGCGCAGTTCATCCGTCATGAAGGGCGAAGGGCATTCTTCTACCAATTTCTGATGGCGACGTTGAATGGAGCAGTCGCGTTCAGAAAGGTGAACCACCTTGCCGTATTGGTCTCCAGCAATCTGAAATTCAATGTGGCGAGGTTCTTCTACATACTTCTCCATGTAGATGCCATCGTTGGAGAAGGATGCTTTGGCCTCCATACGGGCAGTATTCCAGGCATTTTCGAAGTCTTCTTCTTTCCAAACGATGCGCATACCCTTACCCCCACCACCTGCAGTAGCTTTGAGAATAACAGGGTATCCCACTTCTTTGGCTTGTTTTATTCCAGCGGGAACATCTTGCAACAAACCACCGGAACCCGGCACCACGGGTACCCCTGCGGCAATCATGGTTTCTTTGGCGGTGATTTTATCCCCCATTTTGCGGATCTGTGAGGGTGTTGGTCCAATGAATTTGATGCCATACTCCAAGCATACTTCAGCAAAATCGGCATTTTCAGCCAAAAAGCCGTAACCTGGATGGACTGCGTCCGCATTGGTGATCTCTACCGCCGCCATGATGCGTGGAATACTCAAGTAGGACTCCGATGATTGGGGCGGGCCAATACAAACCGCTTCATCGGCAAACCGCACGTGCAGGCTTTCCCGGTCGGCTGTAGAGTATACGGCTACCGTTTTGATGCCCATTTCCCGGCAGGTGCGGATGATACGCAGTGCAATTTCACCGCGATTGGCTATGAGGATCTTGTTGAACATTCGTCAATGGATTCTACAAGAATTCCAATGTTCCAGGGTTCCAAAGTTCCAGGGGTTGCGTAAACCCTGGAACTTTGGAACCCTGGAACATTGGAACCTTTTTTTATTTTGGATCTACCAAGAAAAGAACCTGATCGTACTCAACGGGTTGAGCATCATCTACCAGCACCTTCACTACAGTGCCGCTGATGTCAGACTCAATTTCATTGAACAACTTCATGGCCTCAACGATGCAGACCACGTTGCCTACACTGACGCTGTCGCCCACTTTGATAAAAGCAGGTTTGTCGGGGCCAGCTGAGCGATAGAACGTTCCAACGATCGGCGACTTGATGGCTTTGTAGCGGCTATCGTCTGCTCCTGCGCTTGGTGCAGCACTTGGTGGCAGATCAGCTACCGGTTGTGGCGTAGGAGTAGCTACTGGTGTAGCTGTTTCCACGCTGGCTGGCGTAGACGCAGCCGGGATAGCAGATGGTAAGGTGGCCTGTAGTGAAGGCACCAGGATTTGCTGCCCACCCTTGCCAAAGTACTTGGTGCGGATTTGCAGTTCGAACTCACCATCTTTCATTTTGAACTCGGAGAGCTCCAGCCGGCTGACCAGCTTCAGTAGTTCTTGAATCTCCTTTGCATCCATGAGTTGCTATTGTTTAATACGTTCCATATAAGCCCCCGTCTGGGTATCGATCTTGATTAGGTCCCCCTCGTTGATGAACAAAGGTACACGGACTTCTGCTCCAGTTTCTACCGTAGCAGGCTTAAAAGCGTTGGTAGCGGTATCCCCTTTCAGGCCTGGCTCGGTGTACGTAATCTTCATAATCACCGTTTGGGGCAGTTCCAAGGTCAACAATTGATTTGTGCCCCCGTGGTACAAAATGTCCACTTCCATTCCTTCTTTGATCAGGTCTGGACGGTCTATCAACTTTTTATTCAAAACAATTTGCTCAAAGTCTTCATTGTTCATGAAGTTCAACCCATCCTCATCTTCATAAAGGTACTGAAATTTACGCCGTTCAACTCTTACTTCGTCAATTTTAGCACCTGCGGAGAAGGTATTGTCGACTATTTTCCCATTGGTCATACTTTTGAGCTTGGTACGCACAAAGGCTGCGCCTCGGGCTGGTTTGACGTGCTGAAATTCCACGACAGACCATGTGTCCTTTTCCCAATCTAAACAAAGTCCGTTGCGGATATCGGATGTCGAAGCCATGAAAGTTTTTTTTTGATGTTAACGTTTTATGCTTTTTTCCAGGAATCTCCCATGGCTAAAGCCATGGGTTGGATCTTGGCTATGCCCTCCCATGGATAAATCCATGGGGTGGCGCTAAGCGGGATCGTAGGCCCACTTGATGTAGATGGCACCCCAGGTAAAGCCGCCACCGAAGGCAGTCAGGATGATATTGTCGCCTTTTTTGAGCCGACTTTCCCATTCCCACAAACACAGGGGTAAGGTGCCAGCGGTGGTGTTGCCGTATTTTTGGATGTTGATCATGACCTTTTCCATTGGGAATTTGGCCATATCGGATACCGTTTCAATGATCCGGCGGTTGGCCTGGTGAGGTACCAGCCAGGCAATATCGTCAGCTACCAGGTCATTGCGCCCCATGATGCGCAGCACCACATCCGACATACCCGATACCGCAGCTTTAAACACTGGTTTACCGTTTTGGTACACGAAATGCTCGCGATTGATGACCGTATCGATGGTAGCAGGATACCGTGAGCCACCTGCTTTTTGGTAGAGGTAATGCTGACCGATCCCGTCGCTGTGGTGCAAGGAATCCATTACGCCAACTTCTTCCTCCGTAGGCTCCAACAAAACGGCGCCACCTCCATCACCAAAGATGATACAAGTAGTCCTGTCGGTGTAGTCGATGATGGAAGACATTTTATCCGCGCCTACTACGATGACTTTTTTGTGTGAACCCGACTCCACAAACTTACTAGCAGTGGTGAGCGCATACAAAAAGCCCGAACAGGCTGCATTGATGTCGTAGCAAAAAGCATTTTTGATGCCCACTGCATCAGCAATGATGTTGGCAGTATCTGGAAATGGCATATCGGAGGTTACCGTAGCACAGATCAGCAGGTCGATTTCTTCGGGGAGCGTATTGGTTTTGGCCAATAGTCCTTTGACGGCATTGATGCCGATGATTGATGTACCTTGCCCCTCGCCTTTGAGGATGCGGCGTTCGTGGATTCCCGTACGGGAAGTAATCCACTCGCTGGTGGTATCCACCAGATTCTCTAGCTCTTGATTGGTCAGAACGTACTCAGGCACCCAGCCTTGCACGCCTGTAATCGCAGCACGAATTTTAGACATAGCATTGGATTTGAATCCAGTTGGCAATTTGCGAGCGCAAAAATATCAATAATCTTTTGCTTGTTGACATTTTAGTAGTGGGGCAAAAATAAGTGTTCATTTTTTTTGAGTCAAAGGATTAGATAAAACACTTAAAATGAAGCGTTTATTTATCTAATCCTTTGACAAAATGAAGCACTTATTTTTTTATCGCCCCTAATTTAAAACCGCAGTGCTTTTACGGTAGGAAATCAGCCAGAGCCCCAGCATGGTCAAGAGGCCGTTGACGGCAATGTTGAGGAATCCGAACTTAAAACCGTACAGTTTTTCGGCATAAACATCAATGGTATATGTCAAAACCGGGGCAATGATACAGACCAGCACAACCCACTGGTCGCGCACGGCCCGTTTGGTCAGTATCCCAAACATGAACAATCCAAGCAATGGGCCGTAAGTGTACCCCGCAATTTTGAACAAACTGCTGATGACCGCATCGTTGTTGAGTAGCTTAAACACTAGGATTTGCACCAATGTCAAGAGCGAAAAACCAACGTGTACCCAAACCCGAGTCCGTTCTTTTTGCTGCTCTGGGGCATTCGACTTGTTAAAATTGAGAAAATCGATGCAAAAAGAGGTGGTCAATGCTGTCAATGCCGAATCTGCACTGGCATAGGTGCAGGCGATGATGCCCAGCATAAAACAAATGGCCGTGGCCACTGACATGTGCTCTAGGGCCAGCGTGGGATAAACCAGGTCAGAATTGAGTTTGCCACTGGCGTTCATCGGCAATTGAATGCCTTCTTTGGCAGCATAGAGGTACAACATGGCGCCCAACGAAAGGAACAGGATATTGACTAGTAAAAAAATGGAAGTAAAGGTCAACATATTCTTTTGAGCATCCTTGATGTTCTTGCAACTCAGGTTTTTTTGCATCAAATCCTGATCCAAACCCGTCATGGCAATCGCGATCAAAGCCCCACTGATGAACTGTTTAAAAAAGTTGTTCGGGTCGCCGATGCCGCTGTCGAAGAAAAAGACGCGCCCGTATTCGCTGCGGCTGATTTCGCCAAACATTTCCACCATATTCCAGCCCAAAGCACTGCTAATGGTATAGACACTGAGCGCGAGAGCGGACAACAAAAAGATGGTTTGTAGGGTATCCGTATAAATAATGGTAGCCACCCCACCTTTAAATGTGTACACCCAAATGAGCCCAATGGTGATAACTACGGTCAACCAAAAGGGAATCCCCATTGGTCCAGTCACAAACATGTCCACCACATTTGCCGCTAAAAACAAGCGAAAGGAGGAGCCAATGGTGCGGGAAATCAAAAAGTACGCCGCTCCGGTTTTGTAGGCGTAAAAACCCAGGCGTTCTTCCAAATAGGTGTAAATGGAAGTTAGTTGCAAGCGGTAATACAGTGGTAACAATACCGTAGCAATGATGAAATACCCAAAAAGGTTGCCCAGCACCAATTGCAGGTAGGAAAAAGCCTGGTTGTTGCCTCCAGCGCCCACTACACCCGGAATGGAAATAAAGGTAACCCCCGATATGGAAGTACCAATCATACCAATAGCGACCAAAATCCAGGGGGCTTTGCGCCCCGCCAGAAAGAAGGAACTATTGTCGGCGTTGCGACTGGTGCGCCAGGCCACCACAATGAGCATCGCGAAGTACGCAATGATCAAGGTGCCTATCAATCCAGGAGAGAGTACGGCTGCGAACATAGGTGAAGGGTCGTTGGGGCAAGCGCCCCTTTTTATAAATCAATTATTCTTGAGCACCTTCTTTATTAGTTGGTGTCTGATCGGCATCTTCAGCGGGCTCTTCCTGAGTAGTCATCGATTCTTCCGATTCTTCCACTGCGGGCGCCTCTTCAGCAATGTCAACTGCTGCCACAGGCGCTGCTGCTGCGTCCGGTGCCTGTTTTTGGAACAAAAAAGGAATCATCAAAAACAAACCCAGCATAATCGACATATCCGCTACATTGAAGATGCCCGTGCGCAGGGTGCCAAAGCCCATGTTCATAAAGTCGACCACCCGGCCTTCCATGATGCGGTCGTAGATGTTGCTCAAGCCACCGCCCAGGATGAATCCAAAAGCAGCTTGCTGCACCACGTGTAAATTTTTGGCAGTCAGTACATGGAAAAAAATGTACAGCAAAACCAAAACGGGCACCACAGCCAATACCCAATACCGCAAGGTATCGTTCATGTCTGAACCCAAGCTTAAAAATGCTCCGGTATTTTCGGCGTACACCAAGCGAAATACATCATTGAAGTAGGACTGCATGGGTTGTTCCTTCAGCGTATTAACCGCCCATATCTTGGTCAGTCGATCCAATGCCGTAGCCAGTAATCCGGGAATCAACAGTACGAGGAGTCTTTTTTGCCACATGTCTTATACTTTCTGTTCTTTAGCGTTCAACGCTAGTTAATCTTGAATGGGGTGAAGATAAGCAGGGTCGTTGAAAAATTTAAAAAATACTTGATTATCGCAAAATGAGATATAAGGCGTTTTCAAAAAAATCGCTTTTTTTTACGAAAATGAAAAATTTTAAGAAATTTCTTTAAAAAATTTGCATAAATGTAGAGATGTTTTTAACTTTGCTTCATCAAAGCGAACGAGCTTAGCGATTTTGGGCAGCAAAGATGCAAAGAATCGTGAGAAAAACAAATTTCTTTGGCCATACTCTTTGTCAAAGAACAACATTGTGAGGTGATGAAATTTTTGGCAGCCATGCCCTCTTGTCTCGGGGGTAGGGAGTCCGGAACAAACGTAGCATAGGGCCAGGAAACGACCCAGGGGTTGACCACCATTCTGTGCTATGGCTAACCGCCCTGTGAAGGTTCGAGTCCTTCCCTCACAGCAGAATACAAAAAGCACTATCGATTGAGTTCGGTGGTGCTTTTTTTGTTTGGATTAGTGTATTTTTTGTGTTTTAAAAATATTTTTAACTTTATTTGTTTTTAATTCCATGGCATCGTATTTTTGAGTTCACCTCAAAGCCAACACCTATGGAACAGCCCCTCCAACCAATCGAACAAACGCTCTTTGCAGATATTCAAGCACTAATTGAAAGCAGTCGTCAGCGTACATTCGTAGCTGTGAACGCAGAAATGACGATGTTGTACTGGCGAATTGGGCTAAAATTAAAAGATCATATATTGGCTAACGAAAGAGCGGACTACGGTAAAAAGATCATTGTACTGCTTGCTCAAAAACTGACTAATCTTTTTGGACGCGGTTGGGGAGAAAAGCAACTACGGCATTATTTGAAGAGTGCAGAAAATTTTTCCGAAGATCAAATTGTCTACGCAGTGCGTAGACAATTGAGCTGGACACATCTTAGAATCATCATGTACTTAAAAGATGATCTGCAAAAAGCTTTTTATTTGGAACTTTGCGCCAACGAACACTGGAGTAGTAGAGAATTGCAGAATCGCATCAACTCCATGCTCTTCGAACGCAGCGCCCTCAGCAAACAACCCGAAATAACCATCCAAAACGACCTGGAAAAACTACGCAGTGCGCGTGAAATGAGTCCAGCAATTGCCTTCAAAGACCCCTACATTCTCGATTTTTTAGGCTTGGCCAATACCTACAGTGAAAAGGACTTAGAACAGGCTATTATCGTTCAGTTGCAGGAGTTTATTTTGGAACTGGGCAACGATTTTGCATTTATGGCCCGCCAAAGGCGGGTAACTGTTGGCGATACCGATTATTACATCGATTTGCTTTTTTACCACCGTAAACTTCGCCGCCTGGTTGCCATTGATCTCAAGCTGGGTAAATTTGAACACAGCCACAAAAGCCAAATGGAGCTTTACCTGCGCTGGTTGGCCAAATACGAGCAGCATCCGCACGAACTTCCCCCCCTTGGTCTAATCCTTTGTGCAGATAAAAGTGATGAGTTGATTGAACTTTTGGAAATGGATGCTACGGGAATTCATGTAGCCGAATACCTAACCGAATTGCCAAGTAAAGAATTGTTACAGCAAAAGCTGCAACAGGCCATTCTAATCTCTAAACAGCGCTTGGCTGAAAGTGGTAAAGAAGAAGAATAAATCGCTTGAGAAGGGCAACCACGAGGGCTGCTGCTACATTCCCCAAATAAATCTCTATTTTTGCAATCTAAAATCAAACCTCAAGTGTTTGACCTACCTGAACTCCTGACGAAGGACTTCGGAGAAGTCCAACATTTGTAGCCCAACATTTGTAGACACAAAAACGGAGAAAAGATGAAGCCAGACATTAAAGCACTCCTCAAGCAGCGCATTCTCGTCATTGACGGAGCGATGGGTACCATGATTCAACGGTACAAGCTCAGCGAAGCGGATTATCGAGGCGAACGTTTTGCCAATTTTCACCGCGATGTAAAGGGAAACAACGATCTACTGTCCATCACCCAGCCACAGATCATCGAGGAAATCCACCGGGCATACCTGGAGGCGGGTGCAGACATCATCGAGACCAATACGTTTTCCAGCACTTCAATCGCCATGGCCGATTATGAAATGCAGGATCTGGCTTATGAACTAAATTTTGCCTCAGCACAAGTGGCCAAACGCTGTGTTGATGATTATAACCTGAACAACCCTGACAAACCGCGTTATGTGGCGGGTGCCATGGGACCTACCAATCGTACTGCATCCCTGTCACCAGATGTCAACAACCCTGGTTATCGAGCCGTGAGTTTTAAGGAGTTGAAAGAGGCTTATTATGTACAAGCCAAGGGTTTGGTAGAAGGGGGTGCCGATCTACTCCTGATCGAAACTGTTTTTGATACCCTCAATGCCAAGGCGGCTTTGTTTGCAGTAGAAGAGCTCTTTGACGAGCGAAAAGAACGGCTACCCGTAATGGTTTCGGGCACCATTACCGATGCCAGTGGGCGTACCCTTTCGGGCCAAACTGCAGAGGCATTCTGGATTTCCATCAGTCACATTCCGCTACTCAGCGTGGGCTTGAACTGCGCCTTAGGTGCAGAAGAAATGCGCCCGCACCTGGAAGCCTTGTCTACCATTGCCGATACGTTCATCAGCGCCTACCCCAACGCTGGTTTGCCCAACGAGTTTGGCCAATACGACCAGAGCCCGGAAGAAATGCAAACTTATATCCGCGACTTTGCGTCCAGCGGATTTGTGAACATGATCGGCGGCTGTTGTGGCACTACGCCCGAGCACATTCGGGCGATGGCTGAGGCAGTGAAGGGTTTGCCACCCCGGCAGATTCCGCTAGCACCCAATTATACCATGCTGAGTGGTTTGGAGCCCCTGATCATTCGGCCCGAGACCAATTTTGTCAACATCGGTGAACGCACTAACGTGACGGGTTCACGCCAATTTGCCCGCCTGATTCGGGATAACAAGTACAACGATGCCCTGGTAGTAGCTCAGCAACAAGTAGAAGCTGGCGCCCAAATGATCGACATCAACATGGACGAGGGCATGTTGGATTCCGAAAAAGCCATTGTAGAGTTTTTGAACCTGGTGATGTCAGAACCGGAAATTTCCAAGTTGCCGATCATGATCGACTCCTCCAAGTTCAGTGTGATCGAGGCGGGCTTGCAGTGTGTGCAGGGCAAATGTGTCGTCAACTCCATTTCGATGAAGGAAGGCGAAGCGGAGTTTATCCGCCAGGCCAAGTTGGTGCGGCGTTATGGCGCAGCGGCAGTGGTGATGGCTTTTGACGAGCTAGGCCAAGCCGACACCATCGAGCGCAAGGTAGACATTTGTGAACGCGCCTATAAAATCCTGACCCAGCAGGTCGGGTTCAAACCACAAGACATCATTTTTGACCCCAATATTTTTGCCGTAGCTACCGGGATTGAAGAGCACAACGACTATGCCATCTATTTCATTGAAGCTACCCGCCAAATCAAACAACGTTGCCCAGGTGCCAAGATCAGTGGTGGAGTGAGCAACATTTCCTTCTCCTACCGAGGCAATGATCCCGTGCGTGAGGCGATGCACTCCGCGTTCCTCTACCACGCTATCCAGGCGGGTATGGACATGGGGATCGTGAATGCCGGGATGATCGAGATTTATGCCAACATCCCCAAAGAACTGTTGGAGCGGGTGGAAGACGTGCTGTTCAACCGGCGAGAGGATGCTACGGAGCGCCTCACGGAATTTGCAGAAAGCATCAAAAATGAAGGCGGCAAAATCCTTCAAAAAGACCTGTCTTGGCGCGAAGGCAGCCTGCAAGACCGCATTACCCATGCCCTGGTCAAAGGAATCACCGACTACATTGACGAAGATACTGAAGAAGCACGCCTACAATTCCCCAATTCACTAGGGGTGATCGAAGGCCCCTTGATGAATGGCATGAATGTGGTGGGCGACCTCTTTGGCGCAGGGAAAATGTTTCTGCCCCAGGTGGTCAAAAGTGCCCGGGTGATGAAAAAGGCCGTTGCCTACCTGACGCCTTTTATTGAGGAAGAAAAAGCTGCTGGCGGGGGAAGTTCCAAAGGAAAAATCCTCATGGCAACTGTGAAAGGGGATGTACACGACATCGGCAAAAACATCGTAGGGGTCGTATTGGCTTGCAACAACTTTGACATTATTGACATGGGCGTGATGGTTCCTGCCGATAAAATCCTCAAAATGGCCAGGGAGGAAAATGTCGACATCATTGGGTTGAGTGGTTTGATTACCCCTTCGCTCGATGAAATGGTACACATGGCTAAAGAAATGGAGCGCCTGGGCTTTACCTTGCCCTTGATGGTTGGGGGGGCAACTACCTCTAAAACGCATACTGCTGTCAAAATTGAGCCTCAGTATTCAGGGCCGGTTATCCATGTTCTGGATGCTTCGCGCAGCGTAGGCGTGGCCGCAGCTTTGTTGAGTGCCGATCAAGATTACCGCAACAACCTCATCATCGATACCCGCAAGGATTACGAACGCATCCGGGAGCAACGCGCCGGAAGGCAGTCTTCCAAAGCATTCATCGACCTGGCTCAAGCACGGGAAAACAAAGTGGCCATTGATTGGCGCCAATACAGCCCTCCAGTTCCTAAAAAGCAGGGCATCACCGTTTTTGACAATTACGACCTGGAAGAATTGAGCGAATACATCGACTGGACACCTTTCTTCAGCAGTTGGCAATTGGCGGGTAAGTTTCCAGCTATCCTCAAGGACGAGATTGTGGGTGTTGAAGCTCAGAAGCTCTACAATGATGCCCGCAGTTTGCTGCGCCAGGTGATTGACGGAAAATGGCTGAGTGCCCGGGCAGTAATTGGCTTATTCCCGGCCAATACCGTTGATCATGATGACATTGAAGTCTACGAGGATGACGATCGGCAGGAGGTGAAGGCTGTTCTGCACCAGTTGCGCCAGCAATTGCACAAAGCAGCTGGGCAACCCAACTTCTGTTTGGCCGACTTTGTGGCGCCTAAAGATACCGTTCAGGATTATGTAGGTGCTTTCGCAGTTACGGCCGGGATTGGCATCGAACCGTGGGTGGCAAAGTTTGAAGCCGAACTCGACGATTACAACGCCATCATGCTCAAAGCCCTCGCTGACCGCCTCGCGGAAGCCTTGGCGGAACGTATGCACGAGCGGGTACGCAAAGAGTTTTGGGGTTACGACGACAATGAAAGTTTGTCCACTGACGACTTGATCAAAGAAACCTATCGTGGCATTCGTCCGGCTCCAGGTTATCCCGCTTGCCCGGAACACACGGAAAAACGTACACTCTGGCAATTGTTGGATGTGGAAAACAACACTGGGATGATCCTCACTGAAAGTTGTGCCATGTACCCAGCAGCTTCAGTAAGTGGCTGGTACCTGGGCCACCCCGACTCCAAGTATTTTGGATTGGGACAAATTGGGAAAGACCAGATTGTGGATTATGCGCAGCGCAAAACAATGAGTATCGAGGAAGTGGAGCGCTGGTTGTCACCAGTGTTGAATTACCAGTAAACATTAGCTTTATTATACAACAACCCTAAAAACGAAGAGGCTGCCCATCCTAGGATGAGCAGCCTCTTTTTTAATAATAGAGACGCAAGATCTTGCGTCTCTACTATCACCCATATGGGTTATTCAACAATAATCATCTTCTTGGTAGCAGTGAAATCGTCAGCTTCCAGGGTGTAGTACAACACACCAGTAGCATTCAAATCGCTAGCTTTCAAAGTGATTTGGTTGAAACCTTTAGCATAGTCAGCACGAACGCTCTTCAACACACGGCCAGTCACATCGCTAACAGTCAGGGTAGCAGCAGCAGCTTTTGGCAGACTGAAGCTGATCACTGTTTCAGCATTGAATGGGTTTGGCGTGTTTTGCTTCAGTTCGAAACCTTGAGCAGCTACGTCAGCACCGTTGAACTTCAGGGCAACATTCAGTTGCTCGTTGTTCTGGCTGTAAGCCTCAGCAGATACTACCCGGTTCAGGCTCAAGCTATTGCTCAATTGAGCATCAGCTTTTGCACGCAGTACCAAAGTGAACAATGCACCCTGCTTCGCTTCACCATTCCAAGAAGTAGTGATAACGCCTTCGCTTTGGAATACTCCAAAGTTTTCAGCTTTAGCAACACCGTAAACGATGTCAACCAACTCTACTTTGCTCTTGTCCAGGTTCAACGAGAACTGGTAGCCCTGAATGTTCTTCAGGTCAGCAGCATTGAACTCAACACTGTACTCCTGGCCAGCTTTCAACGCAGCGTCAGCAGCATTGATGTCCAGTGTTCCAGCTGTACGTACTTCTGCAGCAGCAGCAGCACTTACCGTTGCACTTGCGTTAACATCACCCACTTTAACCGCTACAAAGTTAGCGTTTACGTTAGCAGCAATGTCGTTGATGTTTACAACTTCTGGGAACGCAGCAGCCCATGGGTTGCTTGGCGTTGGGAAGCTGTAAGCAGCGTCTACGAATCTCCAGGAAGTGTTGTTGGCGAAGCTTTGATCGATGTTCAGGATCAACTTGCGCAGCGCAATCAAGTCCAGAGTAGTGATTGACTTAGAGTTGTTCACGTCAGCAGCAATCATTTTGTATGGGCTGTTCAAAGCCTGTACATTCAGGATGTGCTTCTGGATCAATACCAGGTCAAAAGTAGATACACCATTCAGGTGGTTTTTGTCCAATTGTGGAGTCACTGTGAAGTCAGCTCCTTTCGTCAGGTTAACGAAAGAGTAACCACCGTTTGCAGCAGTAGCAGCATTCTGAGAAGCAGCACCACTCAAAGTGATGGTTGCACCTTGCAGGTTAGCATTGCCTTCAGTTGCGATTGTACCAGCTACAGTTGCAGTGTTACCTGAACCAACTGCTGGGCAAACTTTGCGGTTGTCTTGTACTTCGATGTAAGTTACACAGAAGTCATCCTTACCTGCATTGTCCCATGCGTGCAATTCAACCAATACTACTTTACCAGCGTCTGCACAAGTCAGGTTCAAACCAGTTTGAGTAGCTACCACTGGATC
>JAIXOO010000308.1:0-5000 GCA_027486765.1 Saprospiraceae bacterium
AGTTCTTCGGCTTCGGAGGCGTTTTTGGGCTGACGCCAAAGGCTGTTTATAGTTTGATCTAAAACTTTGAGTGCAGCGCTGGGATTTTCCAGCTCGTTTTGGCGATCCCAGTTGTAGCGGAGGTAGGAGGCGAGTTGATTGCGGGCGCGGAAATGTTGGAGGGAGTCTTGCCCGAATAGGGGCGAGAAACTTAGCACAAGCATCAATAAGCTGGATAAAAATGGCTTTAGAAACAAAGCTATGTCTTTTGGCAATCAAGTATTAGGTAGAAATGACGAATTCCCGCACTTCGATTTCGCTCAGTGACCGGGAATTCGTCATTCGTCATTCGAAAAATTCGTCATTCAACAAGGCTCTTCATCAACACCTCCTTCCGCGACTGATAAATAAACTTCGGCGTTTGCTCCACCAGTTTATTGTACATCTCTAGTGCCTTTTGGGTTAGTGTTCGGTCCTCAGGATGCAAAAGATGCAGTTCAAAGTATGCGGCAGCCTGTTGGTCCGGGCTAAGTGCTCGTTTGAGTAGGTCTTGCACTCCTTCTTCAGCTTCCCGGAATTGCCGATACAAGTGCAAACGTTTGGCATTGAGTAGTGCACCTTCGAAGTACAAATCGGGGTGATCCAGGTCAATCGCCAATTGTTGAGCCTCTGATGTTACTTTGTCCAGTTCGGCATGGTTGCCTGTTTCCAGGAGCACCGTACCTTTTTCTGCCAGGCTCAAACCCAGCACTAGTTTGTTGCCAATGGCCCGGGTGATCTCAATCGCCCGGTTATAAAAATGTAGGGAGCGCTGGTATTGCTGAAGGTTGTAAAAAATATCCCCCAGCGTATTGACTGCTTTCGCCAGGCCTTTTTGGTAACCCAGTTCTTCACAAAGCATCAAGGCTTTTTGCATGTATTCAATCGCCTTGTGGAAATCCCCCTGAATGTTGAGCAATTGACCAATGAAACCCAAGGCGATGGATTCCCCTTGTTTGTCCCCCAGCTCTTCGGTGAGCGCGAGGTCTTTGACGTACAGTTCCATCGCGTCGTTGTATTTGCCCTGGCGTTCGAAGATGAGCCCGATGTTGCCGATGCCTACAGCAGTCAGGTGTTTGTTGCCCAATTCAGTGGCCAGATCAAGCCCGGCCTGGAAGTGAAACAAAGCCTCCTCGTAATCTCCTTTTTCCTGCAAAACGATGCCAATGTAAGTATGGATGGTAGCCATGCCCGGCTTGTCGTTGTGGGCCTGGCAATAAGCCAATTGTTCTTGTTGTTGGCGGATCCCTTCGTCGTAATTGCCCTGGTTCATGTAGGTGAGGCCAAGGTTGGCTACAATTTGGGAATCAACGATGTAGCCCCTCACTTCCTGACCAATTGCGAGGGCATTTTGGAAATATTTTTTGGCTTCCTCGTATTTGCCTTGGCGGAAGTAGAGGTTGCCCAGGTTGCCGTACACTTCGGCAAAACCGAATTTATCATCTACCGATTCAAACAGCAGCACCGACTTTTGGTAGTAACGCATTGCCTCGGTGTAATCACCGCGCAACATAACCACCCTGCCCATGCTGTTGTGAGCACGGCCCAGGAGAATGACGTCGCGGTGCTGTTTGGCCAGTTCGAGTGCGTGTTTGTAGGTCTGTTCACATTCGTCCCATTTGCCGATCAGCTCCTGAATTTTGCCTTTTTTGAGCAAGGTTTTGATTTGGCTGGCAATGTCTTGCTCACTGCCCAAGAGGTGCAGCAATTTTTCATACAAATCCAGCGCTTGTTGGTTTTGGAAGTTGCGGCGTGCGTAATCCCCGGCCTTGCGTAGATAAGAACAAGTTTTATCAAATACGCCAGCTTGTTCGTAGTGGAAAGCGAGATCGACGAAACGTTCGTCGATGCGATCGGCGTACAAACGTTCGATGGCTTCAGCAATCAATTTGTGCAACTGCTGCAGACGCGCTCGCAACTGCATACTATACGCAGCCTCGCGCAGTAAGGAGTGGCGGAAAATGTAACGCAACTCGTTCATAGCCCGCCAAATCTGGACTTTTTCTGCTACACCGATTTGTTCGGTGAGGAGTTCTACATCAGGACTGTTTTTGGAAAACTCCTCGTTGTACTTCATCACCTCGGTCAATACCGTAACTTCAAATTCACGACCAATGACTGCCGCAGCTTTTACGGTTTCTTTGACCAATGAAGACAAACGGTCGATCCGGGCGGTCAAAATGGAGTTGATCGAGCTGGACAACTGGATGTTTTCATCCTTGATGTTCCATAGTCCATTGACCTTGTGCAACAGTTGTTGTTCAGAAAAATACTCCAACAATTGTTCCAGGTAAAAAGGATTGCTGTTGGCTGCGCGTTGCAACAACTCAAAGAAGGTATCTGAAATGGTGCCTTGCAATTTGATTTCAGCAAACTGACGCACTGCTTCGGGCTGCAATACATTGAGGTCAATTTCCAGTGGCCCGCGCACTTGATGGGCTTCCAGCAGGAGTGGGTCCAGGAGCATTTGTTTTTGCCCATCATCCCCATAACGGGAAGTCATGAGCAAAAAGATGGGATAACGCTTCAAGTAGCGGATCAACTCAACCAGCAATTCCTGTGAGTTTTCATCGATCCAATGGGTGTCTTCCAGTTCAATCGCGACCGGACGAATCATCGATTCAGCCAAAAATAAATCAATGATGGATTGAATGGTATTTTGGTAGCGCCCGCGTGCATCCAGTTGTTCCCACAGAGAGTCGAAATAAACAATTCCAACCTGGGCGGCCAGCACGGATTTGGTACGGATCAAATCATCACGCAAGGCATGTGCGTCGGAAATGCCCTGTAATTTATCCAGCAATTGCTGAAAACGGGCCTCAAAACGTTGCAGGTTGCGTGCGGTATTTTTTTCTAAAGATTGATCGAAGTAATTTTTGAGGAAATAGATAAAGGGGTTAAAAGGTTTGCGCAAAATCTGATCCGCCGGGCAAGTGTACCACTGCACCTTTTGATCGCGAAGCAAGGCCTCTTTTAACTCGTAACTCAAGCGACTTTTGCCAATACCGGCTTCGCCAAAAACGTAGGCAATACCTGTCGGGCGTCCTTCCAGCAGAGGAGTGGTGAAATCAATCAGGCGGAACATTTCCGCATCGCGACCCACCATGTTTTCGCTGTACACCTGCTGGCGACTTTCATTCCGCCCCATCAATATATAGGTAGGGACGTCCCCTTTTACTCCTTTGTACTTTATGTCGCCCCGGTGTTGGAAGCTGAAGTTGCGGTTTTTTTGAATTTCGCCATCCACCAGTACTTCCTCCCAAGCCCCATAGGACATGATGCGGGCCGCCAGATTGACCCGGTTGCCCACGGCAGCGTATTGCAAACGTTCGCGTCCACCAATCAGGCCGGTATAGGCCGTGCCTTCGGTGGCTGCTGCTTTAAACTGTACGCCGTATTGGGCGCGCAATTCGTACAGCTCCTGGTTGAGGGCATGGATAAACTCCAGCGCACGGTCGATGTTGTTTTCAAAAGAAACGGGTGCGCCAAAGAAACAAGTCATCACTCCACCCTTGTCGCCAAAGTCGATCTCTTTGAAATACCCGCTGAAATTGTTGATTTGTTCAATCACCACTCCCGCAAACTTGTTGAGCAGCGTGTGATTGGGTACTCCTTCAAAAGCAATAAAAACGGAAATGACCGTGCGGAACTCCCCAACCTGGCTGTAATCGATGACCTCAGCAGGTACAAAGAGCTCTACCACATCCCTGCGCAACTCGGGCAAGTTGGTGATGGGCAAACTAACTGGTCGAGCCTTGAAATTGGCACCCAAACAAAAGAACCCATCTTCCACGGGAATTACCTCGGTATCGAAGGGCAACTGGCTCAACAAAACGCTGTCCAATGCAATGGAAGAGGACTGGTTTTTGGCCATATCCTGACAAAGCGCGGCTTTGAGCACCGGATCACCCCGGAAATAAAAGGCTCGGTGATAACGCCCCACAATTCCCCACTCAACGGTGCCGTAAGAGAGGCCAATTTTTACCCCGATTTTAAAAGCACCAAACTTATAGGAACGTTGTTTAAAAAGATCCCGTGCCGAAATAGCCGCATTCATAAACACATCTACCCCCAAATCTTCACTTTGTGGAAAAATGGCTGTAAAAGCATCACCCGCATAATAAGGGATGAACCCGCCATGGGTATAAACTACTTCCACCAACGGTTCGAAGATGTCCTTTAAAATAAGGGAAAGCTCTTCTGCGCCACGGCCCCCCTTACCCATCAAAGTCTCAGTTAGAGGGGTAAAGCCCGATAAGTCTACGAACATGACGTAGGCTTGCAGCGAGTTGTGCAAATTGCGTTGATCGAATTGCTCCTGTATGAAGTGCGGAATGAGCTGTCTCACGGTTTACTGACCTATGGTGTTTTAGAAAGACAATGAAAATTGACACTAGTGTGCGTATTCCACACTTTCTATGTTGGTGTTTTCAAGCCTGCCAAGTTAATAAGATTTTTGCAAATATCGTTGAATTGAAATTTGGATTGCCATGGTGCCAAAAACGCAAAAACTACACCTTAATATATATGTAGGCAGCAAAAGGCCTTTTTTTGTTTTTTTGAGATTTTTCTTGAATAAAGCTTGCAAGGTTAAAAAGTAGGGATTACTTTTGCATCCGCTTTGAAAGCAAGGCGATTGAGAGAGGGAAGTAAGGAATTGATTTAGAGCTTTAAAAAAGGCGCTAAAAAAAACCTTCAAAAAACTTTCTCAAAAATTTGGAATGTAGAATGCGAATGTTGTACATTTGCATCCGCTTTGAAAAGCAGGGCGAAAAAAGGAGTTGAAAACAGCTGATTGGCTGCGAAAAAAAAGAAGAAAAAAGTCTTCAAAAAGTTTTGCGAAAAGAAGTTGAGTATCTACCTTTGCTGCCCCGCAGGAAGTTGCTTGAAAGAGCGACGGAGAAAGCGGAAAGAGTTGAAACCAAAGGGTTTTGACTAAATGAGAATGCCAATTCATCGGAATTGAAAATACGGTTGAGATA
>JAIXOO010000165.1 GCA_027486765.1 Saprospiraceae bacterium
CTAAGTCCCGATTAAGCCTAACCATACTGCTGCTTCAGCAACCCAATTTCAACTTAAACGCTTTGCGTTAAAGATATTTTTATTGATCAGACAACAGTTTTGCATATGATGAAGGAGACCAATGAAGGTTTGTACGTTCCGCAGTTGGAAAAAGACTCTTGTGGCACGGGTTTGATGGCCAATCTCAATGGCATCAAATCCCATGAACTGGTGGAGGATGCCCTCACCATGTTGGCCAATATGGAGCACCGCGGAGCTTGTGGTTGTGAACCCAATACCGGGGATGGTGCCGGTATCATCATCCAAACTCCTCATGAATTTTTCAAGAAAAAATGCCGGGAATTGAAGTTCGACCTCCCCGATTTTGGTAAATACGGTGTGGGTATGGTCTTCTTCCCCATGGAGCGGGAGCAACGCCAGGAGTGTCGGGTGCTGTTTCAGGATTACATCGATGAATGTGGATTTGAAGTAATCGGCTGGCGCAAAGTCCCTACCGACCATGAGTTGTTGGGCGAATCCGCAGTGGCGTCCGAGCCACGCGTGGAGCAGGTTTTTGTAAAACCCAAGCAAGAAATGGAATTGCAAGCTTTGGAGCGCCGTTTGTATATCCTGCGCAAGTTTGTGATCCACAACATTTACAAAGTTTTCCCTCACGTGAAGGAAAACTTCTACATCGCTTCATTTTCATACAAAACTGTTGTATACAAGGGCCAGTTGACTACGTATCAACTGCGCCCTTACTTTTTGGATTTGCAGGATGCGGACCTGAAATCAGCCATAGCGCTGATTCACTCCCGTTTTTCTACCAATACAGTTCCGAAGTGGAAATTGGCACAACCCTTCCGGTATATCGCCCACAACGGTGAGATCAATACCGTAAGAGGGAACCTGAACTGGTGGCAGTCCAAGGAAAAAAACCTGATGTCGGAAATTTTTTCCGATGAAGAATTGGAATTGATCAAACCCATCTGTGGCGATGATCTATCCGATTCCGGTAATTTCGACAATGTGTTGGAGTACCTGGTGATGAGTGGTTATTCCTTGCCCCATGCCTTGATGATGATGATCCCCGAGGCCTGGGAGCACGATGACACCATGGAGGATTACAAAAAAGCCTTCTACGAATACCACAAAACCATCATGGAGCCTTGGGATGGCCCCGCTTCGATTTGTTTTACCAATGGCATTTTGGTAGGTGCTACCCTCGACCGCAACGGTCTGCGTCCTTCGCGGTACTGCCTGATGGAAGACAATACGTTGATCGTAGCTTCTGAAGCTGGTGCCTTGCCGGTAGACCAATCCAAGGTGGTGAAAAAAGGCCGCTTGCAACCCGGTAGAATGTTGATTGCCGACCTGGACGAAGGCCGGATTGTGGGGGATGAAGAACTAAAAAGTGTCATCTGCCAACGTTTGCCTTACCGGGATTGGCTCAAGGAGCACCGCCTGACTTTGGAAGATTTGCCCGAGAACATCCCGGGCACGGTAGAAATGGACGAGCAAACTTTACTGCGCAATCAACAACTCTTTGGCTTCAGCAAAGAAGACATCAAAGTGTTGATCAACCCAACGGTAGCCGAAGGACAAGAACCCCTTGGCTCGATGGGCGCAGACACACCACTGGCGGTACTCTCGCACCAGTCGCAACACCTGTCCAACTACTTCAAGCAGCTCTTTGCTCAGGTGACTAACCCACCCATCGACCCCATCCGGGAGCGTTCGGTGATGTCCTTGTTTGCCATGTTGGGCGGGAACCCCAAACACCTGGATTTGGTACCCGAGCGTGGCCGTTTCATCCACTTGGAAAGCCCTGTGATTACCAACGGGGAACTCAACCGGGTGAAATACCTCGAAGAAGGTTACTTCAAATCAGGCGTCATCAATATCCTGTTCCGGGCTGACGGGCAAGAAGGCCGCCTCAAAGCTGCCATCGACAATATTTGTGCCGATGCAGAAGATTTGGTGCGCCAGGGGGCCAATATCCTGATCCTTTCCGACCGCAATGTGGATGAAAAATACGCACCAGTGCCTTCTCTTTTGGCCATCGGAGCAGTGCATCACCACTTGATCCGTCGCGGTTTGCGCACCTTGACTTCAATAGTCGTCGAGGCTGGGGACATTCGGGAAACCCATCATTTCTGTACCTTGATCGGTTACGGGGCCACTTGTGTGAACCCCTACATGGTCTACGCGACCATTGCCGAGCAGCGCGAACTAGGCCATTTGGATGCCAGCATGAAGTTGGAAAAAATGATCGATACCTTCAACAAGGTCATCGGCAAATCCATCCTCAAGGTGATGTCCAAAAACGGAATCTCAACCCTACAATCTTACCAAGGTGCCCAAATCTTCGAGATTTTGGGTATTTCCAAAGAAGTGGTTGAAAAATGTTTTACAGGTTCGGTATCCCGCATCCAGGGCATCAGTTACGATGGCATTGCCGAAGAAGTACTGGCGCGTCATTCCTTTGCCTATCCAGAAAACCCGATACCCGGTGCTCAACTGGACGTAGGTGGGGTATACCAGTGGAAACGCCGGGGAGAAGCACACTTGTTCAACCCCAAGAGCATCCACCACTTGCAGGTTGCCTCACGCAAGAACGATTACCAGGAATACAAAAAATTCGCTGCCATCATCAATGAGCAAACCGAACAGGCGCTGACCCTGCGCGGCTTGTTGACTTTCCGCAAAGGCAATCCCATTCCAATCGAAGAGGTAGAGCCAGTGGAAAACATCATGAAGCGATTTGCTACCGGGGCCATGTCCTTTGGTTCGATTTCTCACGAAGCCCATACTACCCTGGCCATCGCCATGAACCGCATTGGCGGCAAAAGCAACAGTGGTGAAGGGGGGGAAGACGAGATCCGCTTCGAACCGAAAGAAAATGGCGATTGGGAACGTTCGGCCACTAAACAGGTGGCTTCAGGCCGTTTTGGGGTAACCAGCTATTACCTGACAAATGCTGCTGAATTGCAAATCAAAATGGCCCAAGGCGCCAAGCCTGGTGAAGGGGGGCAATTGCCCGGACATAAAGTAGACGAATGGATTGGCCGCGTGCGTCACTCCACTCCAGGGGTAGGTTTGATTTCGCCACCACCGCACCACGATATTTATTCCATTGAAGATTTGGCGCAGCTCATTTTTGACCTCAAAAATGCCAACCCTGCCGCCCGCATCAACGTGAAGTTGGTATCCAAAGCCGGCGTAGGCATCATTGCATCCGGGGTAGCCAAAGCGCACGCCGATGCGATTCTGATCTCGGGTCACGATGGGGGTACCGGAGCTTCTCCGCTCACCTCAATTCGCCACGCGGGTCTGCCCTGGGAACTTGGCCTGGCCGAAACCCACCAAACCCTGCTGCGCAACAAACTGCGCGACCGGGTAGTGGTGCAAACCGATGGTCAATTGCGGACAGGTAAAGACATCGCCATTGCGACGCTGTTAGGTGCTGAAGAATGGGGTGTAGCCACCGCTGCCCTGGTAGTAGAAGGTTGTATCATGATGCGCAAGTGCCATGTCAATACCTGTCCCGTCGGGATTGCTACCCAGGATCCTGAATTGCGCAAACGTTTCAATGGTGATCCTCAACACGTCATCAACTTCTTCCGCTTCCTGGCTGAGGACCTGCGTGAAATCATGGCGCAATTGGGCTTCCGCACCATCAACGAAATGGTGGGCAAAGTCGAGTTACTGCGCTTGCGCAACAATGTACACCATTGGAAATACCGCCAGGTAGACTTGAATGCCATCCTCTTCAAACAACCAGTGGAGGAGAACGTAGGGCAATACAAGCGGGTAGAACAAGACCACGGCATTGCCAGTGTTTTGGACCGCAAGTTGATTTACCAAGCCAAACTGGCCTTGGAGAATGGTCAAAAAGTAAGCTCCATCTTCCCGATTCAAAATACCGATCGCGCAGTGGGTGCGATGCTCTCCAACGAAGTATCAAAGCGCTACAAAGGCAAAGGTTTGCCCGACGCCACGATTGATTACCGTTTCCGGGGTTCCGCTGGCCAAAGTTTTGGTGCTTTCGCCGCACCAGGTTTACAGTTTACCCTCGAAGGTGAAGCCAATGACTACTTTGGCAAAGGTCTTTCCGGTGGACGCCTGATTGTAGTCCCCGATCGTGAGGCCAAATTTGAACCACAGGAAAACATCATCATCGGCAACGTGGCCTTCTATGGCGCAACTTCCGGCGAAGCCTACATTAAAGGTATGGCGGGCGAACGTTTCTGTGTGCGCAACTCTGGGGTCAAAACGGTGGTAGAAGGCATCGGCGACCACGGTTGTGAGTACATGACGGGTGGTGTTGTAGTTGTACTTGGTGAAACAGGTAAAAATTTCGCCGCCGGGATGAGCGGTGGAGTAGCCTACGTGTATAACCAGCTTGGTACATTCGAAAAAAGTGTCAACACTGAAATGGTCGACCTCGACCCGATGGAAGACGAGGACTTCGAATTGCTGCGCCGCATGTTGCGCAACCACTTCAGCTGCACCAGCAGCAAAGTGGCCCGCGAAATGCTCGAAAACTGGGACATTGAACGCCAATTCTTCACCAAAGTGATGCCTCGCGATTACAAAGCCGTACTCGCCAAGCGCGCCGAGAAGATGAAAGTTGACATCAAACCAGCTTTAGTTTCTTAAAAAAGTTCCAAGGTTCCAAGGTTCCAAAGTTCCAAGGTTCGGCTATCCTGAACCCTGGAACTTTGGAACCTTGGAACCCTGGAACCCCAAACTTTTAACATGGCAGATCCAAAAGGATTTCTCAAACATACTCGCGAACTCCCCTCTTCACGCAAACCCGAAGAGCGCATCAACGACTATCGCGAAATCTACGAGCCGTTTTCAGCAGAAAAAACGGTTGACCAGGCTTCTCGGTGTATGGACTGTGGTGTACCCTTTTGCCACAGCGGTTGTCCGTTGGGCAACATCATCCCAGAGTTCAACGACGCGGTATACCAGGAGAACTGGGACGAAGCTTACCAAATCCTGAGCAGCACCAACAACTTCCCGGAATTCACCGGACGCATTTGTCCCGCACCCTGTGAAGCTGCTTGTGTACTGGGCATCAACCAGCCCCCCGTAGCCATCGAGCACATCGAAAAGTCAATTGCAGAACTAGCCTTCGAAAAAGGCTACGTGAGACCGCAGATTCCCGCACACCGCACCGGTAAAAAAGTAGCCGTAGTTGGTTCTGGCCCTGCGGGCCTGGGTGCTGCGGCTCAGTTGAACAAGGCTGGCCATGAGGTCACTTTGTTTGAGCGCAAAGACCGCGTTGGGGGCTTGCTGCGTTACGGCATTCCTGACTTCAAGTTGGAAAAATGGGTGATTGAGCGCCGCGTGGGGGTTATGGAGCAAGAAGGCGTCACCTTCCGCGTAAACACCAACATTGGCGTAGACATCGAAGCCAAACAATTGCTCAATGATTTTGATGCAGTGGTTCTGGCCGGTGGTTCCACCATTCCACGCGACTTGCCTATCCCTGGTCGGGAACTGAAAGGCGTTCATTTTGCCATGGACTTTCTGGAGCAAAGTAATCGCCGCCAGGCTGGTGATCAATTGCCTTCAGCGGACGATATTTGGGCTACTGATAAACATGTTATCGTGATTGGTGGTGGTGATACCGGTGCAGACTGCGTGGGGACATCCAACCGCCACCGGGCTGCTTCAATTACCCAAATCGAATTGTTGTCCAAGCCACCCAAAGAACGTGATCCTTATTCCTGGCCCAACTGGCCGATGATTTTGCGGACTTCTTCTTCGCACGATGAAGGTTGTGATCGCCAATGGGCCATCCAAACCAAACGTTTCATCGGCGACGAACAAGGCAACGTGAAACAATTGGAATTGGTGAAAGTGGAATGGGGCATGGACAAAGCAACTGGCCGTTATTCCTTCCAGGAAGTGCCCGGCTCCGAGCAAGTTATCCCTTGCGACCTGGCTCTTTTGGCTATCGGCTTTGTACACCCACAACACCAGGGCATGCTCGAACAATTGGGCGTGGAACTGGACGAGCGTGGCAACGTCAAAGCGACCGAGCAGAAATACCAAACCAGCAATAAAAAAGTTTTTGCAGCAGGTGACATGCGCCGGGGGCAATCCCTGGTGGTGTGGGCCATTTCAGAAGGTCGCGAATGTGCGCGTCAGGTGGATTTGTTCCTGATGGGGCATTCCGGGTTAGAGGCGAAAGAGGATTCACCGTTGATGTTGCACGAGATTGAAGAATAACTCTCGTAGGGGCACCCCTCGCGGGTGCCCCTTGTATGGTTGTCGTAATATTTATTATCACATAATGATGCCATTATCGCATTTTTAATGCGACAACGGTATACAGGGGCACCCGCGAGGGGTGCCCCTACAGTTTTACCCGGATTACCACAAACGAATACCCTTTAACTTCCAATTCAATTTTCTTCCCCTTCGTTTCGATCTCCTTCTCCACCGGCGCAATTACCGTCGGCATTTCTATCGTATTCTCCGCCTCCAAATTATCATGCTGCAACGTGATCAACTTCGCCTTCGCATCCAGCTTTTTCACCCCATCAATATTCACTTCCGCAGTTTGTGCCTTAACCGAAGCATTGACAATTTTGATGATCAATTCATTGCTGGCCTGATCCAATGTGGCTGAAGCATAGAGGCTATCTTGCCCGGTAGCAGGCATTTTATCTTTGTACAAAATCGGCACAATCTGGCTCCCCTTGTAATTGGCGTACAACTTTTGCACATGATAGTTTGGGGTAGGCATGGTTTTTAAATTATCTACCCAAATCAGGTTCGGTTTCCATTGCCAACCATCCACGTGGCCAAAAAGCGGGGCATAAGAAGCCATTTGTACCACATCCGCATTGCGTTCCAGCCCAGTCATGTAAGCAGCTTCCGCCAGAGCGGTCCGCCAGTTGTTTTTGTTGTTTACACTGACTGTTTTGTCACTTTGCCCGGCGTATTCTCCGGCAAAAACTTTAGAAACAGACTTGCGGTCGTAGCTATCGTAACGTTTGGCATTGGCCAAAAACCATTCCGGACGGCTGTAATAATGCTCATCGATGAACTCGGCCTTCATCTCGCGCAATTCGCCATTGAGGTAATCAAACAACTCTCCACTATGGTTGATGCCACTGCTGCACACCAGTTTGATCTTGGGGTACTCCCGTTTGATGGCCGCCTGGAATACTTTCAGGCGTTCGATGTACTGGGGGCCCCAGTTTTCGTTGCCTACACCAAGCATTTTGAGGTTGAAGGGGGCCGGGTGGCCCATGTCGGCGCGCATTCTGCCCCATTTGGTCGAGGTGGAACCATTGGCGAACTCGATCAAATCCAGGGCATCCTGGACATAGGGGGCTAAGTCTCCCAGTGGTGCAACTTCAGCAGAGTTGAATTGGCAGGCCATGCCGCAGTTCAAAATAGGTAGTGGTTCGGCACCGATGTCTTCAGCCATTTGGAAATACTCGTAGAAACCCAGGCCAAAAGTTTGGAAATAATCCGGTGTAGGGCGATGTGCAAATTCATAATTCCAGCGATTGACAAGGAGTTTGCGATCTTCCACTGGTCCAATGGTTCTTTTCCACTGGTAGCGCACCGAAAGGTCGTGCCCTTCCACGATGCAGCCACCGGGAAAACGAACGAAGCCAGGCTTCAGGTCCGCCAGCATTTGGATCATGTCGGCGCGGAGGCCACCTTTGCGGCCTTTCCAGGTATCGCCAGGGAAAAGGGAGAGCATGTCTACATCCAATACGCCGGTGCCTTCAAACCAGATGTTGAGTTTGGCCTTGGGTTCGGTGGCGGTAGCGGTAAAGTTGGTTTCCCCTTTTTGCCATACGTCACCGGTATTTTTGGGGACGAACTGGCCGGAGCCAATGATTTCGCCATTTTCAGTAACCAATTCCAGGTGGATTCTGGCATTCCCGCTTTGTAGGCGATAAAGGACGGAAAAATCGTAACGCAGTCCCTTTTTGATGCCCATGCCTCGAAAGCCTTCGTTGGTTAAGCCCAGACTGTCTTTAGAGGTTTTATTTAGGGTGACTTGTAGGTAGCGCGGGTTGGTTTCTGATTTTTCTGGCCGATTGATCATCAGCAGGTTTGCTCCAAAATTGAGCGTCCCCGACGCTTTGCTGCTGCGGATTTGCCAGCCCATCAGGGGTTTAAAAAACTCAAAGGAGCGGTTTTTGATCATCTCGGCGTACATGCCGCCATCGGCGCCGAGGTTGATGTCTTCAAAAAAGACGCCCCACATGGTGGGTGAAACGGCTGCGCCCGGTTTGTCTGCTTGAACGGAAAAGACGGCTTTGTTTTGGGCAAAAATCGGTGCCACTTGCAGCAGGAGAAGTAAAGAAAGGACGGATATTCTCATGTTTCGTTTGTCGATCGTTGATGAATAGACAAACTTAAAAAATTTTATCAGTTTGGTTGAAGGAAAGAAGGTATTGGGCTGTGCGGCCTTGTATTACCTTCCGCCCAAACTCCTAAACGTAAACGCCCACTCCGACTCCCCATTCTCCCGCAAATACAACAGCCGCTCTCTACCCTCTTCTGCCGTAGGCATTGCTCCAACTGGCACCCACCACAAAGCCATGTGCGCCACTTCCATCTTATCGAACCAGCGCGCCCGATCCCGGAAAACCTGCACATGCGCGGATTTGTAGGCAAAGTTTTTCAAATCTTCGATACTTTCCCACACCGACATGTTGACAATGATCAGTGGATC
>JAIXOO010000464.1 GCA_027486765.1 Saprospiraceae bacterium
GCGAACATCACCAAGGTGGTGACCCTGAAGGACAACTGTACCGACAAGGTGGAACTGGAAACTCAATTCCTGATGATTGCACCGTTCCAGACTTTGGATGCTGGCGCAATGATCATGTACTCCACACCACGTTGGAGCACGAAGGACTTGGGCAATGGTCAGTTTGAAATCAAGGTGTCGAACCTGCCCGAAGGCACCCACGACTTGATCGTGGTGGGCCGTGACGAATGTGGCAACCTGAGCGTACCAACCCGGATCCCATTTGTGGTGAAGGATTGCAAGGCACCAGCACCCATTTGTATCAATGGTCTGAGTGTTGACCTGATGCCTGATGGCAATGGTGGCGGCATGATGACGGTATGGGCTACGGACTTTGTTGCATCCAAGATTTACGATTGCAACGGTCAGGGACCAGAAACGAAAGATGGCCTGAAGTTGATCACCAAATACTCCGTGAACCGGGTAAAAGAGCCAGTGAATCCAAACCAGACGAGCATCAGTGTGAACTGTGCAGACTTGGAACTGGGCTTCATTCTGGTAGAACTCCACGCCTGGGATGCGGTGGGCAACCACGATTTCTGTGTGACCTACATTGAAGTACAAGACAACAACAAGGTATGTCCCACACCAGCGGACAAAGTGAAGATAGCGGGTACCATCACCACGGAAGGAGCGGGCAACCTGCAAGGGGTGTCGGTGACTTTGAGTGGCAACGGCACGCAGAACGACATGACCGGCACGGATGGCAACTACGAGTTTGTGAACATCAGCAAAGGCGGCGACTTCACGGTAACACCACAGTTGGACAAAAACCACCTGAACGGGGTATCGACCTTCGACCTTGTCCTCATCCAAAAGCACATCCTCGGCGTTCAAGCTTTGAACAGTCCTTACAAGATGATTGCGGCGGATGCGAACAACTCCAAATCGATCTCGACTTTGGACATGATCCAGATTCGGAAGTTGATCCTGAACATCGACACCCATTTTGCGAACAACACCAGCTGGCGCTTTGTGGATGCCTCTTACCGCTTCCCGAATGCCACGAACCCCTGGTCAGCAGCCTTCCCCGAAGTGGTGAGTGTGAATGACCTGGTGGGTAACATCAAAGCGAACTTTGTAGCCATCAAGATTGGGGATGTGAATGCGAGTGCGAGTGTGAACGGAGCAGCTAGTGCAGAAATCCGCACGAGTGAGAACTTCAAACTGAAGACGCAAGAACAGAGCCTGAAGTCGGGCAATGAATACAAAGTGAGTTTCAGCGCTGAAGACTTGCAGAACATCCAAGGTTACCAGTTTGCACTGAACCTGGATCAAAGCAAAGTGGAGCTGTTGGACATTGAGTATGGAGTGGCCAAGGCGGAGAACTTTGGAGCGTTCAAAAACGAAGGATTGATCACCACCTCCTGGAACAGCAAGTACGAGCCAGGGGCATTGTTCACGCTGGTCCTCCGTGCCAAAGCGGATGCGCAATTGAGTTCAACCCTGAGTCTGAACCGGGTGGTATCCCCCGAGGCATACGACCAAAATAACGAGAACCTGGGTATCGCCTTGAATTTTGAGGGTATCCAGGCCAGCGAAGCTTACGAGCTCCGTCAGAACACCCCCAACCCCTTCAGCAATGAAACGGTGATTGGGTTTAGTTTGCCCAAGGCGACGAAAGGTACACTGACAGTACGGGATGTGAAAGGAGCATTGATCTACAAAGTGGAGGGCAATTATGCAAAGGGCAACAACCAAGTTACGCTCAAAAAAGAGCAGCTGGGAGCCAGTGGGGTGTTGTACTACACTTTGGAAACAACGGACTTTACTGCGACGAAGAAGATGGTGATACTGGAGTAAAAAATCTTACCTTAATACATCGAGGGCAGCTATTCCATACGTGGGTAGATGCCCTCGATGCATTTTAAAAACACGCAAACTGGTTGGTATTGAAAATGTTTACTTATTATATTAAAAAAAATGTAATTAAAAAAAGCGAAAAAATTTCATTTCTTTGCAAAGACTTAACTTATGAACTATGGTTAATATGACCCAGAAGAAAAGCCGCTGTAAAATGGATCAGTTCTCAAACCTACATCTATGGAGAAGCGTGATTATGTGTGTGTGCTCACTCTTGATCACCCAGGTTTCGGCCCAAGCCCAAGAAAAAACCACTAAGAATGTAACCTACGCCTCAGTGCCCTGCCCCGATAAATTCGCCACCATTACAGGAGATACGACCCTATGTTTGGGCAACGATGTGAATACAATTACCGAATCGGTTACTTTAACCGCCCATGGCGGCGCTTTCTACGCTTGGAGTAATGGACTTACGACTAAATCAATCAGGGTAAACGCTGCTCAAACGTATACTGTGACGGTTACTTCAAGCGCAGGATGTGAAGAAGTGCTGTCTAAAGAGGTGGTTCGAACCGCAAAATCATTCGCCTCCATTACCGGAGATGCAACCCTGTGTTTGGGCAACGATGCGAATACAATTACAGAATCAACCAGGTTAACTGCCCATGGCGGCGTTGCGTATGCCTGGGATAATGGATTTACGACACAATCAATTACGGTTAATTCCGCTGAAGCCTATACTGTAACGGTTACTTCAGACGAAGGATGTGAAGAAGTGTTGTCTAAAGAGGTGGTTCGGGTAATAAAATCATTTGCCTCCATTACCGGAGATGCGATCCTGTGTTTGGGCAAAGATCCCAATTCAGTCACAGATTCGACAACTTTAACCGCTCACGGCGGCATTGCCTACAAGTGGAGTAATGGATCTACCACTCAATCAATTACCGTTAATGCCCTCCAGGTTTATTTTTTGACGGTTACCTCAGACAAAGGATGTAAAGAAGTGCTGTATAAACAGGTGGTTGGGGCAAGAAAGTCATTTGCCTCCATCTCAGGAGATACGGTCCTTTGTCTGGGCACAAATGTGAATACGATTACCGAGTCAACTACCTTGACTGCTTACGGTGGCGTTGCCTACGCCTGGAGTAATGGATCTAGGAACCAATCAATTACCGTAAATGTCCCCCAAACGTATACCGTATCGGTTACTTCAGACGAAGGATGTGAAGAAGTACTGTCCAAAAAAGTGATTCGGAAGAAGGAAGAAATTGCTTCTGCCAGTCGAGATACCACGATCTGTGCAGGCTCAGAAGCTACCTTAACTGCTAGTGGTGGAGGTACTTATGTCTGGAGCAATGGATTTACAACTCGGTCGATTGTTGCATCCACCCAAGGACGTTATGTCGTGACGGTGACTAGCCCCCAGGGCTGTATAGATGAAGATGATGTGACGGTCAATATCCGCCTCAAGACCAAGGTGAACTGCCTGACCTGCCTGAACAAGGTAAATGTAAATCTGGATAAAAACTGCCAGTTTTATGTCAAACCCGATCAGGTAATGGCCGGTTTCAACCAATGCGAAAATGCTGAACTGCTCAAAGTTGCTTTGGAAGTGATCATCAAGGACGGCAACAATGATAGTTATGTGGATTGTGCCGGAACCTATGATTATGTAGTAGTACTGAAAAAAGAATACGAAGGTTGTTTTGAATTTACAACTTGCGGAGGGAAAATCACCGCAGAAAACAAAGCTGCACCAGAACTGCTGTGTGCACCCAAAGATCTTACCCTGGATTGTTATGATGTAAACTATGTACTGAATAATCACCTGACAATTGGAAACCTAGGGGCTACCAGCTCACCACACCCTAGGGATACCAGCAACTATACGATCTATAATGCTGAAGGTGTTGTTGGGACTGGTGACGCTTGCAACCTTGGCTTGCTTCCTCCGGATTTAATTTCTGACAACATCAAAAACCTTGGCTATGCCTACTTCAGAAGCAGCTGCTACAACTGCGGTTGCCGGCTTACCTTAAAGTGGAGGGACAAAGTAGTGTTTTATTCTTGTGACAACATCAAGACCAACGGTGGCATCTATGCTACAATCTTTCGTGAGTGGATCGCTACTGATTGCAATGGATTGATCACCAATTATGTACAAAAAATCCATTTCACCCGTCCTGACCTGGATGATTTTGCATTCAATGGCCCTGGTGAGGGCAAGTATGATCGTGTTGTAACCTACAATTCCTGCATTCCTACAAAGAACCTGATCAAAAAGGAAGATGTAACTCCGTATGTATGCAGTTACTTCAACACCTCAGGCAACCCACGTTGTTTGTTTATCGATCAGATTGAATGTAACCATTCGGTATCGATCAAAGACATGGAGCTCCCAATCTGTGATGGCAAAGGTTTGAAAATTGATCGTGAAATGTACGTATTGGACAAGTGTACTGGCAGTATTGTAGATACCTTCCACATCCTGATCAAAATCGGGGATTTTCAGACTCCAACGGCAACTTTTGCGGAGCAGGTACCTTACGTCATTGATACGGACTCAATGGGTTGTACGGTAAGTATTCCCAAAACTCTGGCTGGTATCAAAAGTATTTTTGGCGTAGAAATTAAGGACAATTGCTCATTGGGTGACATCAGTGTGAAAGTGTACACCAAAGACCTATTTGTAAATGGCATTTTGGTAAAAGAAGGAGATGATTCTCCGTTTTGTAACAACTTGGCACGTAACCCACCCGCCGAATTGCGCGATGAAATGACTCATGGAATATTGGGCCCAAATGAGCTTCAGCAAAAAGAGGACATATGTTGGGAGCCAGTAGAATACCCTGAGATCAACGGAATGATGATTGGCCTCCCAATAAGTAAACACCTGATGGTGATTGATGCTTATGATGCTTGTAACAATGCAACATCTTTCTATTTTGTATTCGAAGTTCAAGACAAGCAGAAAGTATGTCCAAACTCGGCAGACAAGCTGAAGATAGCGGGTACAATTGCAATGGAGGGCGCAGGCAATTTGCAAGGGGTGTCGGTGACTCTGAGTGGCAGCAGCATGCATAGCGATACGACGGACGCGGATGGCAACTACGAGTTTGTGAACATCAACAAAGGAGATGACTTCACAGTGACGCCACAACTGGACAAAAACCACTTGAACGGGGTATCAACCTTTGATCTGGTCCTCATACAGAAGCACATTTTGGGAATACAACCACTGGAAAGCCCTTACAAAATGATTGCGGCAGATGTAAACAATTCCAAATCGATTTCGGCTTTGGACATGGTTCAGATCAGGAAATTGATATTGAACATAGACAAACATTTTACGAACAACACGAGTTGGCGATTTGTGGATGCCGCTTACCGCTTCCCGGACCCCAAGAACCCCTGGTCGACGAGTTTCTCTGAGGTGATGGGGGTGAATGATCTGGTGAAGAATGTACGAGCGAATTTTGTGGCGATCAAGGTGGGGGATGTGAATGCGAGTGCAAGTGTGAGCAGTGCAGCAAGTGCTGAAGTAGGTAGCAACAACCAGTTTAAACTCAAGACGCAGGAGTAGAGCCTGAAGTCGGGGCACTGAATTCCAGTGCCGAAGCCTTGAAGAACCCTTGAGGCTGAAAGATGTGAAAGGGGCCCAAATACTTTAAAGCATAAAAAAAGAGGCTACTCTGTAAAGGGTAGCCTCTTTTTTATTTATTCATTTTGAGCTTTCTCAACTGAACACAACCTCATACCTCATCCCATTCCCTCCGGGACCAATCGGAACCATAAACAGCTCCAAATCCCCCTTCTCCGGGTGAACCAAAACGAACATCCCCTGCAGGTAGTACTGGCCTTTCAGATCAGTTTCCAGCTCCAAGGTGAAGGGTTGCCGGTACTTGTCCGATCCGTGACTCCAGGGCGTAACTTTGGTCAATTGCGCCGGATGCGTCGCTTCGGGAGTAAATCGAATGGAAAAGCTTTCATTCAAATGAGGCTGAAAATCAGCAATACTTATTTGTTCTAACATGGATGTTAAAGGTTAAGGTGTTTAAGCCGCAGGCTTCCACTCCAAAAGATAATACACGGAATTGAATTCGCCGATTTTTTGAAAGCCCAAACGTTCGTACAATTGCAGTGCCGGATTGTTGTACTCCACGTGGATGGTCACGGTTTTGCCCATTTCAGCCCCCTTTTGTTGAACTGCTTTGATGAGCTGAGAACCAATACCCCGCCCACGGTAGGCCGGCAATAGCGCCACATCCATGATCCGTACCTCCTGCGGGCTGTACAACCAATGCACATACAAGCGACCGACTACCTCCTGTTCCAACTCAATGAGCTGTAACTCAGCACCCTTGTAAAACTCCTGGTAATACTGGTGCTGCGCTACAAACTGTTGGCTCAGGAACGCCATTTTTTGTTCTTCCGACCAATCGGGCACCAGAGCCAATTCCTCGGCTCTGGTGCTGGCGTATATTTCAAACAAACGAGGCAAATCCTCCTCGTAAATGGCGCGTAAATTGACCATAAAATCACTCGTTTGAAACCCCGTTTAACCCCGTGGAGGAAATACCCCTTGCATGGCAATACAGAAATAAAAGGTCAGGTAAGGCTGCATGTTATTGTGGGGCTGGTCGCCACCTGCAGGTGCCAAGTCTTGAGCATTCATTGACACAGCATTAAGGGTACTGTTGTAAATACCGGCCCGGGATAAGTAAGCTTGACCTGGGTCAGGTTGTGCACCTGAATCATTTACAATATTTACGGAGTGTTGGTGGGATGGAATTTCGCTCTCCAACAAAGAAACCGTCTCACTGCCACCCGTCTCTCCTAAATCGTGCAGAGAGAGCCCTGGACCTTGCCCAGGATGCATAGGCGCCCGGCCTTGTAAATCGGGTAAGGCAAAATTGGATTTGCCATTGCCTCCATAGGTGGTACCCAATAAGGAAAATAGCGCAGTGTTTTGAGAAAGCGGCAACAATTGACCATCGCACCAGGCCCAGCCTCTAGGTGCAAAATTGAAAGGAAATATGCGAATTTCGGCAACAAATGGATCTGCCATAGTGATTGAATTTTTAGGTGTAGTGTACCTGTTTTGAGCAGGTCCACTAGGTTAATAATGAATCCCAAACCCCAATTGATCAAGTCAACAACCCTGAAACTAGGTTGGACTTGGGTAGATGCCAAACATCGAAATGATAAAATCTACGCACAAATAGGGCTGAAAGTTGGTATGCGGTTGTGATCCCCCGACTGGCCCAATGCTATTGGGGTTGATTTGAAGCAGCCCAAGGCTAGCATCTGCATTATAAAAGTCAGCAGAAGTATTTCGGGCAAAGGTAGTATTGTTAGGTGTGCTTGCTCCTCCGTTGTTCAGCGAGGCAAGAAAAGGGTGTGAATGCGCCGGAATTTGCTGCGTGGTCAAAGTTACTTCTTCTACACCACCAGTTTCTGCTATAACAAAACCACTGCCTTGATGAATAGGAATTCTACCACGCAGGTCCGGGAGCGCAAAAGTTTCCTGACCATCTCCCCCATAGGAGGTGCCGATCAGGTTAAACAAGGTTTCATATTCAGCAATGGGCAGGAGCTGCCCTTCGCAAAAAAACCAGCCTAATGGGGGAAAGTTACCCGCAAACATTCGGATTTCTCCAACATATGGTTGTGCCATAACGATTCAAATTAAATGGGTCATTAAATGTTTTTGCCATTACATTAAGGGTACCAGAGGTTTAGGTAGCACTTGGGAATATCCCTTGTAAGGCAACGCAGAAATTAAGGGTAAGAAAAGGCTGCATGTTTAAGTGAGCTTGGCTTCCACCCGTATTTCCAATCATTCCAGGGCCCATCGCCACCAAATTTCCAGGCGCAACGTATAATTCTGAAGGAGTTGTGCTGGCAAAATAAACAGTATTGTTTGGCACAATAGTGTTTTGAGTAGCGCTGGTTGCTCTAACTACGTGGGTGTGCGTGGGTATTTCCGCAATGTTTAAGGTATGGGCTTGCTCCCCACCTCTTTCGCCTAAGGTGTGACCGCTACCGACATGGATAGGGGTACGCCCCCGCAAGTCCGGCAAGGCAAAATTAACCCGGCCATCACCGCCAAAGGTGGTGCCTAATAAGGAAAATAGTGCCTGGTTTTGGTTGATGGGTAAGAGTTGTCCATTGCAAAGTGCCCAACCTTTGGGTGCAAAGACGAAACTCATGATCCGAATTTCGGATATGAATGGTTCTGCCATAAAACATGTGTTTATAGGTGAAAAATAATAGAATCAGACTTTAAATTGTAGAGGGGTATCTTCAAGGTAGTACTACAACAATAAACTGGGCAAATTTTGTGTCGAGCTAAAATGTTTTTTCCAGCTTTGCTGGTTTTTACCTTTAATCTCGATTTCGGTATAGGTCCTATTGTCCTCCCCGATTTTGGCTTTTATGCTTATAAATCCGGCCGGACAGGAATAGGAGGAAGTTGCCGGATGATGGTCCAAAGGTAGTAAAGCCGAGGCCGTGTAATTGTGTTCAATTGCCACAGCCAAAGCACTCATATCAAAAGCATTCAGCGTGGCTATTTTTTTCCAGGTTCCATCGGCTTGTTTTTTCCAAAATGGCAACATCAATTCCAGTTGCCCAAGCTCGGGATGTACCTTTTCAAAAACTTGAAAACAAAATTGCCTTTGCTGATAAAAGTAAATCCGATTAGTGCTTGCAGTGAATTCTCCACTTTTTACTGCTTGAGGCAATTGTGGCAAATCATGCACCCAAAAAGAGGAAATACTTTCAATTTGACCTTCCTCCAACAACTGTGCCAACCAGGTTCCAGCGCAACTTTTTGCAGCGAACAAGCTCACCCCACTGCCAAGCAGAGGCAAGCCAATGACATTGGCACTCAATAATTTGATAAAAGGTCGTCTATTCATGGTATTGATGAGATTGATCAATTCAAGGCTGTGTTTGATACATCAAAGGTGACTATGCTTATTTTCAAAAGGTGTCCAAATCAAAACGAGGTATTGTGCAAAGCTAATCAAACTTGTTGCTTTTCCCAAATCAACTCAATATTTATTTTTTATCTAATTCAATAATTTTTTTCTTGATTCTCTTGATTTTACAAATATTGCTTCTTTGAAAAAAAAAATAACATTTCATAATTGTAGCACTCCATTTTATTTGTTTACCTTTGGGTTGAATATTATTTGACGACCATTGTACCTTATGGAGAGGGATGTGCACCTCCCACTACCTGATTCCGATTTTTTGGAAATGTAATACTGTACAACTAAAAGTTCATATCTCATGAAACTTGCTACTAAGTTCCTACGTGTGAGTGTTATGCTCTGTTTACTGGTGTGGATGACCTATCCTACCGTAAACGAAACTGCTCGCCATCCCAAACCTGAATTGCCAAAAATCTCCCTTGAGCATAAGGCTTCAAAGCACGTTGATCAAAAACGGAATCAGCATCCTGCCTCAAGTGCACTTGCTACAACCCAGCAGCAAGTTTCTGAAATAACTCCTGCTTTAAAATGGCTTACGCCCTATCTGGCACCTGCAAGTGACCGTGCCCGTGGGCAAAAATTCGTCTCGCCCTTTGTACCCAGTATTACTGCCACCAAAATCGCTACCCAATTTGGGACGGATTTAGGCACTCCTGGCCCTACTCCTGGCGATGTGCTGCGTTACGTTGTAGTCATCAAAAATGCAGTCGGGGCCATGGATGCCACGGCAGTGCAATTTACTGATCAAATTGACGCCAATACCACCCTGGTACCTGGTTCACTCGTATCAGCCCCCATTGCCATCGACGACAGCTACTCCACAGTGGGGAATACCTCTATTTCAGTTCCAGCTGCTTCAGGCTTGATCGCCAACGATGTGAATTTGAATGGCACACCGATGACTGCGACTGCAATCGATCAAACAGGAACCATGGGTACAGTGACTGCCAGCGCCGATGGTAGTTTTACCTTTAACCCCAATCCTGGGTTTGAAGGGACAACCACCTTTACTTATACCGTCAGCAATGGCGCATTCGCCAGTGTTGGTACCGTGACCATTACCGTTACGGGCATGATCTGGTATATTAATGCTTCGGCAGCCGCTGGGGGAGATGGACGCCTCAATACACCATTTAATACCATAAACGACTTCAACGCCACTTCCCTGGATGGCACTGGCGACAACATCTTTGTATACACAGGAACTTACAACAATACGAGTAGCACGATTTTGTTGGGCCAACAAAAACTGATTGGCCAAGGTGCTGTAGGCGCTAGTCTGGCTGCTTTGGCTGGAGTTACCTTCTCTACACATCCACCCATCTCACCTGCGACCATTCCTACTGTAGGTGGTACCCGCCCAACCATCAACCAGGCTGCCAACAATACCAATATGCAGTCGCAGAACCAGGTACGTGGTGTGAACCTCAGTAACACTGGTGGAACTGCCCTGCTAGCTAGTGGCTTCACCTCTGCCACGGTTCGTGAAGTGAGCATTACAAATACCGGGGGTGTTGGGGTCAATTTTAACAACGGTTCCCTGGATGTGATCATCCAAAGCATCACCGCTTCCAACTCTTCCAACGCCATTAGTGTCACCAATACTACCGGTAGCTTTCAAGTAACCGGTACAGGCACTACGGATGGCTCCGGAGGTACTTTGACCAGCATTTCTGGCCGGGGCATTGACTTGAGGACAGCTACCAACATCACCCTGAAAAACATGACCCTGACCTCCGCCAATACGGGTGATGGTGGCGCTGCGGGGACTTGTGACGAAGTCAATGTATTGGGCTGCTTTGCGGCGATCTATATGGATGGAGTGAACACCATTACTTTGGACAATATCGACATTGGCGGCACCGAAGAACACGGGATCATGGGCAACAGCGTGAGCAACCTCAGCATAAACAATTGTACCTCCACCAATAATGGTAACCTGGATGATGAAAATGCCTTGAAATTCCGCAACCTCAGCGGTACTTGTTCCATCACTGGTTCCACATTCCAAAACTCTGCATTCCGGGTTTGCCACATCATCAATACGACTGGCAATGTGAATTTGACGGTCAGCAATTGTGTCTTCAACAACACCGCTGCTTCTGCAGTTGGCCAGGATTGTTTTGAAATGCGTACGCAAGGTTCGGCTACTGCTACCGTAAATTTAATCAGCAGTTCTTTCCAACGCGCAAGAACTAAAGCGATTCAAATTCAGGCAGAAGGTACTTCCACCATTAATGCCAACATCACCTATTGCCGGGTAGAACGTTTTGGCGGTGCCATGGCTGGTATTGATGTGGCTTCGAATGGCGCGGGATCTACCATGAATTACAACATCAACAACAACCCTGTTATTGAATCATCCAATGAAGTAGCCGCACTTTCATCTACCTTGAATTCTACCCTCAATGGTCGTTTAAATCGCAACCTGAGTCTTGATCACAATTATCCCTTGGTGGGAGGCACAACCTTCGCGATTGCTCGGGTATTGCATGACGGGAGCGGTGCAGCAAAAGTGGAAATGAAAGGAAACCCCAGCGTAACGGGTAATAACCTTGATCTTCCGGTAAATTTTGTTTCCATCAACGGAACCAATGCAGCGCATCGTTTAGATGCCGTTATCGACTCAAATGTAATTTCCAATAATGCTTCTGGCGGCGTTGGGATTGAGGGGATGTACCTGAGAGTTGGCATAACTTCTGCCGGAGGCAAAATCAATACCCTTTGTGGAGACGTCACCAGAAATCAGGTAACTGTACCAGCTTCTGCGGGGGGCCGTGCTTTCCGAGCCAATCGAGTTGATGCCAGTTCTTTCCTGACTTTAAGCGGAACAGGCCCCGTCGCTACCATGTGGCCTGGTAATGGGAACTCCAATGTCAATGGCTCCCTCAATGTTCCTGCTGCAGTCGTCTTCACAGGGGTGGCGCCTCCAGGGTGTAATGCACCATCACATGCCTCGTTTGCACCCTCCAATGAGGAGATTGCCTCCATTGTGAATGATGGTAAACTGAATGACCAGGCTTTAGCAAATGAAGCAGGTAATAAAGACCTTACTGGCCAACAAAAAAATGCACCAGTAAAACCTAAAGCTCCTAAAGAAAAAGAAGTCGAACCAGCTTCGCTACAAATGGTTATGGCGGGTGAAACCGTGACCGTGGGTGCGCCAAGTGGTTTCCCACTGCCTGCAGGCAAACAAATCACCATCCGCTTTGAGGTGACCATCAATACGCCACTTCCTGCTGAGGTATGTCAAATTTCCAACCAGGGCAGTGTCAGTGGTAGCAACTTTACCACCATTCTTACCGACGACACTGGAGTAGCTGGAGCGAGCGACCCTACGGTGACCCAGCTGAGCAAACACAGCCTGAGCAACCTGGTTTTCCGCGACAACAACAAAAACGGCACCTTTGACGGTGGCGACGCGGGCATCGTTGGGGTAGTGGTCAATCTCTATCGCGACAATGGTACCACTCCAGGTATTCTTGATGCGAGTGATGGTTTTGTGACGACCACCAACACCGTGGCTGGAGGACTCTACCTCTTCTCCAACCTTTGCTCGGATGAGTACATCGTACAAATTCCCTCAAGCGAATTTGGTCCAGGTGAGCCCTTAAATGGCTTGCTCTCCAGCCCAACCGGCGCAGCAGCTGATCCAGATAATAATACCGACAATGACGACAATGGCCAGGATGCCATTAGCAGTTCCATTGCCAGTCAGGCCATTACCATAAATTATTCTACCAGTTTTGTGGAAAACAACACCACGCTGGACTTTGGGTTCAAATCTCCGACCAATGTCAGCATCGGTGACCTGACCATGAACGAAGGCAGCGGCGGTGGAACCACTACCTTTACCTTCACCGTTACCCGGGATGACATCAGCGAAGCTTTTAGTCTGGATGTCAATACAGGTGTAATTTCGACCAACAATGGCGACTATACCGCCATCAGTGGCGGCACGGTCAGCTTCACCGCGGGAGGCAGCAACACGGCAACAGTAAGCGTTACAGTGACTGCCGACGATATCGTGGAATTGACTGAAACCTTTAATGTCCTGCTTTCCAATGCACCCGCCGGGGTAGTCATTACCGATGGCACTGGTTTGGGCACCATTACGAATGACGATCAAGCAACCCTGAGTATCAATAGTGTATCCAATGCCGAAGGGAATTCTGGCATCACACCCTATACTTTCACCGTTACTTCGGATAAAGCGGTAGATGTACCCTTTACGGTGAATGTAGGTACGATGGATGGTACGGCCACTACTGCTGACGGTGACTATGTCGCGAGTAGTGCTACCTTGAATTTTGTAGGTACTGCGGGCGAAACCCAAACCTTTCTGCTTATCGTCAATCGTGACACGAAAGTAGAGCCAACGGAGACCTTTACGGTTCCGCTGAGCACAGTGAGTGCTACTGGACGAAATGTAGTCATTTCGGGCCCTTCCGGCACAGGCACTGGTACCATCACCAATGACGACTCTGCCACCATCTCCATCAACGATGTAAGCCTGGTGGAAGGCAATGCAGGTACGACCAACTTTGTCTTTAACGTCACCTTGAGCGAGGTGGTGAGTACCGCTGTAACGGTCAATTTTACTACCGCCAATGGAACTGCTAATGGGGGCGGGGCAGATTACAATACCAACTCCGGTATGGTGACTTTCCCTGCCAATGGAGCTGGCCAAACCCAAACGATTACCGTTCAAGTA
>JAIXOO010000037.1 GCA_027486765.1 Saprospiraceae bacterium
CGTAGCAATGGGCAAGTTCGGGATATTCAAGTGTATCCTCGCTTTTTTTCTGGCGAACCAGCCAGTGCCCTTCCTGAGCGTTGGCAGTGGACTTATCCCATCGTGTTTTCGCCCAAAGACCCTAACGTACTTTTCACCTGCTCCCAGCACGTGTGGCGCACCAAAGACGATGGACAAAGTTGGGAAAAAATCAGTCCAGACCTGACCTACGCCGACCCCGAAACCCTCGGGCCAACCGGTGGTGAAATCACCAAGGACATGAACGGTCCGGAAATATACGGTACCGTATTTGCCCTGGCACCTTCCAACCACGACATCAACACCATTTGGGCGGGTTCTGATGATGGCAAAATCCACATCACTCGGGATGGTGGCAAATCCTGGCAGGACATTACGCCTAAGGATTTGCCCAAAAATTCCGTTGTGGCCATCATTGACGAATCCAAACACCAGCCAGGTACCGCTTATGTGGCCGCCTTCCGCTATCAGGTAGACGATCGTCAGCCTTACGTGTTCCGCACCCGCGACTTCGGCAAAACTTGGACCAAAATCGTCACCGGGATCGCCGATGGGCACTTTGCCAGGGCGGTACGGGAAGACCATGTGCGGCCAGGATTGCTGTTTTTGGGTACCGAGCACGGCGCATATGTATCATTCGACGCAGGTGACCACTGGCAACCATTGCAATTGAACCTGCCAGATACCCCCATCCGCGATTTGGTGATCAAAGACAATGACGTGGTACTCGGCACCCATGGACGCGGTTTCTGGATTCTGGACGACATCCAGCCCTTCCGCCAACTGACGCCTGAAAACCGCAAGCAACCCGCCATTTTGTTCAAACCTGCGGATGCCATGCGGGGAGTGACCACGGCGGTGTTTCAATATTACTTGCAGGAAAAAATGGATTCGGTGAAAATTGAAATCCTGGATGCCCAAGGAAAACTGATCCAGGCTTTTAAGGGAGACAATGTTCCGGTTCAACGTGGCCCAGGTGGTCCTGGTGGCCCCGGCGCTGGCCCCAAACCAGGCGCGGAAGCTGGGCTCAACACCTTCTCCTGGAACCTGCGTTACCCTGGTGCTACCGTTTTTGAAGGCATGATCCTGTGGGGCGCTCGCCCACAAAATGGTCCAAAAGCGCCACTGGGACAGTATCAAGTCAAATTCAGCGCGGGTACGTACAGCCAAACTTATCCTTTCCAAATCCTCATGAACCCCAACCTGAAAGGCATCACGGCAGCGGATTTGCAGGAACAGTTTGAAGTGGCGATGAAAATTCGGGACAAAGAAAGTGCGGGCAATGAGGCCGTGATCCGCATCCGCAACCTGCGCAAACAAATGGAAGCACGGATGAAAGAAACGACCGATGCCAGTTTTACGGCTGCCGCCAAGGACTTGAACGCCAAACTCACCGTGATCGAAGAGGATTTGTATCAGACCAAAAACCAAAGTGGGCAGGACCCACTGAACTTCCCGATCAAGTTGGGCAACCGGATTTCAGCGGTGCGCCGCAGCCTGGAATCTGGCGATGCCAAACCAACCGCGGGTGTACACAAGGTTTTTGCGGAGCTGAGCAAAGAATTGGAGGGGCATTTGAGTAAATTGGAGACTACGATTTCTGGAGCGCTGCCGAGCTTGAATAAGCAGTTGGCGGCTTTGCAATTGAAGGAGATCAAGGATAAGACTGAAAAATAAGTGCTAGCTCAAAGTGGGGAAATTTGGGGAATCCCCTTTTTAAGTGACAACAAAAGCGAATTTTTTTAGCACAAAGGACGCAAAGGGGGCACAAAGGGCACAAAGTTAGACGTTGACGGTCTTTGTGTTCTTTGTGCCCCCTTTGTGTCCTTTGTGCTAATTTTTGTCGCTTTTGTCTCTATAAAAATTTGAGAAAACTGCAACCTACCTATCCTTTACTTAAAGTGAAGATTATAAGTGGCTCCGAGCCCTACGTGTGGAATGTTCCCGCCATTGAGGGGCTTCCGGAATACTTCGTTGTAAAAAGCAAAGAGGTTCCAGTTGTAGTTGTGATACCCCAATTGTGGTTTGATGAAGAAGCCTCCTTCTGTATTTCCCGCGTTGGTAACAAAACTGTGACCAGCATCCGCCCCTGCAAAAAAGCCTTCCCGATCAGGGTACAAACGAAGAAACACCCCGAGTGGAACGGTACCAAAATCACTTAAAACGCCCTTGCCAAAAAAGTGGTTGTACCCCAGACCGAAACCAATCCCCACGTGGTCGGTTTCCATGAACTGGGCTTTTAGCTCAAGTCCGCCTACAAAATTGCTGATGTTGTCGATCGAACCAGTGGGAACGCCAAGGTTGGCGCCGAATTTCAGCCAGGAATTGTTTTTATTGATTTCATCAGTTTGCCCGGATAGATTGCCGCAAATCAATAGGCTTGCCAGCAACCCAAAAAGTAAATTTTTCATATGCAGTGTTTTGGTTTACAATACTGCATCTAATGTTGTTCCAAGCTAATAAACACTCATTTGGGCGGCAAAAATGGCTTTTACCAAAAAACTGGGGCTTTTTCGCCCCAGAGTGGGAAATGATGAACCTGATTCAAATATTTTCTTCATTCATTTTCTTCATTCAAAAATTGAACTAGTTTTGGCACCATCTATCCATCCTTCACAAAACCATGTCAATGGAAGTTGCTAGCGCTCCGAAACGGGTTATTCTCCACGAAGATTGGGCCTCAGTCGCCATCGGATTCACCATTATTGCCCTGGCCATTGGCTTGTTTGTATTGCCCGCGCCAGAATACGGCTGGAAAACGGGTTCGGAACTGCTCGGCGGGGTGTTTTCAGGAGTCAATTTGGGTAAAATAGCGGCTCAATTCCTCTTTGTTTATGTGGGGGGTGTCTTAGGCGTGCTCTTGACTGGCGGTAAGTTGGGTTCTTTTTTGAAAGGATTTCCACTCTTGTTTTTGCTCACCCTATCTGCACAAGTCCTGGCGGGCAATGGTTTCATCAAATCCCTCAATCTGGAGGCGGTGATTTTTAGTTTGCTGCTGGGTTTGATCATTCGGCAGGTTTTTGAATTACCAGCCTGGTTCAGTGCGGCGCTGACTACAGAATTGTTTGTCAAAATTGGCTTGGTCTTGCTGGGTTGTAGTGTAATTTTTTCGGACATCCTCAAAAATGGCACCTTGGGTTTGATTCAATCGCTGGTGGTGGTGCTCAGCGTATGGTACTTTTCCTATTGGTTGTGCCGTCGTTGGAAAATCGATGAAGAAATGTCCTTTATGCTCTCCAGTGCAGTATCCATTTGTGGGGTATCCGCAGCCATTGCTACTGCCGGAGCGATCAATGGCGACAGCAAAAAATTGTCCTTTGTCGTGTCGATCGTACTAATCGTGGCCATCCCGATGATGATCTTTATGCCGATGCTGGCCAACTATATGGGACTTTCACAAGAAATTACCGGTGCCTGGTTGGGTGGTACAATTGATACCTCGGGTGCAGTGGTTGCTTCGGGTACCATGGTGGGTGAAAAGGCGCTGGAAGTGAGCACCATTGTGAAGTTTTCTCAGAATGTATTGCTGGGTATTGCTGCCTTTTTCATCAGCTTGTACTGGACTTTGACTGGCAAACAGGCTGAGGGAATGAAAGTAGAAAAACCGACAGTCAAAATAATCTGGGATCGTTTCCCCAAGTTTGTGCTGGGCTTTCTGGTAGCCTCTCTAATCTTTTCTTTCATCCTGGAGCCCGATACAGTCAAGGAAGTAAAGGGGCATTTGAAGAATATCCAGACTTTGTGGTTTGGGCTGGCTTTTACGAGTATTGGTTTGGAAACGAAGTTTTCTGACTTGTTTAAGGATGGATTTAGGAAGCCATTTTGGGCGTTTTTGATCGCTCAATTTTTTAATATTATAGTAACCCTGGTTTTGGCTTATCTTTTGTTTCGATAGGTATTTGGGCATCAGAATGAAACAAAAGCGGCATTTTATTAGCACAGAGGAAAAAAAGAGGGCACAAAGGACGCAAAGTTAGACGTTGACAACGCTTCGCTTTGTGTCCTTTGTGCCCTCTTTTTTTCCTCTGTGCTAATAAATTACACTGTGTAACTCTTACGCCGAAAACGAAGTTCCGCAGCCACAAGTTTCCTTAGCATTTGGATTATTGAAGGCGAATCCACGGTTTTGTAAACCCTCTAACCAGTCAATTTCCATTCCCAGGAGATAAATGGCGTGGCTTTTTTGCATCAACACGGTGACGCCTTCGATCTCGTAAGTGGAATCGTTGTCTTTGGGCTCATCGAATCCCAACATATAGGAGAACCCTGAGCAGCCACCGCCTTTCACGCCGATGCGCAGGGCATAGTGGTCGGGAATATTTTGTTCCGCTTTGATGCGTTGTAATTGTTTAACGGCGCCAGCGGTTAGGGTAATCGGTTTTGCTTCAGTCAAAACTTCGCTCATGCTGTAGTTATTTAGATTGAATCTACGTGCAAAGATATAACTTTTGAAACACCAGCAGTGCTTTTTTGGTTGTGTGCACAAGAAAAATTTCAGGAAAATCGTTGTAAGCCGCTACCTTTGTTGGTGGTGGTTGAGAAAGTTGAGGAGGTTGAGGAAGGTTGAGGCTACCGCAGTGACTTAGACATTGACATCGTCAAAATCGCTGCGGTAGCCTCAACCTTCCTCAACCTCTCTCAACCTCCCTCAACTAGTTTTAACCCAAAAATACCACTATGGATTTGATGCCCGCTTTGCTCGAGGTTTTGAAATTTGCCATTGCCGCCTTGATTGTGTACGTCATTCTCAAAGATTTGTTAAAAAGTTACTTTGAGTCTCGGGCAGCGTTGCCCCTGCCCGTTCAACAAACACCTACGGCACTTCCAGCCAATGATAACCTGCTCACCATCCGTTTACAGGCCTATGAGCGTATGGCCTTGTATTGCGAACGTATTGCCCCCGAAAACCTATTGATGCGCCTTCGCCCAGATGGTGTGAACATCGCTGAATACAAACTGGCCTTGATGCTGAACATCCGGCAGGAGTACGAACACAACGTCACTCAACAAATTTACCTCTCGCCACAATTGTGGCAAATCATCAAAATGGCGGGTGATGACACCTTAAATGTGATTGCCCATGCGTCCGAAGGATTGGACAACAAAGCCGATGCCCGCCAATTGCACGACAACATCATCAGCATCTCTGGCCAACGTGGCGGTGGTGCATCTGAAAAAGCTTTGCAAGCCTTAAAAACTGAAGTGGCGAGCTTTTTAGGATAAGACAAATGACGAATGATTCGAGTGACGAATGACGAATTGGTGCTTACCCTAAAATTCGTCACTCGTCATTCGAGTTATTCGTCACTCCCCAAAGCGGATTTGCATTTTTTCGTTATCTTGTCCTAGACAAATAAACACCAAACGGAAAAACCAAATTTGCCATGACTACACGTCGGAATTTCCTCCAAAAATTCAGTGCATTAGCCGCCTTAGGTGCTACTCCACCTTTTTTAGACAGTGCTCAAGGAAAGAGCTTTTTGCAGAGCATCGAGCGCATCAATGCCACAAGTCTGGAAGACAGCGTCCAGGATGAAACCTTTTGGTACCAGGTCCGCCAGGCTTATACCGTTTCATCGGCCCTAATCAACCTCAACAATGGTGGCGTTTGCCCGCAACCCAAGGTGGTACAAGAGGCCGTTGAGCGCTACAATCGGCTGAGCAATGAAACGCCCTCTTATTACATGTGGCGCACCCTGGACGAAGGCCGTGAACCCCTACGCCGCCGTTTGGCTGATTTGGCCGGTGTCTCTCAAGACGAAGTGGCCATCAACCGCAACTCCTCGGAAGCCCTGGAAACCGTCATTTTTGGCCTGCGTCTGCAAGCTGGTGATGAGGTGGTGCTGACCAAACAGGATTACCCCAACATGATCAATGCCTGGAAACAGCGGGAAAAACGGGATGGCATCGTCCTGAAGTGGATCAACCTGGAATTGCCTTCTGAAGATAAAAACTACCTGGTCAAAAGTTACGTGGACGCATTCAGCTCCAAAACCAAGGTCGTGCAAATCACCCACCTCATCAACTGGATGGGTCAAATCCTGCCCGTCAAAGAAATTGCCAAAGAAGCCCACAAACGGGGCATTGAAGTATTAGTCGATGGTGCGCATACCTTTGCTCATTTCCAATATTCGGTGGCGGATCTGGACTGCGATTATTTCGGCACCAGTTTGCACAAGTGGCTTTGTGCCCCCTTTGGCAGTGGGATGTTGTATGTAAAAAAAGAAAAAATCAAGAACCTCTATCCGCTCTTGGCTGCGCCAGATGCGGAAAGTGAAGACATCCGCAAGTTTGAAAACCTTGGCACCCGCTCTTTTGCCATTGAGCAGGGCATCAATCAGGCCATCGATTTCCACGAGATGATCGGGGGCGAGCGCAAAGAAAAACGCCTGCATTACCTAAAAAACTACTGGGCGGAAAAAGCCAATGCCATGCCCAGGGTGAAAGTCAAAACCTCGCTCAAGCTCGAATACGGCTGTGCCATCGGTTTGCTTACCGTGGAAGGGAAAAAACCCGCCGAAGTCTCCAATTTTTTACACCAAAACTATAAAATCCACAACGTAGCCATCGAGTGGGAAAACATCAAAGGGGTGCGCCTGACGCCGAATGTGTACACCACGACGCGGGAATTGGATACCTTGGTGAAAGCGATTGAACAGTTGAGTAAGCAGGTGTGAATTGGAAATAAATGCGTAAACATGAGTCATCCCGAATTTTTGAAAAGTCAAAATCGGGCATAACCTAATCGCGGAGCGATTGAATTTAGAATAGCCCCGGTCGTCCGGGGTAAATAGTTGGGTCAAATTGGCGGCAACCACGGCAGTGGTTGAACGCAATTGAGCTAAAAGTTCAACCGCATCCGCGGTTGCGAAACCTTTTGCTACCAAAATGACCCCGGACGACCGGGGCTATTCTAAATTCAACCGCATCCGCGGTTTGTCATTCCAAAAATTCGGGATGACTCATGTTTCCTGCCAGCCCCAAAGATACCTCAAAGGAAAAACCATTCGGAGTCCATTTCTATCCATTCGGAAACCAATACTGGCCATTGGGAAAATAACCCTCTGATTCCCGGATGATTTGTAATTATCTTTGAAATGAATCTTCCAAGCACCAATGCCTGAGCATGAGATATTTTACCTTGTTTTTGCTATTCTGTTCCTTTTCTTCTTTTGCTCAAAAGCAGGGTTTCTTCCCTATTGATAGCATCCCTGCTAATGGTCTTGTACTCAATCAGGGCTGGAAATTGCAGGTGGGAGACGATCCCGAATGGGCGCAATCAGCGTATGACGACACTCAATGGGCAGCCATTGACCCTACCCAGGACTTCAAAAACATTCCTGAGCTCTGGGAGTCCAGAACGGTCTGGTTTCGCCTCAAATTCAGGGTTGACAGTAGTTTTACACAAAAAACACTAGCCTGCCTCGTGGCCCAAACCGGAGCTTCAGAAGTATTTTTGAATGGCAAAATGATCGGTAGCTTTGGAAAAATTGCCGATCAGAATGGCAAGGTACTGGCGTACACGCCGAGGAATGGCACTTCTATTGGTTTACCTCTGCACCAATCTGGAGCACAGGTGTTGGCGGTTCGTTTTGCAGTGCAAAAAAAACTGCCATACATTGTTTTTGCAGATCGACCAAATGTTGCACTTTCCTTGCATTTAATCGAAGCCAAAAACCTGGGCAGGTATTTACTCAATGACCTAACCCCTTATTTTGAATTTGGTCGTTTGGGGCTTTACCTCATTTTGGCGGTGATCCATTTTGCATTGTTCCGCTTCAATAAAAAAGAAAAGGCCAACTTATATTTCTTTTTGTATACCCTGGCCTTCCTTTTCTCTATCTTTTTAATCTCAATTGTATACCGGCACTTTGACTTAGCCGCAACCCGAATGCTTTTGCTCAGTATGGTTAGTATTTTAAATGGGCTTGGTTTGTTTTTCTTTTTACAAGCGGCTTACCAAATTTTTGGTACCACCAAAGGTTATACTTTCTGGTTTTTAAGTTTGTTTTTTGGGGTCAGTTTGATTTTGTTGTATTCCAATTACCACCACGGTTTTAACATTGGATTTAATCTTTTAAGTATACTGATTTCTTTCGAAACTGGCCGAATCGCTTGGTTGAGCACCCGAAAAAAACAAAGAGGGGCAGGAATCATCCTGGCTGGTTCAATTGGTTTCGTTGTCTTTTTCTGCCTTTTCTATTTGTTTGCTTGGGGGAGTATCGATCCTGGCCCCAATTGGATTTGGGGACATATTGCGATCAATTTGGGGTTTATCAGCATACCCGTATCAGTCTCTATTTATCTTGCTTTAGAATCTTCTTTCGCCAGCCAATCCTTAGCTGAAAAATTAAAGGAAGTAGAGTTGCTTTCCCAACGAACCTTGGCCCAAGAACTGGAAAAGCAAGCACTACTCGCCACCCAAAACGAAACCCTTGAACGTCAGGTAGCCGAACGCACCACCGAACTCCAACAATCCCTCGAAACCTTACGAAGTACCCAAACCCAGCTCATTCAGCGCGAAAAAATGGCTTCCCTCGGTGAACTCACTGCTGGCATTGCCCACGAAATCCAAAACCCGCTCAACTTTGTCAACAACTTTGCCGAAGTCAGCAGTGAAATGATCGATGAGCTGCAAACGGAGATCAATCAGGGCAATACGGAAGAAGTACAAAGTATTGCCACTGACTTGAAACAAAATCTGGATAAAATCAATCACCACGGCAAACGCGCCAGCAGCATTGTCAAAAACATGCTGGAACATTCACGCACCAGTAGTGGCCAAAAAACAGCAACTGACCTCAATACCCTCGTCGATGAGTGCCTGCGCTTGAGTTTCCATGGCTTGCGGGCTCAAGTCAAGGGGTTTCAGGCTGATTATGCATTAGAACTGGCCGAACAGTTGCCATTGGTCACCTTGGTTTCTCAAGACATTGGCCGGGTTTTACTCAATTTGTTCAACAATGCTTTTTATGCCGTTGATCAGCAACAGAAACGAGGTGGAGACAAAGACTATCAGCCCAAAGTCATCGCCAGTAGCCATCTCAGCGACCAGGGTATCGAAATCAGGATCAGTGACAATGGCTCGGGTATACCCATTGCTTTGCAGGATAAAATTTTCCAACCCTTTTTCACCACCAAACCAAGCGGGGAAGGCACTGGGCTGGGCTTATCGCTCAGTTACGACATCATTACCAAAGGGCATCAGGGAAACCTCAGGGTAGAATCCGTTGAAGGCCGTGGAACCACCTTTATCATCGAATTACCGCTTAAATAACACACTAAAACCAGTTTAAGATGAGCATCCTAGTTGTAGATGACGAGACTGATATCCGCGCCCTTTTTGAGCAAAAGTTTCGGAAAGAAATCCGGGATAAAGTTTTTACTTTTGAATTTGCCCACTCTGGCGAAGCAGCCCTTGAGTTGCTAAAGAATAAGGATAGCAACATCATCCTGATTTTGTCCGACATCAATATGCCTGGCATGAGTGGATTGGAATTGTTGAGGAGAGTACGAGGAATCTTCCCCGCAGCGCCCCCAAAAGTATTCATGATCACCGCATATGGTGACAAGGAAAACCGCGAACGGGCCAACGTACTTGGTGCTGATGACTTCCTGACCAAACCCATCGATTTTAGCAACCTCAAAGAAAAACTCCATGAATAAAATCCTGGTGGTTGATGATGAGCAAGATCTGGAAATCCTGATCAAACAAAAGTTACGTCGCCAAATCCGCGAAGGTAAATACGAGTTTTTCTTTGCCAGCGATGGTTTGGAAGCTCTCAAAATCATCAACAGCGATCCTACCATTCATACCATCCTGAGTGACATCAATATGCCTAAACTGGATGGACTCAGCTTATTGCTCAAACTACACGAAATCAACCCCTTAATCAAAACGGTGATCGTATCGGCTTATGGGGACATGGACAATATTCGTTTGGCGATGAACCGGGGCGCTTTTGATTTTTTGTGCAAGCCCATCAATTTTGAAGACCTCGAAACCACGATTGACAAAACCCTGAATTACGTTAGTCAATTGCAAAATACGGTTCAAGCCCTGCGGGAAAACAACATTCTGAAGATGTACGTCGACCCCACCGTTTTGAATTTCATGGCCTGTTGTGATTTTGAACGGAGTCTTTTTTCCAATGAAACCATTGAAGCCTCGGTTGTTTTTATTGACATTTGTGGGTTTACCGCCATTGCAGAAAACGAAGCTCCGGATGTAGTCGTCACAATTTTGAACAAATATTTCGACCTGATCGTCAAGGAAGTCACCAATCACGGTGGCTATGTCGATAAATTTATGGGTGATGCGGTGATGGCGGTGTTTAGAGGCGATTTTCATGCGGATAAAGCGGTGGAGGCTTCTTTGGCGGTAGTCAAACAAATTTGTGCCATCCAGAGGGAAGAAAATGTGGGAGTCGCGTATAGCCCGAATGTGTCAATTGGCATCAACAGCGGGGAAATGGTATCGGGGAACATTGGTTCGGTTTCCTTAAAAAGACTGGATTATACCGTCATTGGCGATGTGGTGAATACTGCTCAACGCATCCAGTCCAACGGCGGGCCGGGAGAAGTGCTAGTTGGCGAAAATACTTTTCAGTTGATCAAACAAGCTTTCGTTTGTCAGCGTAAAGATGATGTAGTTGTAAAAAATAAAACGCAGCCTGTACGGATTTATGAGGTAGTGGAATAATCGGCTTCATTACGCCCCAAAACAATAGCAACCATAAGCGCCCCTAAGGTGTCCTAAGGTGCCTAAGGTGGTTCAAAAATGAGCTTAATTTGGTTCTAAAAACCTTAGCAGTATTTAATTTGAACCACCTTAGGCACCTTAGGACACCTTAGTTATACTTGCCAGTTATGATTTTTTCCTACTTTTGACAATCGAAGTTTTTCATCTAACCATTTAATCTGCCACTTATGAAATTGCTTTGGCTGCCGTTTTTACTCCTATGTATTTTTTTCAAAGGCCCTGATGAACCCATTTTGACCGGAGCGGAGCAAATAGACACCTACTTGCCTTATCTAAAAGGCAAAAAAGTAGGCATGTTGGTAAATCAAACTTCGATCATTGGCAAAAAACTGAGTGTAGATACCCTGCAAGCCTTGGGCGTAGACATCAAACTCATCTTCGGGCCCGAACACGGATTTCGCAACAACGCCAGCAATGGTGATCATGTAGCCGATGAAGTAGATCCCAAAACGGGCATCAAAATCGTTTCATTGTACGGCAAAAAAAGCCGCCCCACCCCGGAAGAAATGGCCCAAATTGACGTGCTCATTTTTGATATCCAGGATGTAGGTTGCCGTTTTTACACCTACATCAACACTCTGCGCGACGCCATGCGCTCTTGTGCTGAAGCAGGCAAAGAGCTGGTCATTCTGGATCGGCCCAATCCCAACGATTTTGTGGATGGCCCTATTCTGGACATGGCCCTGGAGTCGGGCATTGGCCGCTTTCCGATCCCCATCACCCACGGGATGACCATTGGCGAATTTGCCCAAATGATCAATGGCGAGGGCTGGATTGCCAACAAGCAGCAGTGCAAACTCAAAATCATTCCGCTCAAAAATTATACCCACGGCATGGATTACACCTTGCCGGTGGCGCCTTCACCCAATTTGAATACTCAGCAGTCGATTTTGCTGTATCCTTCGCTTTGTTTGTTTGAGGGCACTATTCTGAGCCAGGGTCGGGGTACTTATATGCCTTTTACCGTGTTGGGCGCGCCTGCACTGAAGGGCAAGTTTGATTTTTCCTTCACCCCGGTGAGCCTCAAGGGCATGTCGGAAACGCCACTGCACCAAGATCAGGCCTGCTACGGCCTCGATTTGCGGGAATACAAACTGGATTCCTTCCGCAAAAAAGGCCGCATCAACATCCGCTGGATGATCGACCTGTACAAGGCCTATCCGATCAAGGAAAAATTTTTCGACCGGAGCCAAAGCCGCCAAATGGGCAACATCGATTTTTTGGCAGGCACCAAAAAATTCAAAGAACAGATCATGGCAGGAAAAAAGGAAAAGGAAATCCGGAAAAGTTGGGAGCCGGGTTTGTCGAAGTACAAGGAGATGCGGAAGAAGTATTTGTTGTACAGCGAATAGCGAAATTTAGAGGGGCAACTAAGGGTTAATGTCTATTTGAATCGATATCCGAACCTTAGAGTATAGCCCGGACCTTTGTCCCAAGTCATTCCCTCAATGTATTTCGTATTCACATCAATCGCCTGCTGAACAGAAGCTTCTAGCGCAAAACGCCAAAGGATTAATTTGTACCCCACTCCTAAACCAAAGACTAGTCGCTGCCTTAGTTCGGCTTGGAGATAGTCTTTAGGAAGGTCTCGGCTATTGATCAACTGGTTCTGATTGTATGTTTGGTGATGGTCTGGGGATAGCCCTAAAAAAGAATTAGCACTCAAAAATAATCCACCACCGTTTTGTTTCGCCCAAGGATAGCCACGTAAAGAAATACTAGGGCCGAGATACGATTGAGTAGTTGAGGCGTTTCGGTAATGGTAATTCCAAGTATAATAAGCTAGCCCAAGTTCAGCACCCAGTTTAGGTTGAAGAAAATGTTCGTATCCCAAAATGAAGGCATAATTTTCTCCCTGCAGCATGAGCGAGAGTAGCTTGATTTCATGCTTTATCTGTGCACTCAAGGGAAGGCTTACACTCCAAGTAATCAGGGCAAGTACCAAGTATTTTTTTGTTTTCATAAGCTGTGTCCTATTTTGATCGATACCCCATTGAACTTTGGCTGAATGAAATCGGAATACTGCGGATCAGTACGCAGGATGCTCAACGTATAGTTGATTTCACCTAGCCAGGAACCAAAATATTTCTTATAACCTATTCCTCCGGCCAGAATGAAATCGAAGTATACAGCTTCTTCTTTGGCCAAGGCCTCGTCGTCTCGATTATAGAATGGTGGATTTACGCTTGAATTAGCAATTCTGCCAAAGGGTAGTGCAGTTGCATTCAGCCCAACAAAAAAGCCTTCACTGGTTCCTTTCGCCCAGATGTACCTTCTGGGCGAAACCATCAGGCCATACTTCCAAATGGAATACACCTCGGGCAGGATGCGCGTGTCGATGTAATACAACCCGGGGCTCGCAAATAGCCCTAAATCCAGTTTTATTTTCCGAGACAAATAAAATTCTGTACTGATAGCACTGCCAGGATTAACTCCGCTCCAAAAAAAAGGATTCCACTTGAGGTCAAGTTGTCTTTTTTGCCCAGGCAAGGACGTACTGAATGTGAACATCAGCCCTTGAACGAGCAGCATTATCATGCCGATTTTCTTGATGAACATCATATTTAAAAATTATGTGCCAGCCCGACTAAGGTAGGTTTGCCCGACAAGAGAGGTGAAATTTAAATTTTCCACTTACGATTTACAATAAACACTGTTATAATTCTGGCCGCAAGATAAGCACTGGGGCTCCCGGTTTCCCAAATTTCAGGCTAACTTTTTCTTGATTTTTTTGAAATATGTACTGGCCCGTTTTAAATTTTGGCTCTTCTCTGTTTTGTATTACTGAATATGAGCTATTTATCAAAATTTTCCCAACCACTACGTGGGCGCTCGTCGATCTTTTATTGCCGCCTGCGGCGTCAAGCTCGACGATCGCAGGTCTTAGATTCTACGTCACGCCCAAAATATGTCAAACGGTGAAAAACAACTGGTGTACCAGCTTTTCACTATTCATTTATTCACTTTTCACTTTTCACTTTTCACTCCCCTCCCACCCGCTTCATCAACTCCATCCTTCCATTCACCCCACACTTTCCAAAAATATTCTTCACGTGGGTCCCTATCGTATTCACGCTCAAAAAATGCTTTTCTGCAATTTGCCGATTGGTCATGCAGGCGAGCAGGTCGGCCAACACTTCCATTTCTTTGGTGCTTAGTGGTTCGCTGAGTTGGGCGTTGAAACGTTGCAGGTCGTTGCTGGTCCTGGGGTTGAGTCGGCTGTAGGTATGCAGGGCGATTTCGAGGGTACGGAAAAGTTCATCTTCTTCAAAAGGTTTGACCAAATAGGCCATGGGGTACGTTTGTTTGGCGCGATCCAGGGTGGCACGGTCGCTGAAGGACGTCAGGTAAATGAAGGGCAGGTGGTATTTATCCTGGATGACTTGTCCGATCGAAATGCCATCGGCCAGGCCGGCACCCAGGTGTACATCCAGGATGACCAGATCGGCCTGGCGTTGGGCCAATTTGTCCAGGGCCATGGTGGGATTGTAGGCAATTCCACACACGGAATAATCCAGGTTGTTGAGCGCGGCTTCCAGGTCGTGCGCAATCATTGGTTCATCTTCTACAATCAGTACTGAAAACTTGCTCATGCCGCTAAAATAGCATTATTGATTGGAAAAACCAGACTCGCTCTCGCCCCCTGTTCTGCGTTGTTCAGTTGCAGGGAACCACCCAGTTTTTGCGTAAAGGCGTGAATCAAGGAAAAGCCGATGGTGCGTGAAGTATCCGGTGCAAAATTACTTGGAAAACCAATGCCATTGTCCTCCACTTTTAACTCTACCTGATCGGCATCGGCAGACAGGGATATTCGCACCTCTCCAACTTGTTCATTCGGGAAGGCATATTTCAAGGTATTGCTGATGAGTTCGTTGAGGATGAGCCCCAGGGCGATCATGATGTCGACGTTGAATTTCAGGGGTTGAATACTCGACACCAGTTGTACCCGTTGCTGGTCAATATTATAGGTGTGAAAAAGGTTTTCGGCCAGTTTGTGGAAGTAGTCGGCGGTGGCTACGTTGCTGAAGTCGTTGTTTTGATACAGCGTTTGGTGGATCAGCGCCATGGAGCGGACCCGATCCCGCCCGTCGCGCATGACTTTGAGCGCCACCGGGTCTTGAACTCCCCTGGATTGCAAATTGAGCAAGGAGGAAATGACCTGCATGTTGTTTTTTACCCGATGGTGGATTTCTTTGAGCAGCAGTTCTTTTTCTTGTAGGGATGCTTCGACTTGTTGTTTTTCCAGCGCCAGTTGTGCCGCTTGTGCCCGTTTGCGCCGGTAAAACCATACCGCAATTGTAGCGAATAGCAATAATAAACTGATCAGTATTACTGCCTTTGTTTGTGTAGATTTTAGTTGTTGGGCGTTCTGAGTGTTAGCCACCTGAAGGCTTTTAATGGATTGATCCTGGGTTTTGCTTTCCAGTTCATTGAGTTTATTAGCCTGAAGAACAGGGTCTAATTGATCCTCCAAAACTCGAACTTTTTCCATGTAAACTAGGGCTTGTTCTGTATTTTTCTTTTTGCGCGCATTGGCTGCCAGTGTTTCGTACAACTTGATTTGAGCACTGAAATTTTCAGATTTTTGAGTCCAGATCAAATTTTCCATCAATAAATCATCGGAGGCATCTACTGCGTCCTGATCGCTGAGAATGGCTGCTTCCAGTAGCTCAGTTTGCATTTCATTGTAGCGTTTAAACACTTTTACGTCCATCGCTTTGGACAAACGAAGCTGTTCGAGTGCTTTTGCATCTTCACCCATCTCATGGTAAACTTCTGCCAAGGCTTTGAGGCAACGTGCTTGCATGAGCGGGTGTTTATTGGCATCAGGTAGTTTTTTAAATGCAGCATGTGCTTTATTCATTGCGATGATGGCTTCAGGATACTTTTTTTCTGCAGCAAGCACACGCCCGTCGTAGTGTTTAATCATCGCCGAAGTGAAGCTTGGCGAGGTACTTGGGGTATTCTTCCTCGCCATTTCCAGGTATTTTCGGGCTCTTTTGGGATTGTGATTTTCTAAAAAGACATGTGTGATGTTTAAAAAAACATTCACACTGCCTTTGGAACGGCCACTTTTCTCCAATAGGGCCAAACTTTGATGAAAATAATACAGTGCTGAATCGGCACGATTCTGGTTATTGTGCGACAATCCAGCCATTTGATTCAGTTTGTACTGCAGCACTGGAAAATCATGACCTCTTGCAAAACTCAAACCCTTTCGCAAGTATTTAATGATGCTATCGGGCTCAACCATACGAGTGAACATCTGCACCAATTGTAAACAAGTTTGCACCTTGGCTTTGGGTTTCCCTTCCCTCAAACACCAATTCGCAAAATTGTAATAGTGTTTTTTCGCCAATGGATAATTTTTTTTCTGCAGATACACCCTTGCGAGACCTTCTTCAATGTTTGCGGCAATTTTTTCGTGCCCAATGTTTTGAGTAATGCGCAGTGCCTCGTTGAGAAAGATCAGTGTACTATCCAATTGTTGAAGTTCCGAATAGGCTTTGCCTAGGACAATCAAGGTGCCCGTGTATTTTATCAATTGTGACTGCTCTTTGAATTGTTTTTTTGCCTGATTTAACAAGCTAATGGCAGCATGATGGCGGCCAGCTTTTAAACTGTCGAAAGCGACAGAAAAAATTGGATCTAAATTCAGTAGCGGATCCAACCTGGATTGAGCAAACAAACCGGGCAATCCAAAGTAACAGATCAAAAAAAACAGGTATTTAGTCATTTTGTCAGCAGTGATAAAAACATTAACAAAAATAAATCATCTCTAGCTGTATCAAAAATCTAAGTTTTACGTATATAAAACCAGTAGAAGAATTTGGCGTTAAAAGTTCATTTCCAGTTCACATCTAAAAAATCACTTTAAAGCACTACTTCCGTTCGCGCTCCAAAAACTACCGTTAAATAATGGCAACTAATCAAAATATTGCTTTTCATGGAGTTGAATGCTAGGTTTTTTGTAAAACTTTACCTACTTTTGACAAATGTTTTTTTATCCCCTCTAGGCAACTGTACTTATTTATCGTTCAAGCTAATACAAATCGTATCTGTTCAGGGTTATTTGTCCCCGAAAACTAAATTTTTTCACACTGTAATCGAACCTTGAATCATTCCCCCCATGAACAGGGAAGGCAAAGCGACAACTATGAGAAAATTACTCGTAGCCGGCATCGCAATAGTATACGTTGTACTTTATTCCCAAGTTGCGTCGGCTCAAAACAAGTACCAAGGCTTAGGGGGGCTCAACCGCCCTTTTCATGCCGCATTTTATCAGGCGCTCAAGTGGCGCAGTATCGGCCCCTACCAGGGTGGGCGCAGTGTTGTTGCTGTAGGGCTTCCTAACAATCCGATGGTCTATTATTTCGGCTCCACGGGTGGTGGTCTTTGGAAAACCGAAGACGCTGGCTGGAGTTGGTTCAACATTTCGGACGGGTTTTTCCAAAGCGGCTCGGTCGGAGCCATTGCCATTGCCCCTTCCGATCCCAACGTTTTGTACGTTGGCATGGGTGAGCACGCCGTTCGTGGGGTAATGACTTCCACGGGCGATGGGGTTTACAAGTCTGTTGATGGTGGAAAAACCTGGGAGCACACTGGACTGGTGCAATCCGAACACGTTGCTGACATTTGTATTCATCCCAACAATCCCGATTTGGTGTACGTAGCGGTGCAAGGTGCTTTGTACAAAGACAGTAAGGAACGGGGCGTGTACCAATCTACCGATGGAGGGAAAACCTGGAAAAATATCCTGGCGGTCAATGCCAGTACCGGTGCAGCCGATTTGGTCATGGACCCCCAAAATCCCCGGATTTTGTACGCTTCGATGTGGGATCACCAACGCAGTCCCTGGTACATACGCAGCGGGGGCAAAGGTTCAGGGTTGTATAAATCTACTGACGCAGGCGAAAGTTGGGTGAAACTGGAAAAAGGGTTGCCCGATAGTATGGGTAAAATTGGAATTTGTATTACACCAAGCAATTCTGATCGTTTGTACGCTGTAGTTGAAGCGCACGACGGAGGGATTTTTCGCTCAGAAGATGGTGGCAGCACCTGGCAACAAGTGAACAACGACCGTCAAACTTATGCCCGAGCCTGGTACTTCAACAAGATAGTAGCCGACCCTAAAAATAAAGACATCCTCTACGTGCTCAATATTCCACTGCTCAAGTCGATGGATGGGGGCAAAACCTTCAATAGCTTACCTAGTCCACACGCAGATCAGCACGATTTGTGGGTCAACCCCAATAATCCCCAAGCCATGATCCTCGCCAACGATGGTGGCGCCTGTATTTCCTTCAATGGGGGCAAATCCTGGACTTCCCAGAATAACCAGGCAACTGGCCAGTTTTATCGGGTGACTTGTGACAATGGTTTTCCTTACCATATTTATACCGCCCAACAAGACTATGGTGCCATGGGCATCCCTAGTCGGGTCAGTGGTTCCGAAGTGTTGGGCAACAATTGGTATCAGGTAGCCGGAGGCGAAAGTGCCTTCCTTGCCCTAGATCCCAATAACCCGGAATGGGTCTACGGCACCAATTACCAAGGCAACGTTAGCGCTTGGCATCGCCCTACCGAGACCAGCAAAGACATCATGGCCTATCCTGAAATCGCCTTGGCTACCCGCCCCCGCGATTTGAAGTACCGTTTCAATTGGAATGCACCACTGGTGGTTTCCCCACAAGATCCAAAGGTCTTGTACCACGGGGCACAAAAGGTGCTTAAAACCGACAATGGGGGCCTCAGTTGGAATGTGATCAGTCCTGATCTCACCCGCAACGATACGACCCATCAAACGGAAGGTGGAGGCCCTTTTTTGAACGAAGGGGCTGGTGCCGAAAATTACAATACCATCAGCTACATTGCTCCTTCACCACACAAGCAAGGGGTGATTTGGGTGGGTACCGACGATGGTCGGGTGCATTTCACCCGCAATGAGGGCAAATCATGGGAAGACCGCACACCCAAGAATTTGCCAGAAGGCTTGATCAACTCCATCGAAGTATCCCCACACGACCCCAATACCGTTTACGTTGTAGCTTGTCGGTACCGCTTTGGGGACCGCAAACCATACGTTTTCCGCACTACCGACAATGGGCGCAATTGGACCCAAATCTCTTCGGGTTTTGGCATCAACGACTTTGTGCGGGTGGTGCGTGAAGACCCCCTGCAAAAAGACTTGCTTTATGCTGGAACCGAGTCGGGCTTTTTTATCTCCATCAACGGGGGGGAACATTGGCATCCATTCCAGCTGAATATGCCGATTTGCGCCATTACTGACCTCCAGGTTCACGACAATGATTTGATTGCTTCCACTGCGGGAAGAGGCATCTGGGTGCTCGACGATTTGGCCTGTTTTCACTACAACCAAACCATCATGGGCAAAACGGGCATTGCCCTTTGCCCGCCCAAAACAGCTTATCGTTTTGCTGGGGAGCAACAGGATGACCCCACGCTGGCCTCCAGCGTAGGCAACTCCGCAGAAGGCATGACCATCAGTTTCATTTTGCCCGAAGAAATAGACAGCCTGAGCCTGGAAATTCGCAATACCGAGGGCAAGGTGATGCGCAAATACACCAGCTGGGTTGACTCCATCCACGAACAAACCAATGTTGCACTGGGACAACCCAACCTGCCTCATCAAAAAGGGCTGAATCGACTGGTTTGGGATTTGCGGCGCAACATGCTACCTGGTATTCCGGAACTCTTCATCATGGGTGACCTTCGAGGCAGTATGGTTCCTCCAGGTGAATATTCGATCGTGTTGTACGGGGCAAAAGACACCGTGGTAGCCAAAGCCGTGGTGAGGGCTAATCCCAAAATTGTAGGAACACCCGAAGATTACGCCCTCCAAGGCCTGAAACTGGAGGAAATGGAAAACATCATCCGGGAAATGCATCGCACCATCAGCAACCGCCGGGAATGGCGCACCTGGTTGGATGGCCTACTAAAATTATACGAACAATCCAGTGACCACGGCGAAATGGTAAGTACCGCTCGCGACATCATTGCCAAAATCAACGATTGGGAACAAGGGCTTACCCAACCTGCACACCGGGGTACTCAGGACGCCATTGTGTACAAACACGGCCTCCATGCCGAATTGCTCGACCTCAAAATGCGCGCCGACGCACTCGATCCCCGCATCACCCAGGGGGTAACCGACCGTTTTAACGACATCCGTAAAATCTGGAACCGCAAAAAGCCCGCCAACGAGGCCATCAATCAGGC
>JAIXOO010000199.1 GCA_027486765.1 Saprospiraceae bacterium
ATTCTTCAAAATGTACCTTTATTTTGTCGCTGTTCCTAAATCGCTATCAACCTACATCAAATGGTCAAATATTTTCTGCTTTGGGCACTTGCATGGATGTGTATTGGCCCGATTAATGGACAAAAAGCGCCCAGAATCGACCGCGAAAAACTGGTCAAACGCCACAACATCAGCCACGCTGAAATCACCCCTTTCAGCCCACTCTCCGTAGGCAATGGCAAATTTGTATTCACTGCCGACATCACTGGTTTACAAACATTCCCGGAACATTACGAACCCGGTATTCCCCTGGGTACCCAGTCCGACTGGGGCTGGCATTATCCCTTGAACCCCCGTGGTTACAAATTAAGTGACATCTTAAAGCCCTATCAGGTGGGCGACCGCGAGGTCAAATACGCCTGGCGCCACAGCATGGCCAGCGATACCTTCAAGGCAAAAGCTTCCGACTGGTTGCGCGAAAGCCCCCACCGCATCCATTTGGGCATGATTGGCCTGGAAATGAAAAAAAAGGACCAAAGCCCGGTAGGTATGGAGGATCTGAAAAATCCCAAACAAGAACTGGATCTTTGGACCGGCCGCATGAGCAGTACCTTTGAAATAGAAGGCCAACCTGTAAAAGTTGAAACCTTGGGCAACCCCAACCTAGATGGTATTTCGGTACGGATTACCTCACCTTTGGTGGAAGAAGGTCGCCTCAAAGTCAAAATCCGCTTTCCACTGGGCATTCCCCAACGCCTGAGTTACAGCTTCGCCCAGAATGACCAGCACCGCAGTGTGTTACTGGACAAAAGAAACCAGCGGGCCCTGTTCTCTCACCAACAGGACAACGACCTGTATTACCTTGGCGTTCGGCACAGTGCTGGCGAAATTCAGGCGGGAGGCGCACATACCTGGTTTTTGGTGCCAGATAACAAAAAGCCAAAGTTTGAATGCAGTCTGGTTTTTAGCCAATACGACTTCCCCCTTAACCGCATTCCCCATCACGACAGCATCCGCATTGCAAATGCCCAATCCTGGTCGCGTTTTTGGAAAAGTGGGGGTGCCGTTGATTTTTCCCAGTGCACCGACCCTCGCGCCAAAGAATTGGAACGCCGGGTGGTTTTGTCCCAATACCTCACCCGCATCAACTGCGCCGGAACCCTTCCGCCTCAGGAAACCGGCTTGACCTACAACAGTTGGAATGGCAAATTCCATATGGAAATGCACTGGTGGCACGGTGTCCATTTCCCGATGTGGCAACGCGCCGAATACCTGCGCCCCCAAATGACCTATTACAAGCGAATCCAGCAAAAAGCCAAAGCTACTGCCCAAATGCAGGGCTACGCAGGTGTGCGTTGGCCAAAAATGACTGGCCCCGAGGGCGACGAAAGCCCCAGTGGCATTGGCCCTTTCCTGATCTGGCAACAACCACATTTCATTTATTTGGCTGAACTTTTGTACCAGGATAAACCCAATATGGTGACTGTAAAACAATACCAGGATCTGGTTTTTGCCACTGCGGAATTCATGGCTTCGTATGCGCGTTGGGACGAAAAACGCCAGCAGTACGTCTTGGGCCCGGCCTTGATCCCTGCGCAGGAAAACTTCCGCCCTGAAACCACCATGAATCCTCCTTTTGAACTGACCTACTGGCGCTGGGCTTTGCGCACAGCGCAGGAATGGCGCAAACGGGCTGGTCTGGCACCCAATGATCAATGGCAAAAGGTCGTTGATCAACTGGCACCTTTAGCCACCCGGGATGGCTTGTACCTTTTTGCGGAAAATGCAACCGAGAGTTACCTCGATTCAGCATATTTGCACGACCACCCCATGATTGCGGGCACCTACGGGATGTTGCCTCCTTCGCCGGAAGTGGACCCCAAAATCCTCGAAAAATCCCTGGACGCCCTTTGGACCAAATGGGACTGGCCCAGCACTTGGGGTTGGGATTATCCCATGCTGGCCATGAGTGCTGCCCGAATGAAAAGGCCGGACTGGGTGGTAGACTACCTCAGCATGAAAACCGTCAAAAATACTTACCTCACCAACGGCCACAATTACCAACGTTTCGACCTGAGTATTTACCTGCCGGGTAACGGCGGGCTGTTGGCCGCTGTTGCTATGATTTGCACTCAGGATGCCTGGCCAAAGGATGGGCAGTGGAAGGTACGCTGGGAAAAACTCAGCAGCTTATAAAGAGGTTCCAGGGCTCCAAAGTTTCTGAGTTCCAAGGTTAGCCCGAACCCTGGAACCCCGAACCTTGGAACTTTGGAACTTTGGAACCCTTAAATTTCAACCCATGCCCAATTCACTCTCTTTGCTCGACGGCCTCATTATCGTAATTTATTTTTTGTTGATGGTCGGTGTCGGTCTGTACTTTTCAAAACGCAACACCAGTTCCGCTCAATTTACCACTGCCAGCGGGCGCATTCCGGGCTGGGCCTTGGGCTTGTCGTTTTATGCGACGTTTTTAAGTGCCATTACTTTTTTAGGGGATCCGGGCAAGTCTTTTGGCAGCAACTGGAATCCCTTTGTCTTTAGCCTTTCCATGCCTTTTGCCGCTTATATTTCGGCACGGTTTTTTGTACCCTTTTACCGCGAGCAGCAGGTGGTCAGTGCGTACAGCCATTTGGAGGAACGTTTTGGTGCATGGGCCAGAACTTACGCCATGCTTTGTTTTATCATGACCCAATTGGCGCGTATGGGTACCATTTTTTACGGAGTAGCCCTGATGTTGAACGCACTGACGGGTTATGGGATGCCTTGGATCATTTTGGCCCTGGGCTGCTGCATCATTGTGTACACTGTGATGGGGGGCATGGAGGCAGTGATCTGGACGGAAGTCGTGCAGGCCATCATCAAAACCTTGGGCGCTTTGTTGATTTTAGGGATCGTTTTGTCACAAGTCAAGCTTTCTACTATTGTTTCGACGGGCTGGCAGGAACACAAATTCAGTCTGGGCAGTTTTCGACCCGATTTTTTTCAGAGCAGTTTTTGGGTCGTGTTTTTGTACGGTTTTTTCATCAACCTGACCAATTTTGGCATCGATCAAAACTACATTCAACGCTACCACACGGCTCGGAATACCCAGGATGCTTCGCGCAGCATCTGGTTGTGTGTAGTGTATTACCTACCCGTGTCGATGCTTTTCTTTTTTATCGGAACGGCTCTGTACGTCTACTACCAACAACAGCCCGACTTGATTTTGGAACTCAAACAACAGGTCTCCCTTGAAAAAGGCCTGGATTTTAACGCCTTGCAGCCAGCCGATTACGGCGATAAAGTATTGCCCTTTTTTATCAAAACCCAAATCCCAACCGGATTTCTGGGCTTGTTGATGGCGGCTTTGTTGTCGGCGGCTATGAGCACGATGAGCAGTGGCATGAACAGCTCCGCAACTGTTTTTTTACAAGACATTTATCAGCGGTATTTTAACCCAGAGGCTAGTCCTACTCAACAATTGCGGGTGCTGCGGATCGCCACGGTAGTCATGGGCTGTTTGGGGATGGCTTTTGGCCTGGGTATGATCGGAGTGAAAAGTTTGTTGGATGCCTGGTGGAAAATGGCGGGTTTGTTTGCCAGCGGCATGTTGGGACTGTTTTTATTGGGCTTTTTGAACAAGAGGGTAGGGGAGCGAGCAGCAAAAATTGCCGCAGTTCTGGGCTTGTTGGTCATTGCCTGGTTGAGCTTTAAGGACTTTTTCCCATTGCACTGGCAAAGCCCCTTTGACTCCAAACTGACGGTGGTGTTGGGAACTTTGACGATCGTGGGCGTTGGTATTTTGACTCAAAATTTACTCAAAGCGAAAAAAGAAGAATAGTTTAGATAGCGTGATTGGCAATCAACCGACTTACCGTAGGCGCGGCACTCCCCCCCAAGGGCTCGATGGTGATGTTGAGGCTAGTCGCCTCATCCAGGTATTTCAAGTCTTGGTACTTTTCCAAATTGGTGCTGATCAGCCCAATGCTGATCATTTTTCCGGCTACGTCAACCCAAATTTGGTATTGTTTATCACTAGGTAGTTTGGGCAGATTGAAAGGATTGAGCATGGCCTTTTTACTCGTTTTGTTCCAATAAACCAGAGCAGCAGCTTCTGTACTTGCAGTGGTTTCAGTCAGTACTACTGGCTGGGTTTGAGGATCTTTGAGGAAGGCAATGATTTTTTCACGGCTTTCACACGTGCTCAATTCGGACAGCAAAATTTTGTTTTCTTCCTGCAGATTGCGCATGCGCAAAGCAGACAAGCC